>NZ_CP056199.1:3055448-3360992 GCF_013782625.1 Enterobacter sp. RHBSTW-00994 | reverse complement strand
TGAATATTGAAAAGGCAGTGGCGGTCTATCATAACCCTCAATATAAAAATGATACTGTCTTTTATTTATTTACCAACCCACAGGATGCGTTATCTATGGTGAGGCTGGGCGTAGAAATTACGACGCTAAATATAGGTGGTATGGCCTGGCGGCCTGGGAAAAAACAATTAACGAAGGCTGTTTCTTTGGATGGTAACGATGTTAATGCATTTCGTGAACTGGATAGGCTTGGTGTGAAGCTGGATTTACGCGTTGTTGCCTCTGACCCTTCGGTTAATATTCTCGAAAAAATAAAAGAACAGTCATTCGCTGAATAAATAAAAGTGCCTGTATTTATGATATGTCGCCATTCTGGATATGTCGCGAGGGAACATTAACGAATCCCGGAAGCATAGCAATGTCGGGATGAGGAAATTAAACCTGCCGGGATGCAGCCTCAAAGACAACATGTCAATGCCGTAACAGGCAGGGATGAACACACTTAAAAGGTTCTATATTATGGAAATCAGTACCCTACAAATTATCGCTATTTTTATATTTTCCTGTATTGCCGGAATGGGCAGTGTGCTGGATGAGTTTCAGACTCATCGCCCACTTATCGCCTGTACTGTTATTGGCTTGATTCTCGGAGATTTAAAAACCGGGATTATGTTGGGCGGTACGCTGGAACTGATCGCACTCGGCTGGATGAATGTCGGCGCTGCACAGTCACCGGATTCAGCGCTGGCCAGTATTATCTCCGCTATTCTGGTTATCGTCGGACAGCAGAGTATTGCGACTGGTATTGCTATTGCCCTTCCGGTCGCGGCGGCAGGCCAGGTGCTGACCGTTTTCGCGCGAACCATCACTGTGGTATTCCAGCATGCGGCGGATAAAGCCGCTGAAGAGGCGCGCTTTAACACCATTGATATCCTTCACGTTTCTGCTCTGGGTGTTCAGGCACTACGCGTCGCCATACCCGCCTTGATTGTCTCGTTATTTGTCAGTGCCGACATGGTCAGCAATATGCTGAACGCCATCCCGGAATTCGTTACGCGCGGTTTACAGATTTCCGGTGGTTTTATTGTCGTTGTGGGCTACGCCATGGTACTGCGCATGATGGGCGTGAAATACCTGATGCCCTTCTTCTTCCTCGGTTTTATCGCGGGGGGATATCTCGACTTCAGTCTGCTGGCCTTCGGCGGCATCGGCGTGATTATTGCGCTGGTCTACATACAGTTGAATCCCCAGTGGCGTAAAGCCGGGCCGCAAGTACAGGCCACTTCAGCCACCGCCCTTGACCAGCTTGACGATTAACGGAGTCCATCATGGAACAGAAAAAACTGACCAAATCTGACCTGTTTAGCATGTTTGTCCGCTCCAATCTGCAGCAGGCGTCGTTCAATTTTGAGCGCATTCACGGGCTGGGCTTTTGCTACGACATGATCCCTGCCATCAAGCGACTGTACCCCCTGAAAGAGGATCAGGTGGCAGCCCTCAAACGCCATCTCGTTTTCTTCAATACCACACCAGCCGTTTGCGGGCCGGTGATTGGTGTCACGGCTGCGATGGAAGAGGCGCGCGCGAACGGTGCGGAGATTGATGATGGTGCGATCAACGGTATCAAGGTGGGCCTGATGGGGCCGCTGGCAGGCGTTGGTGATCCGCTTGTCTGGGGTACATTGCGGCCAATAACTGCCGCGCTTGGTGCGTCGTTAGCGCTGTCTGGAAATATTCTCGGCCCGCTGTTGTTTTTCTTTATTTTCAATGCAGTGCGTCTGGCAATGAAGTGGTATGGCCTGCAAATAGGCTTCAGCAAAGGGGTCAATATTGTCAGCGATATGGGCGGCAATCTGCTGCAAAAACTGACTGAAGGCGCATCGATTCTCGGTCTGTTTGTGATGGGTGTGCTGGTGACCAAATGGACCCGCATCAATGTACCGCTTGTGGTGTCACAAACGCCCGGCGCGGGTGATACCACCGTCACCATGACGGTGCAGAACATTCTCGATCAGCTCTGCCCTGGGCTGCTGGCTTTGGGGCTGACGCTGTTGATGGTGCGCCTGCTTAACAAAAAAATTAACCCGGTATGGCTGATTTTTGCCCTGTTTGGTCTGGGGATTATCGGTAATGCGCTGGGCTTCTTGTCCTGATTATCTGCCCCGGTGTTAAGCCGGAGCTCCTGTAAAACTGAGGTGGTACAATGCAAACAACAGCTTTACGCCTTTATGGCAAACGCGATCTTCGTCTGGAAACGTTCGAACTTCCTGAAATGCAGGACGATGAGATTTTGGCTACGGTGGTTACAGACAGCCTGTGCCTCTCGTCCTGGAAAGAGGCGAATCAGGGCGAGAATCATAAAAAAGTGCCGGATGATATCGCCACGAACCCGATCATCATCGGCCATGAATTCTGCGGCGACATTATAGCGGTTGGGAAAAAGTGGCAGCATAAGTTCCAGCCGGGTCAACGCTATGTCATTCAGGCGAATCTTCAACTGCCGGATCGCCCTGATTGCCCCGGCTACTCTTTCCCGTGGGTGGGAGGAGAGGCGACCCATGTGTTGATTCCCGATGACGTGATGGAGCAGGATTGCTTGCTGGCGTACGAAGGGGAAACCTACTTCGAAGGGTCGCTGGTTGAGCCGCTCTCCTGTGTGATTGGCGCATTCAACGCCAACTATCATCTGGAGGAGGGATCTTACAATCACAAAATGGGCATTCGTCCTCAGGGGCGGACTCTCATCCTGGGAGGCACAGGACCTATGGGGCTGCTGGCTATCGACTACGCGCTGCATGGCCCGGTTAATCCATCGTTACTGATTGTGACCGATACCAATAACGCTAAGCTGAGCTATGCCAGAAAACATTATCCTTCTGAACCGCAGACGCTGATCCACTACCTTCATGCGCAGGATGCTGCACATGACACGCTGATGGCCCTCAGTGGTGGGCATGGCTTTGACGATATTTTTGTGTTCGTGCCTAACGAACAACTGGTCACGCTGGCCTCTTCCCTCCTTGCTGCTGATGGTTGCCTGAACTTTTTTGCGGGTCCGCAGGATAAAAACTTCAGCGCGGCAATTAACTTTTACGACGTCCATTATGCCTTTACCCACTATGTCGGTACTTCTGGCGGCAACACCGATGATATGCGCGCAGCGGTTAAGCTGATAGAAGAGAAGAAAGTGCAGGCTGCAAAAGTGGTTACCCATATTCTGGGGCTGAATGCCGCAGGAGAAACCACGCTGGTGCTGCCTGAAGTCGGTGGTGGGAAAAAATTAGTCTATACCGGTAAATCATTACCGCTCACCGCATTAACCCAGATTGAGGATCCTGAACTGAGTGCCATTCTGGCGCGCCATCAAGGGGTCTGGTCTAAGGAAGCTGAACAGTATTTATTGTCCTCTGCCAGGGAGATTTAAGATGATTAACCGTGATACTCAGTTGTGTATGTCGCTTGCTGGCCTGCCCGGTAATTTTGGCACGCGCTTTCATAACTATTTGTACCAAAAGCTGGGGCTGAACTTTATCTATAAGGCCTTTACTACCCAGGACATCGAGGCGGCAGTAAAAGGTGTGCGTGCGCTGGGGATCCGGGGTTGTGCCGTCTCCATGCCATTCAAAGAGAGTTGCATGCCGTTTCTTGATGCTATCGATCCGTCGGCGAACGTTATTGATTCCGTGAACACTATCGTAAATGACAACGGCAGGTTGACTGGATTCAATACCGACTATATTGCCGTAAAAAGCCTGATTGAGGACCACCAGCTTGATACCTCCGCACGTGTCATGATTCGCGGCAGCGGCGGGATGGGGAAGGCCGTGATTGCCGCATTTCGCGATGCGGGCTTTCGTGATGTCATCATTGCCGCCCGTAACCGGGAAAGTGGCCTGGCGTTGGCTAAGCAGTATGGTTTTCAGTGGCAGCCGTTACCAGAAGGCATTGCCTGCGATATTTTGGTCAATGTCACCCCTGTCGGCATGGCTGGCAGCAAGCAGAGCAATGATTTAGCCTACAGTGAGTCGATGGTTGAAACGGCCAGCGTGATCTTTGATGTTGTCGCCCTGCCGCCAGAAACACCCGTGATTATGCTGGCCCAGCGGATGGGTAAAAAGACCATTAGCGGGGCGGAGGTCATTGCGTTGCAGGCCGTTGAACAGTTCGAAATGTATACCGGTGTTCGTCCGGATGATGCATTAATTACGGAAGCTGCCGCCTTTGCGCGGGCAGGATAAGTCAACGTTGAAAGAGCGCCAAGACAGGCGCTCTTTACTGTTGAATTCGGTATTGATTACGGTCATATACTCACCTGAACATCTGGTGATGATAACGAACGTTACATGGACATATTTAGAGGGAAGCCAGGGATCATTCGTTGGTGAGGTTTGTTGGCCCAACACCCGTATGGTGTGTATTAGAGGGGGGTGGAGAAGATTAAAGTGTCCCCTGCAGGAATCGAACCTGCAACTAGCCCTTAGGAGGGGCTCGTTATATCCATTTAACTAAGGGGACGAAGCGGCACGAGTATAGCGTTATTTAGACTTAGCGTTAAGCTCATCACCGCCCGACTGCTTAAAGTGTCGCCACTCAGGGCGATTTTTTTGCCGATTTAACATCAGCTTCCTGCGCTTTACGCTCGGCTTTGCGCTTGTTTGACATGTCATTGCGGATCTGTGCGTGGCTTAACAGCGCAAAAATAAAGGTTCCGCCGCAAATATTGCCTGCCAGTGTAGGAAGTGCGAAAGGCCAGAAAAAATCGAACCAGTGGACAGTACCCGTGAAGACCAGATAGAGCACTTCAACTGTCCCCACGACGATATGTGTCGTGTCGGCCAGGGCAATAAGCCAGGTCATTAAAATAATCACCACAATTTTCGCGCTGCCCGCGGATGGGAACATCCAGACCATCGTGGCGATAATCCAGCCTGAGATAATCGCGTTAGCAAACATTTCGGAGGGGGTGTTTTTCATCACATCCATGCCGATTTTCACAAAGGCATCCCTGGTGGCTTCATCAAAAATTGGCATATACCCAAAGGCCCAGGCGGCAATGCCAGTACCAATCAGGTTTCCCAGTAATACCACGCTCCACAGGCGCATCAGCAAGGTGATATTCCCGGCGGTAGGGTTGTGCATTATTGGCAATACGGCAGTGACGGTGTTTTCGGTAAACAGTTGCTGGCGTGCCATGATGACAATAATAAAGCCGAACGTGTACCCGAGGTTTTCCAGTAAAAAACCGCCAGGCACACCGTCCAGTTGCACATGAAATATCCCTTTTGCAAGCAGCGATGCCCCCATAGAGAGCCCCGCTGCAATCGCTGACCACAGCAATGCCATGGCATCACGCTCCAGCTCTTTTTCACCCTCTTGTCGAATATGTTCATGAATCGCCATGGCGCGGGAGGGCAGGCGGTCTTCATCGACTTCTATTTTCTCCCCTCGATTTTTCTCTTCGCTCTCGACTTCACGGTCTTCACTCTGTTCGCCGATTTTCGCTTCACGAATTTCCTTCATCACAGCTCCGGGCAAGGTGGTCTTGCTATTAAGGGTAGCGATTTTTTACGGATAACCCGTGGGGATGCTCTTAAATTCCCGGGAATGGCAACAATCGTGATACATCTCTTTCAAAGCCAATATAAAATTGCTGGCGAAACGAAATCAAAAAGCAGGCTATGCTGAGATCAGAGTGACGGTGGTTACTGCCCGTAATGGTGTGCGTAGACATCGCTAAACGTGCTGTTACAATCACTTGCACGTTTACAGACGGAGCGCCAGACGCTCCGTTACGGATGGCAATCAACGATAGCCATACTGAACAGGGAGATATTTATGAAACTTCGGCTGTCGGCGCTTGCGCTGGGTATCACTATGCTCGTGGGCTGCGCCAGCTCCGGCGAGCAAACGGGGCGCTCCGATCCTCTCGAAGGATTTAACCGCACCATGTACAACTTCAACTACAACGTGCTGGATCCGTATGTGGTTCGTCCTGTGGCTGTTGCATGGCGTGATTACGTTCCACAGCCTGCACGTAATGGACTGAGTAACTTCACCAGTAACCTGGAAGAGCCAGCGGTGATGGCGAACTATTTCCTGCAAGGTAATCCGTATCAGGGGATGGTGCATTTCACCCGCTTCTTCCTTAACACCCTGCTAGGGATGGGCGGGTTTATTGATGTTGCTGGAATGGCAAACCCGAAACTGCAGCGTGAGCAACCGCACCGCTTTGGTAGTACGTTGGGACATTATGACGTGGGCTATGGTCCGTATGTGCAGTTGCCATTCTATGGCAGCTTTACCCTGCGTGATGATGGCGGTGATATGGTCGATACCCTTTATCCGGTGTTGTCATGGCTCACATGGCCGCTGTCGGTGGGTAAATGGACTGTTGAAGGTATTGAAACGCGTGCGCAATTGCTCGATTCCGACGGCTTGCTGCGTCAGTCTTCCGACCCGTACATTATGGTGCGTGAAGCCTACTTCCAGAATCATGATTTTATTGCCAGCGGTGGCAAGCTGAAGCCGGAAGAGAATCCAAATGCGAAAGCGATCGAAAATGAATTAAAAGATATCGATTCGCAGTAAATAACGTCAGAAATAAAAAAGGTGAGCAATATGCTCTAATGCCAGTCAGTTAAGCAACTGACTGGCTCTTTTTACTCGCTTTTGGATACTTCCTGGGCCTTTCCTTTACCCCTCTCGGGAAGGCTCTTTCCCTTCTTGTCGGTAGCTTTACCATCTGCGCCATGCTCTCTATATCCCGCATCAGTTCCGGGATACGACCCGGTGAAGCCCCCTGTAGCGTCATTAACATCCTCATGACCATTCCGCACGACTCCGGGAAGCGCATGGCATCCGTCATTGATGCCAGGAGATAGCCGATTTTTCCTTTGCGGGTGAACGTCAGCAGTCGGGCCGTCATTTCTTCTCCCAGCTCCGGCCATTTTTTTCGTGCCTGTGCTCTCCTGCCTGGCTCCAGGCATTTAACAGCCACAGTGAGTAATAACCTTTATCCATTAACGTCAGGGTGTTATCCCCTGTCTGGTCTATAAGTTGCTTTCGCTGTTTTTCATCGTACCGAAGGCCGCTGCCGTCAGCAGATGACGGGTCAGTTCCATCTGACAGACCATTTTGACCTGCGGGGAGAGTGCCGGCGTCCCGGCATGCGTCTGACGAGGGAAGGCTATATCGTTTTCTGCCGTGTCCGGTGTGCGCCAGAACACACCATCGACGGCCAGCAGGGTCAGGCCACACCAGTGCGGATATGCCAGAGTGCCTGAACACGCGGCATACGGCCTCACTTCTCAGACGCTGCCAGGCAGCATGATATCCAGCCGGTTCACGATCTGATGAAGAGGTTCCTTACGTTCAAGCGCCATACCGACAATGCACCAGACCATCATTTCCAGCGGCAGGCGGCGCTTGCGCAGAGTGACGGTTCCGGATTCTTCAGGACAGCGGGAAATCAGTTCCGGGTCCAGATATTCGCCCAGAGAAGTCATAGGGTTACGAAGAGAATCGTAACGGGATACCAGATCAAGAGCCTGTCCAGTGTGCATAAAAAAATCCGGAAACGGGTGAGCATTTCCGGATTCTTACACAGCCACTGGATCGGTCAACCGATCCTTAACTGATCGGCATTAGAGCAATATGCTCACCTTTTTTGATCCCTGAGTGGTTAGAACGCGTAGTTGAAGTTCGTACCAAACAGCCAGGCTTTACCTTCAGAATGGAAGGTGTAAGCCGCTGGGCCTTCACCTTCGGTGAAGTTAACGTTTTGACCATGCATATAAGATGCGCCCACATCGACAGACGCGTCTTCATTAAACGCATAGGTCAAACCTGCGCTCAGCCACAGACGGTCCTGATCCGGGATGGAAATGGAACGTTTGTCTGCAGGAACAGGGCTGTCATCAAAGGCAATCCCGGTACGGAAGGTCCAGTTTTTATCGTAGTAGTAGGTTGTACCCAATGCGATACGATAAGCGTCTTTGAAGCTTTCATCTTTATAGAACAGTGTCTGACCATTGTCGCCAGTGGCTTTCAGCTCCTGGAACTGACTCCAGCTGGTGTAGGTCAGGCTGTAGTGGATAGCCCACTGCGGTGCAACGCGGTTATAACCGGACAGTTCCCACATCTCAGGCAGATGCAGTGACAGAGAACCATTTTCGGTTCTGCCGCCGGTCCCTTCCGGAAGTCCACTCAGACCCATATTTCCGAGGATCGTGCTCAGTCTCGGATTGATGGAACTCTTATAATCGCCGTCAAAGTCGATTTTCACTTCTGAACGATAGGTCAGGCCCCAGCGGTTGTTTTTATCCAGTTCATACAAGATACCGGCGTTCCAGCCAAATCCCCATTCGTCACCCTTCAGGTGAGCAATTTGGTCATCAGCAGAACTGATTCCATCCAGATAGGATGGAGGAACGCGCCCAGAAAGTTGGTTTGCCAGTACAGGGCCGAGTGAACCTGCATAGCGCTCAATTTTTGCTTTCGCGTAAACGGCATCGAAGCCTAAACCGAAGCTCCAGTTGCTATCAAGACGATAAGCACCGCTCAGGTTAAGGTTAACGGTTTGCAGATCGGTTTTGCCGCCATAAATACCGGCTGCATAGTTTTCGCCAAATTCTGTTGCCAGGCCATAATTGGAGGTGACAGATGCACCCCAACCGAACTGATCGTTGATTGGCATAACAAAGTGCATGTTAGGAACCCATGCGCTTGGCGCAATGTTGTCCTGGTTAGCACTTTGTCCTGTTAAATTGGATTTGCCGTTAACATTGACATCCGGGTCGATATAAACCGCACCGGCAGAGAAGGTTGGACGATCAAACATGGTGATAAGCGCAGGGTTACGGCTTGCGTTACCAGCATCATCTGCGATTGCACCTTCCCCGGAATACGCACGGCCAAGGCCAGAGGAAGAAAATTCGTTTAACTGGAAGCCCGCGGACCAGGCGGACGTTGAGACGATTGCCACTGCGACTGCCAGCGCAGTCTTTTTGAACAGGGTTTTCTGGCTCATGACCATAACCTCATTGAGTTATTTTTATTCAATAATTGTTACATACCGTAACAGGAGCGCGAAGTGTAGGGTCTGCGGTAACACTTAGAAATCAGACCAGTGGCGAGAGTATAGGTCGGACCAGATGGGATGTTGCAAGTTTGTTTATTAAGTTTTTCAAATATGTTTCACGAAACGAGATCTGGCTGGCAAAAATGTGACCATCTCGACTCATTCAAAAGGGTGGTTTTTGTTTTAGATCATTTTTTAGTGTGATATTGGTCACTTATCTCATTTTGCGTCATTAACGGCTGGAGAGAGCCACCGCTGGGGCGTAAAATATCAGCATCGTGTTTATCTCGCGCCCTGCGCGAATACAGAGGAAATTGAGCTATGAGTAAATGCAGTGCTGATGAAACCCCGGTTTGCTGCTGTATGGATGTTGGTACTATCATGGACAACACCGATTGCACCGCGTCTTACAGCCGTGTCTTCACCAATCGTGCCGAGGCTGATGAAACCCTGGCGGCGCTGAGCAAACGTGCTCGCGACGTTGAGTCTGAGCCTTGTGAAATCAAATCCTCGTTCACCGAAGTTGAAGGTGGTGTGCGTCTGGATATTGACTTTGTCTTCGCCTGTGAAGCGGAAACACTGATCTTCCAGCTCGGCCTGCGTTAATCCTTTCTTCCTGATACCCCTGCCTTGCAGGGGTATTTTCTTTTTATTCTCTGTGTTTTAGCTCCCACTTTTTCATCTCTCTGATTGGCTGAATGTAAAAAAATGGTTAAGACTGTTATCAGGTCAGACCACTTTGCATTTATGTTATTTACAGGGGCGTGTTATGAGTCAGGCATTACCGCTTATCACCCGACAAGGCGATCGCATTGCCATTGTCAGTGGATTGCGTACTCCGTTTGCGCGTCAGGCGACCGCATTTCACGGAATTCCAGCCGTCGATCTGGGGAAAATGGTGGTGGGGGAGATGCTGGCTCGCAGCGAAATATCTCCTGATGTTATTGAACAACTGGTTTTCGGCCAGGTTGTCCAGATGCCTGAAGCACCCAACATTGCCCGCGAGATTGTTCTGGGAACCGGGATGAATGTGCATACTGATGCGTATAGCGTTAGCCGCGCATGTGCCACCAGTTTTCAGGCCGTCGCCAATGTGGCTGAAAGTCTGATGGTGGGCACAATCCGGGCTGGCATTGCGGGTGGTGCAGACTCTTCTTCTGTGCTGCCGATTGGCGTGAGTAAAAAACTGGCACGTATGCTGGTGGATGTTAACAAGGCCCGAACGACAGGGCAGAAACTCAAGCTTTTCTCACGCCTGCGTCTGCGCGATTTAATGCCTGTACCGCCTGCTGTTGCCGAGTATTCGACCGGTCTGCGCATGGGGGATACGGCTGAGCAAATGGCGAAAACGTACGGAATAACGCGTGAGCAGCAGGATGCACTGGCCCATCGTTCTCACCAAAATGCCGCACAGGCCTGGTCACAAGGCAAACTGACTGATGAAGTGATGACTGCTTATATTCCGCCTTATCGTGAACCACTTACTGAAGATAATAACATCCGTGGCACGTCGACCCTGGCGGATTATGCAAAGTTACGTCCTGCATTTGATCGCACACATGGCACGGTGACGGCGGCAAACAGCACTCCGCTTACCGACGGTGCTGCTGCAGTGATCCTGATGACCGAATCGCGTGCAAAAGAGTTAGGCATTACGCCGTTGGGTTACTTGCGTAGCTACGCGTTCACGGCCATTGACGTTTGGCAGGACATGTTATTGGGACCAGCCTGGTCTACGCCGCTGGCGCTGGAACGTGCAGGTTTAACGCTAGCAGACTTAACGTTGATTGATATGCATGAGGCCTTCGCTGCGCAGACACTGGCGAACGTACAGTTGCTGGCCAGCGATCGTTTTGCGCGTGAAGTACTCGGTCGGGCACATGCCACTGGCGAAGTTGATGAGAGTAAATTTAACGTTCTGGGAGGCTCCATCGCTTACGGCCATCCATTTGCTGCAACGGGTGCGCGAATGATCACCCAAACATTACATGAACTGCGCCGTCGTGGTGGCGGTTTTGGTCTGGTTACCGCCTGCGCGGCGGGTGGTTTAGGTGCGGCAATGGTCCTGGAGGCGGAATAATGGAAATAGCATCTGCATTTACGCTGGATATTCGCCCCGATAATGTAGCCATTGTGACCATTGATGTACCCGGCGAAAAGATGAATACCCTGAAGGCCGAATTTGGCGTTCAGGTGCGCGCGATGTTAAAGCAGATCCGCGAAAACAAAGATATTCGCGGTCTGGTGTTTATCTCAGCCAAGGCGGATAACTTCATTGCAGGGGCGGATATCAACATGATCGCTCGTGCGAAAAATGCGCAGGAAGCTGAAGAGCTTGCGCGCCAGGGGCAGCAGGTGATGGCCGAAATCCATGCGCTGTCGATCCCGGTGATCGCGGCTATCCACGGGGCTTGCCTGGGCGGGGGGCTTGAGTTGGCTCTGGCTTGTCATCGCCGCATTTGTACTGACGATGCGAAAACCGTTCTGGGCTTGCCGGAAGTGCAATTAGGGCTATTGCCAGGCTCCGGCGGAACACAGCGTTTGCCACGCCTGGTGGGAGTCAGTACGGCACTGGAGATGATTTTAACGGGTAAACAATTGCGTGCGCGTCAGGCATTGAAGGTGGGACTGGTTGATGAGGTGGTTTCGCCATCTATTTTGCTTGAATCCGCCGTGGAACTGGCGCTGAAAGGACGTCAGGCAAAGCGTCACCTGCCCGTGCGTGAGCGCATTCTTGCAGGACCCCTCGGGCGTACGCTGCTTTTCAGCATGGTGGGTAAGAAAACCGAACAAAAAACCAGGGGCAACTACCCGGCAACGAAACGAATTCTGGACGTCATTGAAACCGGACTGGCGCAAGGGAGCAGCAGCGGGTACGCGGCTGAGGCAAAAGCGTTTGGTGAACTGGCGATGACGCCGCAATCACAGGCCTTGCGCAGCATCTTTTTTGCCAGCACCGATGTTAAAAAAGATCCTGGAAGTGAGGCTGAACCTGCTCCACTACGTTCGCTTGGTGTGCTGGGTGGGGGACTGATGGGCGGCGGTATTGCGTTTGTTTCCGCCAGCAAAGGCAAATTGCCTGTGCGTATCAAAGACATTAACCCAAAGGGGATCAATCACGCGCTGCAGTACAGTTGGCAGATCCTTGATCAAAAGGTGAAGCGTCGCCATATCAAGGCAAGTGAGAGAGATAAGGCGCTGGCATTAATCTCGGGTACAACCGACTACAGTGGTTTTGCTCACCGTGATGTCGTCATTGAAGCTGTCTTCGAAGACCTGGCGCTTAAACAAAAAATGGTGGCCGATGTTGAAGAGCATTGTGCACAGCACACTATTTTTGCATCGAACACCTCGTCATTGCCGATCGGTGATATTGCTGCAAATTCAGCACGTCCTGAGCTGGTTATTGGCCTGCATTTCTTTAGCCCGGTTGAAAAAATGCCGCTGGTGGAAGTTATCCCTCACGCGCGAACAAGCCCGCAAACGGTGGCTACCGTGGTTAAACTTGCCAAAATGCAGGGTAAGACGCCAGTCGTGGTGGCGGATAAAGCTGGCTTTTATGTTAACCGTATTCTTGCGCCTTATATAAATGAAGCCATGCGGCTTCTGACGGAAGGCGAGAAGATCGAACATATTGATGAAGCATTGGTAAAGTTTGGTTTCCCGGTGGGGCCAATCCAACTTTTGGATGAGGTAGGAATAGATACCGGCACTAAAATTATACCAGTACTGGAAGCGGCTTATGGCGATCGTTTTAGCCCGCCTGCAAACTTTGTTTCTGCGATTTTGAATGACGATCGCAAAGGCAGAAAAAATGGACGTGGTTTCTATCTTTACGCTGCGAAAGGGCGTAAAAGCAAGAAACAGATCGACCCTTCGGTTTATGGGCTCATTCCGATAACCGGACAGGGAAAACTGACGGCGCATCAGTGTGCTGAACGCTGTGTCATGATGATGCTTAATGAGGCGGCTCGTTGCTTTAGTGAGCAGATCATCAAAAGCGCACGTGATGGCGATATCGGTGGTGTTTTTGGTATTGGTTTCCCGCCATTCCTCGGCGGCCCGTTCCGTTACATGGATACACTCGGTGCGGGTGAAGTGGTTGCAATCCTGCAACGTCTTGCCACTCAATATGGTCCCCGGTTTACACCGTGTGATGAATTATTGCAGATGGCAGAACGCGGCCAAACTTTTTGGCCTTCAAGGGAAACTGCCCTCGTAAGTTGAGGTCAAAGAAGGGTAAATCCAACGTTGAATGAACTTGTTTTGGCGAATTTGTAAACAAAGATTGACTATACTTACGCCATTAAGGTAAAAAACAGCGTTTCATTCACCGAATGGATCAGGCACAATGCCCGGCCATCGGGTTTTCTGCCTCCTTGATGTTATTGCAGGCAGTCAACGCCGGTGATTCTGGTTAACAAAAGCGGTGCAATATGCAAGTTTTT
This sequence comes from Enterobacter sp. RHBSTW-00994, assembly GCF_013782625.1. Lineage (NCBI taxonomy): Bacteria > Pseudomonadati > Pseudomonadota > Gammaproteobacteria > Enterobacterales > Enterobacteriaceae > Enterobacter > Enterobacter sp. RHBSTW-00994. Next base: position 3,347,486 of record NZ_CP056199.1, on the reverse strand, counting down.
ATCATGCGTCATGGTGACGCGGCACTCGATGCCGCCAGTGACTCAGTACGTCCTTTGACAACCTGTGGCTGCGACGAATCCCGTCAAATGGCAATCTGGTTTAAAGGTCAAAAAGTGGACATTGAACGTGTTCTGGTGAGTCCGTTCCTGCGTGCAGAACAGACGCTGGATGTGGTAGGAGAGTGTATTCACCTGCCGGAAAGCGTAGATGTTCTTCCTGAGCTTACTCCGTGCGGCGATGTCGGCCTTGTCAGCGCGTATCTTCAGGCACTTTGCAATGAAGGTGTTGCTTCTGCGCTGGTCATTTCCCATTTGCCACTCGTGGGTTATCTGGTGTCTGAATTGTGCCCAGGTGAAACGCCACCAATGTTCACGACCTCCGCTATTGCCAATGTCACTCTCGACGAAACCGGCAAAGGGGTATTCAACTGGCAAATGAGTCCGTGCAACCTGAAGATGGCGAAAGCGATCTGATGTGACGTGCGATTCGGCGGGTAGCATTTGCCACCCGCCAGCCTGTCAGGGCAGCTCTGGTGGCTGCCACTCCTCAATCTCAATCAGTACCAATAGCGCCGCATCTCCCCCGTATTCTTTTGGGGCCTGGTGAAACGCCATGACGTGTGGATGCTGAGCCAACCACAGCGGTGTCTGCTGCTTAAGAATATGTTTACCGTGGCCATGCATAACGCAGGTGCAAAAGACATGTTCACGACGACAAGCGGCGATCAACGCCCCCAGTTCCTGTTTTGCCTGCATCTGCGTCAGACCATGAAGGTCAAGAAAGAGCTCTGGTGAGTAATCCCCTCGACGTAATTTTTTCAGCTCAAAATGGCTAACGTCTTCGCGTACATATTTGACTGCACCCTGTGTATTCAGCAGCGGCTGGAATTCGTCCGAAAAATAGTGGCTGTTGTCCGCCTGCTCCTGCAGTAAACGTTTTACCGGCACTTCAGTGACTTTTTTGCGTATCGGGCGATGGACAATGGTGTCCTGCTTGATTTGGCGTGTCCCTGTCATTAGCTGGCGAAAGAGCGACTGATCCTCCTCGCTGAGCGACTTTTTCTTTTTCATTGGCCTGTCTCATCTCTTATTTCAGGTAGTGTACCTGACTAAACGCATTTTTTAACCTCAAGCAGTAAGCGTCATTGCTGATTTATCGCCGTCTTCATGGCAAACTAGCCGCCGAAAATTAAGCGAGCATGCCCTGGAGGAAAGAGTGGATAAAATATTTGTCGATGAAGCAGTAAACGAGCTGCATACCATACAGGACATGTTGCGTTGGTCGGTTAGCCGCTTCAGCGCCGCCAACATCTGGTACGGCCATGGCACGGATAATCCATGGGATGAGGCGGTTCAACTGGTGTTGCCTTCTCTCTACCTGCCGCTGGATATTCCTGAGGACATGCGCACTGCGCGCCTGACGTCCAGTGAAAAACACCGCATTGTTGAGCGTGTGATCCGCCGTGTTAATGAGCGCATTCCTGTCGCCTACCTGACCAACAAGGCCTGGTTCTGTGGCCACGAATTCTACGTTGATGAGCGTGTATTGGTTCCACGCTCTCCGATTGGTGAGCTGATCAACAACCATTTTGCCGGTCTTATCGATCATCATCCACAGCACATCCTGGATATGTGTACCGGTAGCGGCTGTATTGCTATTGCCTGCGCCTACGCCTTCCCGGAAGCGGAAGTAGATGCGGTGGATATCTCTACCGACGCGCTGGCGGTAACCGAACACAACATTGAAGAGCATGGGCTGATTAACCATGTCACGCCAATCCGTTCCGATCTGTTCCGTGATCTTCCCGCGCTCCAGTACGATCTGATTGTCACCAACCCGCCGTACGTTGATGCAGAAGATATGTCTGACCTGCCGAATGAATATCGCCACGAGCCTGAACTGGGTCTGGCATCGGGGTCCGATGGTTTGAAACTGACTCGTCGTATTCTGGCCTGCGCGCCGGATTATCTGACTGACAACGGCATTCTGATTTGTGAAGTCGGTAACAGCATGGTACATCTGATGGAGCAATACCCGGATGTGCCGTTCACCTGGCTTGAGTTCGATAATGGTGGTGACGGCGTCTTTATGTTGACGAAAGCGCAGCTCCTTGATGCGCGCGAATACTTCAGCATCTACAAAGACTAATCCAGCGGGCTTCGGCCCGTTTCACAACGCTCAAACACAGAACAACGACAACGGAGCCGTGATGGCAGGAAACAGTATTGGACAATTATTCCGGGTGACCACCTTTGGTGAGTCACATGGGCTGGCATTAGGTTGCATTGTTGACGGCGTACCGCCAGGCATTGAACTGACCGAAGCTGATTTACAGCACGATCTTGACCGCCGCCGTCCGGGAACCTCTCGCTACACCACGCAGCGTCGCGAGCCGGATCAGGTCAAAATTCTCTCCGGTGTTTTCGAAGGTCGCACGACAGGGACCAGTATTGGTTTGCTGATTGAAAATACCGATCAGCGTTCGCAAGATTACGGCACGATCAAAGACGTGTTCCGTCCGGGTCATGCGGATTATACCTATGAACAAAAATACGGCTTTCGCGACTATCGCGGCGGCGGACGTTCTTCCGCCCGTGAAACGGCGATGCGCGTAGCTGCAGGAGCAATTGCCAAGAAATACCTGGCGCAGAAATTTGGCATCGTGATCCGCGGGTGTTTAACCCAGATGGGCGATATTCCACTGGCGATTAAAGACTGGGATCAGGTTGAGCAAAACCCCTTCTTCTGCGCTGATGCCGATAAGCTGGACGCACTGGACGAACTGATGCGTGGCCTGAAAAAAGAGGGCGACTCCATTGGGGCTAAAGTGACCGTGGTTGCTGACGGTGTGCCGGCAGGCTGGGGCGAGCCGGTCTTTGATCGTCTGGATGCTGATATTGCTCATGCAATGATGAGCATTAATGCGGTGAAAGGCGTGGAGATTGGTGATGGTTTTGACGTGGTGGCGCTGCGTGGCAGCCAGAATCGCGATGAAATTACCAAAGACGGATTCCAGAGCAACCATGCGGGTGGCATTCTCGGTGGTATCAGCAGCGGCCAGCAGATTGTGGCGAACATTGCGCTGAAACCGACGTCGAGTATTACTGTACCGGGCCGCACGATTAACCGCTCTGGTGACGAAGTTGAGATGATCACCAAGGGACGTCACGATCCTTGTGTGGGGATCCGCGCAGTGCCGATCGCAGAAGCGATGCTGGCGATCGTGCTGATGGATCACTTCCTGCGCCAGCGCGCGCAAAATGCCGATGTGACGACCTCCATTCCACGCTGGTAAACATGAAAAAAACCGCAATTGCTCTGCTGGCCCTGCTTGCCAGCGGGGCCAGTCTGGCAGCCACTCCCTGGCAAAAAATCACCCATCCTGTGGCGGGCAGTGCACAATCTATTGGTGCATTTTCAAACGGCTGTATCGTTGGGGCACAAGAATTACCGCTGCAGTCCGGTACTTATCAGGTGATGCGTACCGATCAGCGACGCTATTTTGGTCATCCTGATTTAATCACCTTCATCCAGAGACTGGGGAGCCAGGTGCATAACCGGGGGCTGGGAACTCTGTTGATAGGTGATATGGGCATGCCGGCTGGCGGACGGTTTAATGGTGGTCATGCCAGCCACCAGACGGGGCTGGATGTTGATATCTTCCTGCAACTACCGAAAGCGCGCTGGAGTTCGGCGCAACTGCTTAAGCCGCAGGCGCTCGATCTGGTCGCCCGTGACGGAAAAAATGTTGTGCCTTCGCTCTGGTCGCAGGATGTCTCAAGCTTGATAAAACTGGCGGCAAAAGATGACGATGTCACCCGTATTTTTGTGAATCCGGCGATTAAACAACAGTTGTGCCTTGATGCCGGAACCGATCGCGACTGGTTGCGTAAAGTACGCCCATGGTTCCAGCATCGTGCGCATATGCACGTCCGTTTGCGCTGTCCGGCAAATAGCCTGGAATGTGAAGACCAACCGCTGCCTCCACCGGGTGACGGCTGTGGTGCAGAACTGCAAAGCTGGTTTGAACCGGCCAAACCTGGAACCTCTAAGCCTGAGAAGAAGACACCGCCTCCGTTGCCGCCTTCCTGCCAGGCGCTACTGGATGAGCATGTACTCTAATGGATAATTTCGTCGATCTGTTTATGGTGTCGCCAGTATTGCTGGTGGTGCTCTTTTTTGTTGCCATGTTGGCCGGGTTTATTGATGCGCTGGCGGGGGGCGGGGGATTACTCACTGTTCCCGCTCTGTTAGCGGCAGGAATGAGTCCTGCTCAGGCACTGGCAACCAATAAACTGCAAGCCTGTGGTGGTTCGTTATCCGCCTCGCTCTATTTTGTTCGTCGCAAGGTGGTGAATCTTGCCGATCAGAAACTGAATATCCTGATGACCTTTATTGGCTCAACTGCAGGCGCATTGCTGGTTCAGCACGTGACGTCTGATGTTCTGCGCCAAATTCTGCCTGTTCTGGTTATCTGTATTGGCCTCTATTTTTTACTGATGCCTAAGCTCGGTGAAGAGGACAGACAGCGTCGTCTGCATGGTTTACCGTTTGCGCTGATTGCGGGCGGCTGCGTAGGGTTCTATGACGGTTTCTTTGGTCCCGGTGCAGGCTCTTTTTACGCCCTGGCGTTTGTCACGCTGGCTGGTTTTAACCTCGCTAAATCAACCGCACATGCCAAAGTGCTCAACGCGACGTCGAATGTGGGCGGCCTGCTGCTGTTTATTATTGGCGGTAAGGTTATCTGGGCGACCGGTTTTGTGATGATGGCAGGACAATTTATCGGGGCGCGAGCCGGATCGCGTCTGGTATTAAGCAAAGGGCAACAGCTGATCCGCCCCATGATTGTGGTGGTGTCAGCGGTGATGAGCGCCAAGCTTCTTTATGACAGCCACGGACAGGAGATCCTCCACTGGTTGGGGATGAACTAATGAACAGTACACATAATTACGAACAGCTGATTGAGATTTTTGACGGCTGTTTTGCTGGTGATTTTAATACCCGTCTGATTAAAGGTGACGACGAACCGATCTATCTTCCTGCTGATGCAGATGTACCTTATAACCGCATCGTGTTCGCCCACGGTTTTTATGCCAGCGGATTACATGAGATTTCGCACTGGTGTATTGCAGGAAAAGCACGTCGCGAGCTGGTGGACTTTGGTTACTGGTATTGCCCGGACGGGCGTGATGCGGCGACGCAAGGGCAGTTTGAAGATGTAGAAGTAAAACCACAGGCTTTCGACTGGCTGTTTTGCGTGGCGGCGGGTTTTCCGTTCAACGTAAGCTGCGACAACCTTGAGGGTGACTTCGAACCAGACCGTATTGTGTTCCAGCGCCGCGTTCATGCGCAGGTGATGGAATATCTTGAGAAAGGCATACCGGAACGCCCGGCACGTTTTATCAAGGCATTACAGAATTATTACCACACGCCGGAGATGACGGCGGAATGCTTCCCGTGGCCGGAAGATCTTTAACAGAGGAAAGAAGATGATCGCAGAATTTGAATCACGCATTCTGGCGTTAATTGATGACATGGTGGAACACGCCAGTGATGATGAGCTGTTCGCCAGCGGTTATCTGCGTGGTCACCTGACGCTTGCCGTTGCTGAACTGGAAGCTGGAGACGATCACTCTGCACAGGCTGTGCATATTGAAGTGACCCGTAGCCTTGAGAAAGCGATTCAGGCTGGTGAACTCTCTCCGCGTGACCAGTCTTTAGTGTTGGGAATGTGGGACAACTTGTTCCAGCAGGCGAATCTGAACTAACGGAAACCTCGCAGTTTTTGCCCTCTCTTGTCGGGAGAGGGCGTCAGACAGCATCCTATTTAACGTGCTTCCCTTTCAGTAACTTTCTCACCCACAGACGATTCGGATTCAGTGCAGCCAGTGTTTCGCCATCCAGCGGTAGTGGCTCATCGCTCATTTGCGAGGCCAGCACTTCCGCTGCCAGAGGTGCGGAGCATAATCCGCGCGATCCCAGCGCGCCCAGCATGAACAGATCCGGGTACACCGGCGCATTAACCGCTGAGGTTTTCTGTTCTGCAAGATCCCGGTAGACCTCAAGCGTTTCGTTATAGTTCGGGACATTCCCGACCATTGGCAGATGGTCGCGGGTGGCACACCGTACGCCACAACGTGCTTCTCCCGCACTGATATCAACCTCTTTCGCCCACTCAGCCAGAGGGAAGCAGTCGATCAAACGTTGCCGGTTGTGTTCCTGGTCTTCCTGGCTGTAGTGAGTGTCGGTCTTTCCGCGGTGATAGCTTGCGCCAATACAGTGGTGACCATTCGCCGGGTTTTGCGGTGTCAGGTAACCATCGTAGCAAAGTACCTGGCGAAGTTTGCTCAGTTGCGGCGTGACGGGAATATGGCTTACCTGACCGCCTACCGGGTAAAGCGGTAACTTTTCCGTTTGTTCAAACTGGCTGATGTTATGGCCGTTCGCCAGCACGACGCAGGCATGTTGCGCGTTGCTGTCGTTGGCGAAGTGTATTGACCATCGCTCTCCACAGCGCTCCAGCGACGTGACGGGACGGGAATAGCGCACTTTCAGTCCACGCGATTGGGCAAGTGTAAGGGCGGCAGCGGTCAGTTCTGCCGGACATAACCAGCCACCGAGCGGATAGTGTACGCCGCCACATCCGGTGTCGATGCCAGCATTGGTGGAAACCTGTTGCGCATTAATCGCAGTGGCCATTTCTTCGGGTAAACCGAGAGTTAGCATCTGCGTAATTTTCTGCTGGCTTTTCTCATCCCAGGCGAGTTGCGTGACACCGCACCAGTCGTGGGCGAAAGTGACGGGAAGGGTGTCGTAAAGACGTCGTGCGAAGGTGAATGCCGCCGGGAAAAATTGGCTCAGTGCGGCGTCGTGTGCGCTCAGCAGGGGATAAAGTGCACCTTGTCGATTGCCTGATGCGCCGCAGGCGGGAACATCATCGGCACAATAAAGCGTAACGTCCCAGCCCCGATGAATGAGCGCCAGCGAGAGCAGGGCGCTGGCGATACCGCCGCCAATAATGGCGACCTCGCGAGATACGCTGCCGCTGCGGTGAAACCAGGGCGCATGGACAGGAAGCTTGCGTTCCTGTGCCATTACGCCCGTCAGCATTTCGCGTTTACGGCCAAATCCTTTGCATTTTTGCATGGTGAAGCCTGCGTCCTGTAGGCCACGACGCACGAAACCTGCCGAGGTGAAGGTCGCAAGCGTTGCGCCAGGACGTGCCAGCCTTGCCATCGCGGCAAAGAGGTGTTCGCTCCACATATCCGGGTTCTTGGCGGGCGCAAAGCCGTCGAGGAACCAGGCATCAACTTTCTGATTCAGAGAGTCGTCAAGCTTGTCGGTTAGTTCGTTAATATCGCCCAGCCACAAATCCAGCGTGACGCGACCTCCGTCCAGTTGCAGACGGTGACATCCCCCAAACGCCTGCGGCCACTGGGCCTGCAACTGAGATGCCCAGGAGGCCAGTTCCGGCCAGTGCTGGTGTGCCAGCGTCAGATCATGCGCCGTCAGGGGGAATTTTTCGAAACTGATGAAATGTAATCTTTGGAGTGTAGCCTGAGGGTGGGCAGCACAGAACTGGTCGAAAGCCTGCCAGAGTGTGAGGAAGTTTAACCCTGTACCAAAACCGCTTTCCGCGACCACAAACTGAGCGCGAGGATGCGCAGGGAAACGCTCACTAAGGTGGTTTCCGTCAAGGAAGACATACCGGGTTTCTTCCAGTCCGTTATCATTCGAGAAATAGACGTCGTCGAAATCTCGGGAAACAGGTGTACCCTCAGCGTTGAATTCGAGGTTGGCGGGTTGTATAGCATTTTGTTTCACGTAAGTTACTCGTCTGACAGGCAGTGGCGCGATCTTAACGATGCAGGGCCGTTGGCGCAAATTTCCGCAGAAATTGGCTGATCGGACTTGTTCAGCGTACAAGTGTACGCTATTGTGCGACTCGAAACTTTACTAGTATGACTTACAGAGGTATTGAATGAAACGTGCAGTGATTACTGGCCTGGGCATCGTTTCCAGCATCGGTAACAACCAGCAGGAAGTCCTGGAATCTCTGCGTGAAGGACGCTCGGGGATCACTTTCTCTCAAGAATTCAAAGATTCTGGTATGCGTAGCCATGTATGGGGTAACGTCAAACTGGACACCACGGGTCTTATCGACCGCAAAGTGGTCCGTTTCATGAACGATGCCTCTATCTACGCTTACCTCTCAATGCAGCAGGCTGTGGCAGATGCTGGGTTGAAAGAAGAGGTTTATCAAAATAACCCGCGCGTGGGTCTGATTGCAGGTTCCGGCGGCTCCTCTAAATCTCAGGTATTCGGTGCGGACGCAATGCGTAGCCCGCGTGGCCTGAAAGCAGTTGGTCCTTACGTCGTGACCAAAGCGATGGCGTCTGCTGTTTCTGCATGCCTCGCAACTCCGTTCAAAATTCATGGTGTGAACTACTCCATCAGCTCCGCTTGTGCGACCTCTGCACACTGCATCGGTAGCGCAGTTGAGCAAATTCAGCTCGGCAAACAGGATATCGTGTTTGCGGGTGGCGGCGAAGAGCTGTGCTGGGAAATGGCCTGTGAGTTTGATGCGATGGGCGCACTGTCTACCAAATATAACGAAACGCCAGAAAAAGCGTCCCGTACCTATGATGCACACCGTGATGGTTTCATCATTGCTGGCGGCGGCGGTATGGTTGTGGTTGAAGAGCTGGAACACGCGCTGGCACGTGGCGCGCATATCTATGCTGAAGTTGTTGGCTACGGTGCAACCTCCGATGGTGCAGACATGGTCGCGCCATCTGGCGAAGGCGCAGTACGCTGCATGAAGCTGGCGATGGACGGTGTTGATACCCCAATCGATTACCTGAACTCACACGGTACATCTACTCCGGTAGGTGACGTGAAAGAGCTGGGAGCAATTCGTGAAGTATTTGGCAACAACAGCCCGGCGATCTCTGCAACCAAAGCGATGACCGGTCACTCTCTGGGTGCTGCTGGTGTACAGGAAGCTATTTACTCTCTGCTGATGCTCGAGCACGGCTTCATCGCCCCAAGCATCAACGTGGAAGAGCTGGATGAGCAGGCTCAGGGTCTGAACATCGTAACCAAACCGACTGAAGCGGCACTGACTACCGTCATGTCCAACAGCTTTGGCTTTGGCGGCACAAACGCCACGCTGGTGATGCGTAAGCTGAAGGCATAAATTCTGCGTTTTAGTTGAAAAGGGAGCCATCTGGCTCCCTTTTTTATGCATTGACAAGCGGTTGTGCTCACAGGCAAACTCCACCCCTCAACATTATCCTCTTGATAATGCGTAAGCGTTTAACGTCAACCAACGCACCTTAATCCTGATATTCAGGCAGAGGGGGCGTGGTATTTCCCCGCCTTACTCTTCATTTCGGAGTAAAGCATGACAGCAGTCACTCAAACAGAAAAAACCTCTTCAGCGAATGTTTCGCTGTTTCGTATCGCCTTCGCGGTATTCCTTACCTATATGACCGTTGGTCTTCCACTTCCCGTCATTCCCTTGTTTGTGCACCAGGAGCTGGGCTACGGCAATACGCTGGTTGGTGTGGCGGTTGGTATTCAGTTTCTGGCAACGGTCCTGACGCGCGGCTATGCAGGAAGGCTGGCCGATCAGCATGGCGCAAAGCGTTCTGCGCTACAGGGGATGTTCGCTTGCGGGCTTGCGGGGGGCGCATGGCTTCTTGCGGCATTATTGCCGGTGGATGCGATTTACAAATTTGCCTTACTGATTGTTGGCCGATTGATCCTGGGCTTTGGTGAGAGTCAGCTTTTGACCGGGACGTTAACCTGGGGGATGGGGCTGGTTGGCCCCACTCGCTCCGGCAAGGTGATGTCATGGAATGGGATGGCGATCTACGGTGCTTTAGCCGCAGGTGCGCCTCTGGGATTGCTGATCCACAGCCACTTTGGTTTTGCCGCGCTCGCCGGGACAACTATAGTGCTGCCATTGCTGGCCTGGGCGTTCAATGGTTCAGTTCGTAAAGTCCCTGCACATAAAGGCGAAAGGCCATCCCTGTGGAGTGTTGTCGGACAGATCTGGAAACCGGGAATGGGGCTTGCGTTGCAGGGTGTCGGCTTTGCGGTTATAGGGACGTTTGTCTCACTTTACTTCATGAGTCGTGGCTGGGCGATGGCAGGCTTTACGCTCACGGCATTCGGTGGCGCATTTGTCCTGATGCGTATCCTGTTTGGCTGGATGCCGGATCGCTTCGGTGGTGTGAACGTCGCCGTGATTTCCCTCATAATTGAAACGACAGGCCTAATTCTGCTGTGGCAGGCCCCTGTGGCATCCATTGCTTTGCTCGGCGCAGCCCTGACAGGCTGTGGGTGCTCGTTAATCTTCCCGGCGCTGGGCGTCGAGGTGGTTAAACGGGTAGCACCACAAGTACGAGGGACGGCGCTTGGCGGTTATGCGGCATTTCAGGATATCTCATACGGCGTGACCGGGCCTCTGGCGGGTCTGCTGGCGACCTCTTTTGGCTATCCGTCGGTCTTTCTTGCGGGGGCTGTTTCAGCGGTTACCGGCATTGTGGTGACGTTGATTGCTTTTCGTAAGGCATAATCAATGTTTGCCCTCTTCTGAGCGAAGAGGGCATGACATCAGGCGAGCAGCCAGAAAATTGCCAGCGCGATCATCAGGGCAATAAACATCAGCCCCGGCCGTGCAGACAGCGTTCTGAAGGTTTCAACGACGGGCGCGAAGAGCGGGCTATAAATCGGCTGGAGATTGCGTGCTTCCGGCACACCACCTTCTCGTTCAGCACGCCGAATAAAGATCTGGTTCAATACATCCTGGACCTGCGCAGAGGTTAATACCGTCTGTGGCGTCGCTTGCCAGGTTTGCTGCGTATAATCCCGAATGGCTTCAAACTCGCGTGGCTCAAGCGGCTGTTTGAGCGCCGCCTGCAGCGTATGCAGTGTGGGTGCGTTCTGGGTACTTAGAGTCTGGCGCGCCTGTAGCCAGGTCACCAGATGCGTAAACTGTTTGGCCGGGATTAATTCTCCCGCTTTCACCCCTGACAGTTCCAGCATAGATTGCCAGATGAGCTTTGTTGGCTCCCCAGTTGCTGCTGCCAGTTTCGTCACCATCTGTTTGAGCGTGTTGTGCTCAGCAGGCAACAGCGGACGTTCCGTGGCCGGGCGTTGTTGCGGCTGTGGAATCGATAACTCATTATTTTGCAGTAACGTCAGAACAGTCTTTAGCTGATCAGGGGTGAGCTGGCTGAGCGCTGTCTGGCCATACTGATGGCGAATAAAATCGCTCACGGCCTGGCGGTTATTTCCCTGGCCCAGAAGCTCGGTTAACTGCGAAACAATCTGGCGAGTGGTGTGGTTAAGCTGCGCAGTATTCAGACGCTGATTCAGGTTTTGCTCAGCGGCAGGGAAGTGGCGCGATTGCAAAGGGGCATCGTTTCTTACCCCTAAATCGTGTTTTACCCCGGCCCACACTTCCGCATTTTGCTGAGAAGTCAGGGCGATCAGACGCGTGATCAAACGCTCCAGCACAGTACGCTGTTGTGTGGAAAGCGGTTGTTCGCCTGTGACGTTGGGCGTTACGGGGCCTTCACCCGGAGGGCGCGGCGGCGTACCTGAAATGGGCTGCATCGTCAAAAATCCTTAAAGTCAAAACTCAGCGTAAACCAGGTTTACGAGTATGCCTGGCGGCGAGATTATGGCACACTTGCGCGGTTAACTTCCTCTCAAACAGGTACTCAGACGTGAAAATCCTCGTCGATGAAAATATGCCTTACGCCCGCGAGCTATTTAGCCGCCTGGGTGATGTAAAGGCTGTCCCTGGTCGTCCTATTCCCCTGAACGAACTGGATGATGCCGACGCCCTGATGGTGCGCTCGGTGACCAAAGTAAATGAGACGTTGCTGTCTGGCAAAGCGGTTAAATTTGTCGGGACAGCGACGGCTGGGACCGATCATGTGGATGACAAGTGGCTCACGCAGGCGGGGATCGGGTTTTCCGCCGCACCTGGCTGCAATGCCATTGCCGTAGTGGAGTATGTTTTTTCTTCTTTGTTGATGCTGGCAGAGCGCGACGGTTTTTCCCTAAAAGACCGTACTGTCGGCATAGTAGGGGTGGGCAACGTGGGTGGGCGTTTGCAAAAACGCTTCGAAGCGCTGGGCATTCGTACGCTTTTATGCGATCCGCCGCGTGCGGATAAGGGCGATGAGGGCGATTTTCGCTCTCTTGATGAGTTGATTGAGCAGTGCGATGTGATCACCTTCCATACGCCCTTGTTCAAAGAAGGTCCTTATAAGTCGTGGCATCTGGCAGATGAAACACTGATCCGCAGTCTGAAGGCTGGCGCTATTCTGATAAATGCCTGTCGTGGCCCGGTGGTAGACAACTCAGCACTGTTGAAATGTCTTCAGGAAGGACAAGCGCTCAGCGTGGTACTGGATGTCTGGGAGCCAGAGCCGGATCTGAATGTGGCGTTGCTGGAAAAAGTGGATGTGGCAACGGCACATATCGCCGGCTACACGCTGGAGGGTAAAGCGCGTGGAACCACACAAGTCTTTGAAGCCTATAGTGTGTTCATCGGTAAGCCACAACAGGTGGCGCTTGATACCTTGCTGCCTGCCCCGGAATTTGGACGCATCACTTTGCACGGCCCGCTCGATGAGGCAACGCTGAAAAGGCTGGTGCATTTGGTGTATGATGTGCGCCGCGATGACGCGCTGCTGCGTAAAGTAGCGGGTATTCCGGGTGAATTTGACAAGTTGCGCAAGAATTATCTTGAACGCCGTGAATGGTCTTCCCTGTATGTGATCTGTGACGACGCTGATGCGGCGGTGCTGTTGCATAAACTGGGATTCAATGCCGTTCACCACCCGGCACGTTAATGTCTTCTTAATGCTCCCTGTTGGATAATCCGGCAGGGACGCTTTTTTATTTCTGGAGTAAACCACCATGTCTGAAGGCTGGAATATTGCCGTACTGGGCGCTACGGGCGCCGTGGGCGAAGCCCTGCTCGAAACACTTGCTGAACGTCAGTTCCCGGTGGGGGACATCTATGCGCTTGCCCGCACTGATAGCGCGGGCGAGCATCTGCGTTTTAGCGGTAAATCCGTCATGGTTCAGGATGCGGCCGAATTTGACTGGACCCAGGCGCAGCTGGCATTTTTTGCAGCTGGTGTCGAAGCCACGGCGTCTTACATTGAAGAAGCAACCAATTCTGGCTGTCTGGTGATTGATTTAAGCGGCCTGTTTGCACTGGAACCGGATGTTCCGCTGGTGGTCCCGGATGTGAACCCGTTTGTGCTGGCGGACTACCGTAACCGCAACATTATTGCCGTCCCGAATAGCCTTACCAGCCAGTTACTTACCGCACTGAAACCATTGATCGACGATGGTGGTCTGTCACGTATCGCTGTGACCAGCCTGCTGTCCGCTTCCGGGCATGGAAAAAAAGCCGTCGATGCCCTTGCGGGGCAGAGTGCAAAACTGCTGAACGGTATTCCCATTGATGAAGATGATTTCTTTGGTCGTCAACTGGCGTTCAATATGTTGCCGCTGCTGCCCGATCGTGAAGGCTCCGTGCGTGAAGAGCGCCGTATTGTCGATGAAGCACGCAAAATTTTGCAGGATGAAGGGCTGATGATCTCGGCCAACTGCGTGCAGTCTCCGGTCTTTTATGGCCATGCGCAGATGGTGAGTTTTGAGGCTCTGCGTCCGCTGGCAGCCGAAGAGGCGCGTGATGCGTTTGCCCGTGGTGAAGATATCGTGCTTTCCGAAGAAACCGACTTCCCGACTCAGGTCGGTGATGCGACTGGCAGTGCGCACCTTTCTATCGGTTGCGTGCGTAATGACTACGGCATGCCGGAGCAGGTACAGTTCTGGTCGGTTGCCGATAACGTCCGTTTTGGCGGTGCGCTAATAGCGGTGAAAATTGCTGAGAAACTGGTGCAGGAGTACCTGTACTGATGTCGGAAGTGGAACAAAAGCCAGTCCATAAAATTGCCCTCGGTATTGAGTACGATGGCAGTAAATATTATGGCTGGCAGCGTCAAAATGAAGTGCGTAGTGTCCAGGAAAAACTGGAGAAAGCGCTCTCTCAGGTTGCGAATGAGCCTATCGGTGTGTTCTGCGCGGGGCGCACCGATGCCGGTGTTCACGGAACCGGGCAGGTGGTGCATTTTGAAACGACTGCCGTGCGCAAGGATGCCGCGTGGACGCTGGGGGTGAATGCAAATTTGCCTGGAGATATTGCCGTGCGTTGGGTCAAAAATGTGCCGGATGATTTTCATGCCCGCTTCAGCGCGACGGCGCGGCGTTACCGCTACATCATCTACAACCAACGTCTTCGTCCTGCAGTATTAAGCCAGGGCGTGACGCATTTTTATGAACCTCTGGATGCAGAACGTATGCACCGCGCAGCTCAATGTCTGATTGGCGAAAATGACTTTACGTCGTTTCGTGCGGTGCAGTGTCAGTCCCGTACGCCATGGCGAAATGTTATGCACATTAACGTCAGTCGTTTTGGCGCATATGTGGTGGTAGATATCAAAGCCAATGCCTTTGTACATCATATGGTTAGGAATATTGTGGGCAGCCTGATGGAAGTAGGGGCCGAACACCAGCCGGAGAGCTGGATTGCAGAACTGCTGGCAGCGAAGGACAGAACGCTTGCGGCAGCAACGGCGAAAGCAGAAGGTTTGTATCTGGTCTCCGTGGATTATCCGGATCGGTTCGACCTTCCTAAACCGCCAATGGGCCCGCTATTTTTAGCGGACTAAACAAAGGTGCAATTAAGGTTTAGACAATATGGACTTAATACGTTTTCTAATTGATTTCATCCTGCATATTGATGTTCATCTGGCGGAGTTAGTCGCGCAGTACGGCGTCTGGGTGTATGCCATTCTGTTTCTGATTTTGTTCTGTGAAACCGGGCTTGTTGTGACTCCGTTCCTGCCGGGCGATTCACTGTTGTTTGTTGCCGGTGCGCTATCAGCATTGCCGACTAACGATCTGAATGTTCATTTGATGGTGGTGTTGATGATCATCGCCGCGATTATCGGTGATGCGGTTAACTACACGATTGGGCGCGTTTTTGGCGAGAGATTATTCAGTAATCCAAACTCGAAGATTTTCCGTCGTAGCTATTTAGACAAAACCCATGCGTTTTATGCACGTCACGGCGGCAAAACGATTATCCTCGCCCGTTTTGTGCCCATTGTTCGCACTTTCGCGCCGTTTGTGGCGGGAATGGGTCATATGTCCTATCGTCATTTTGCGGCCTATAACGTTGTGGGGGCTTTGCTGTGGGTTCTGCTCTTTACCTATGCGGGTTATCTGTTCGGCGATCTCCCCGTGGTTCAGGAGAATCTTAAGCTGCTGATTGTAGCCATTATTGTGCTGTCAATCTTACCCGGCGTTATCGAAATTATTCGCCATAGACGTGCTGCTGCAAAGCAATCTAAGTAAATGTGCATTGGCGGTTCGACCACTTTTTTATCCAAAGTTTCGGGCTGTTATGTTTTAATGTGCAACATTCATGGTCTGTTGGAGGCAAAAATGGCATTATTCGCCTCTTATAGCAAAACTGGCATACGACCAGGTTCAGGCAGAAAGGTTATCAATGAGCTGGATTGAACGAATTAAAAGCAACATAGCCCCTACGCGTAAAGCGAGTATTCCTGAAGGGGTGTGGACGAAGTGTGACAGCTGCGGCCAGGTTCTGTACCGCGCTGAGCTGGAACGCAATCTTGAGGTGTGTCCGAAGTGTGACCACCACATGCGTATGTCGGCGCGTAACCGCCTGCATAGCGTGCTGGACGAAGGTTCTCTGGTAGAATTGGGTAGTGAGCTTGAGCCAAAAGATGTGCTGAAGTTCCGTGATTCCAAAAAATACAAAGACCGCCTGGCGTCTGCTCAGAAAGAGACTGGTGAGAAAGATGCTCTGGTTGTCATGAAAGGCACATTGCACGAGATGCCGGTTGTTGCTGCCGCATTTGAGTTCTCTTTTATGGGAGGATCAATGGGCTCTGTTGTCGGTGCGCGTTTTGTTCGTGCCGTTGAGCAAGCGCTCGAAGACAACTGCCCGCTGATCTGCTTCTCCGCGTCAGGTGGTGCACGTATGCAGGAAGCGCTGATGTCGCTGATGCAGATGGCCAAAACCTCTGCGGCGTTGGCAAAAATGCAGGAACGCGGTCTGCCGTATATTTCCGTTCTGACCGACCCAACCATGGGTGGCGTGTCTGCGAGCTTCGCGATGCTTGGTGATCTGAACATCGCTGAGCCAAAAGCGCTGATTGGTTTTGCCGGTCCTCGCGTTATTGAACAAACGGTTCGAGAAAAACTGCCGCCGGGTTTCCAGCGCAGTGAATTCCTCATCGAGAAAGGCGCTATCGACATGATCGTTCGTCGCCCGGAATTGCGCCTGAAACTGGCAAGTGTTCTGGCGAAGATGATGAATCTGCCATCGCCTAAACCAGATGAGCCGCATGAAGGTGTGGTCGTACCGAATCAGGAACCCGAAGCCTGATAACTGAAAAGGGCAGGGCCAGATGGCGCTGCCCTTTTGCTTTCAAACCGTAACTGAAAAGTGCGTATCATGGAAAATCACAGCATTCCCCAAGCCACGTCACCCCTGGTCGCGTGGCTTTCTTATCTGGAAAACCTGCACAGCAAAACCATCGATATGGGGCTTGAGCGCGTAAGCCTGGTGGCTGCTCGCCTTGATGTTTTGAAACCAGCTCCTTTCGTATTTACCGTTGCGGGTACGAACGGTAAAGGTACAACCTGCCGCACGCTGGAATCAGTATTAATGGCCGCCGGTTATAAAGTGGGCGTCTACAGTTCTCCGCATCTGGTGCGTTACACCGAGCGCGTGCGAATTCAAAATACCGAGTTGCCGGAGTCGGCACATACGGCATCGTTTGCTGAAATTGAGGCCGCGCGTGCAGAGATCTCTCTAACCTACTTCGAATACGGTACGCTCTCTGCACTGTGGCTATTTAAGCAGGCGCAACTGGATGTCGTGATCCTTGAAGTCGGTCTTGGTGGGCGCCTGGATGCCACAAATATGGTGGATGCAGATGTCTCCGTCGTGACCAGTATCGCGCTGGATCATACTGACTGGCTGGGGCCGGACCGTGAAAGTATTGGGCGAGAGAAGGCCGGGATTTTCCGTGCAGGTCGTCCAGCGGTGGTAGGTGAGCCAGATATGCCGCAGACGATTGCCGATGTTGCACAGGAAAAAGGCGCACATCTTCTGCGTCGTGATGTGGACTGGCGCTACGATGTTGAGCCTCAGGGCTGGCGCTTTAGCGACGATCAGGGCGTGCTGGATAATTTACCTTTGCCGCAGGTTCCGCAACCCAATGCCGCCACCGCACTGGCCGCGCTACGTGCAAGTGGGTTGAAGGTGAGCGAGCAGGCAATTCGGGACGGCATTCAACGCGCAATTTTGCCCGGACGTTTTCAGATTGTTCGGGAATCTCCGCGCCTGATTCTGGATGTGGCTCACAACCCACATGCCGCGGCGTACCTCGCGAGTCGTCTCAAATCGTTACCAAAAACCGGGCGTGTTCTGGCGGTAATCGGTATGCTTCATGATAAAGATATTGGTGGTACGCTGGCCTGCATGGAGAGTGTGGTCGATTGCTGGTATTGTGCTCCTCTGGAAGGGCCGCGTGGGGCTACCGCTGAGCAGTTGATGGAACATCTCGGCAAGGGTGAAATCTACAAAAGCGTGGCGCAGGCCTGGCATGCCGCGATGGCTGATGCTAAACCAGAAGATACCGTGCTGGTGTGTGGCTCGTTCCACACGGTGGCACATGTCATGGAAGTGATGGACGCGGGGAGAACCGGTGGCGAGTAAGTTTCAGAACCGTTTAACAGGAACGATTGTGCTGGTGGCGCTGGGAGTGATCATTCTTCCAGGTCTGCTCGACGGCCAGAAAAAACATTATCAGGATGAATTTGCGGCCATCCCGCTCGTACCGAAACCGGGTGACCGTGATGAGCCTGACATGCTTCCGGCGGCAACACAGGCTTTGCCTGTTCAGCCTCCTGAAGGTGCTGCGGAAGAGGTTCGTGCAGGGGATGCGGCTGCCCCGTCGCTTGACCCTTCTCGTCTTGCAGCCAATAACAATAGCGATATTGATCCCGTACCGGTGCAGGTGGAGCAACCTAAACCTGTCGAAAAACCGAAGCCAGTAGAGAAACCGCAGCCGAAACCGCAGAGAGATAAAACCAGCGAACAGCTGGCTGCGGCCGCAGAGACACCACCTCCCGCAAAACCCGCGCAGGATGATAAAGCGGTTCCAACCGGCAAGGCCTATGTGGTGCAACTTGGTGCGCTGAAAAATGCCGATAAAGTTAACGAGGTGGTAGGGAAACTACGCGGAGCGGGTTATCGCGTTTACACTTCACCTTCCACACCTGTACAGGGTAAAATTACCCGTATTCTCGTTGGGCCGGAAGCCTCTAAAGATAAGCTGAAAGGATCGCTTGGCGAACTGAAGCAAATCTCCGGTTTGAGTGGTGTGGTGATGAACTACAGCGCGAACTGAGAGATCTTACCCCTCATTCTGACCTTCTCTCTTGAGGGGGAAGGGCGGGTGAGAGGAGGACGGCAGACGTCCCAAGAGACGTAAAAAGCCTGCGGCGTTGAACATTTTTTCAGCGCCTTTTTTATTTACGCGCGGGAAGGAAATCCCTACGCAAACGTTTTCTTTTTCTGTTAGAATTCGCCCCGAACTGGATGACAGGGCGTTTAATCGTGGGACACATATGGTCTGGATTGATTACGCCATCATTGCGGTGATTGGCTTTTCCTGTTTGGTTAGCCTGATCCGTGGCTTTGTTCGTGAAGCGTTATCGCTGGTGACATGGGGTTGTGCTTTCTTTGTTGCCAGTCATTACTACACTTACCTGTCAGTCTGGTTCACGGGCTTTGAAGATGAACTGGTCCGAAATGGAATCGCCATCGCGGTATTGTTTATTGCGACGCTGATTGTCGGCGCTATCGTGAATTACGTGATAGGTCAGTTGGTCGAGAAAACCGGTCTGTCAGGAACGGACAGGGTGCTCGGGATCTGTTTCGGTGCATTGCGAGGCGTGCTGATTGTAGCTGCGATACTGTTCTTCCTTGATACCTTTACCGGGTTCTCAAAAAGTGAAGACTGGCAGAAATCGCAGTTGATTCCACAGTTCAGCTTTATCATCAGATGGTTCTTTGACTATCTGCAAAGCTCGTCGAGTTTCTTGCCCAGGGCATAAACCCTGAGATGTGGCTTAACGAGGAAAAGACGAATGTGCGGTATTGTCGGGATCGCCGGTTTCATGCCGGTAAACCAGTCTATTTATGACGCGTTATCGGTGCTTCAGCACCGTGGGCAGGATGCTGCGGGTATCATCACCATTGATGCAAACAACTGCTTCCGTTTACGTAAGGCGAATGGCCTGGTAAACGATGTGTTTGAAGCCCGTCATATGCAGCGCCTGCAAGGTAACATGGGTATTGGTCACGTTCGTTATCCTACTGCTGGCAGTTCCAGCGCCTCTGAAGCTCAGCCTTTCTACGTTAACTCTCCGTATGGCATCACGCTTGCCCACAATGGCAACCTGACCAACGCCCATGAGCTGCGTAAAAAGCTGTTTGAAGAGAAGCGTCGCCACATTAATACCACTTCTGATTCTGAAATCCTGCTCAATATTTTTGCCAGCGAGCTGGATAACTTCCGTCATTATCCTCTGGAAGCTGACAATATTTTTGCCGCCGTTGCCGCGACAAACCGCCAGATCCGTGGGGCATATGCCTGTGTGGCGATGATTATCGGCCACGGAATGGTCGCTTTCCGCGATCCTAACGGCATCCGTCCGCTGGTACTGGGTAAGCGTGACATGGGTGATGGTCGTACAGAGTATATGGTTGCTTCTGAAAGCGTGGCACTGGATACGCTGGGCTTTGAATTTCTGCGCGATGTTGCGCCAGGTGAAGCGGTCTACATCACTGAGAAGGGACAACTGTTTACCCGCCAGTGTGCCGATAACCCGGTCAGCAACCCGTGTCTGTTCGAATACGTCTACTTTGCTCGCCCGGACTCGTTCATCGACAAGATCTCCGTGTACAGCGCTCGCGTGAACATGGGAACCAAGCTGGGTGAGAAGATTGCGCGCGAATGGGACGATCTGGACATTGATGTCGTTATCCCTATTCCGGAAACGTCCTGTGATATCGCCCTGGAAATTGCCCGTATCCTGGATAAACCGTACCGCCAGGGGTTTGTAAAAAACCGCTACGTCGGCCGCACCTTTATCATGCCGGGCCAGCAACTGCGCCGTAAATCAGTACGCCGTAAGCTGAACGCCAACCGCGCAGAGTTCCGTGACAAGAATGTCCTGCTGGTCGATGACTCCATCGTGCGTGGCACGACATCTGAACAGATCATCGAGATGGCGCGTGAAGCGGGTGCGAAAAAAGTATACCTGGCTTCCGCAGCCCCAGAGATCCGCTTCCCTAACGTCTATGGCATTGATATGCCAACCGCAAATGAGCTGATTGCCCACGGTCGTGAAGTGGATGAGATTCGCCAGATCATTGGCGCTGACGGTCTGATTTTCCAGGATCTGAACGATCTCATTGATGCGGTACGTGCTGAAAACCCGGACATCCAGCAGTTTGAATGCTCCGTGTTCAACGGCGTGTACGTGACCAAAGATGTGGATCAGCAGTATCTCGACTACCTTGACTCGCTGCGTAACGACGATGCGAAAGCCGTCCAGATGCAAAACGATCTTGAAAGCTTAGAGATGCACAACGAAGGCTGATGCTTCTGCAAGTGAGGGAATATTCCCTCACTTGCAACTCCCTCTAAAATCCTGCACAGTCAGCCCTGAAATCAGCAAGGGCAATAATCATGAAACGACTCATTGTAGGGATCAGCGGTGCGAGCGGCGCGATTTACGGCGTTCGACTGTTGCAAGTGCTACGCGACGTAGCAGACGTGGAAACCCATCTGGTGATGAGCCAGGCGGCGCGTCAGACGCTTTCCCTTGAAACCGACGTTGCCCTGCGGGATGTGCAGTCCCTGGCAGACGTTGTACATGATTCCCGCGATATTGCGGCCAGCATCTCTTCCGGTTCGTATAAAACAGCTGGAATGGTTATCCTGCCTTGCTCAATTAAAACACTCTCTGGCATCGTCAACAGCTATACCGATACCCTGGTGACGCGTGCAGCGGACGTGGTGCTGAAAGAACGCCGTCCGCTGGTGTTGTGCGTGCGAGAGACGCCGCTGCATCTGGGGCATCTGCGGTTGATGACGCAGGCGGCAGAACTGGGAGCTGTGATCATGCCTCCGGTCCCGGCTTTTTATCATCGTCCACAGACGCTTGATGATGTGATTAATCAGACGGTTAACCGTGTGCTGGATCAGTTTGATATTGACCTGCCTGGCGATCTCTTCGCTCGCTGGCAAGGGGCATAAATTTGTGCACAACCTGAGTGCATGAAAAGGCACGTTGCCCTGTTACAGGGCAAAACTGCAACCGCGATCATATCCTCGACATTTAATTCGTTTTTTCCTTTTTTCCCTTTCCGGTTCGTTCGGCAGACCTGCTATCTTTCACCATTAAGGCAATATTGCAACGTTTTATTAACATATTTAACGTCGAATTTTTAAGCAGACGGCAATGTGGCATAAGACCTGCAAGATAAGCCTGCAACACACAACACAATACATAATAAAATCACGGTACTTGAGGGTAAATGTATGAAGAAGACGGTTCTGGCTCTGTCTTTGCTGGTGGGATTAAGTGCAGCAGCGAGCAGCTATGCGGCCCTGCCGCAGACAGTGCGTATCGGTACTGACGCAACCTACGCGCCATTCTCTTCCAAGGATGCGAAAGGCGATTTTGTTGGGTTTGATATCGATCTGGGAAATGAGATGTGCAAGCGCATTGCGGTGAAATGCACATGGGTAGGCAGCGATTTCGATGCATTAATCCCGTCGCTGAAAGCCAAGAAAATTGATGCCATTATCTCCTCTCTCTCCATCACCGAAAAACG
The DNA here is from genome assembly GCF_013782625.1 of Enterobacter sp. RHBSTW-00994. Lineage (NCBI taxonomy): Bacteria > Pseudomonadati > Pseudomonadota > Gammaproteobacteria > Enterobacterales > Enterobacteriaceae > Enterobacter > Enterobacter sp. RHBSTW-00994. The sequence goes on along the minus strand of NZ_CP056199.1, from coordinate 3,325,434 downwards.
TCAGCAAGAGATTGCCTTCTCTGACAAGCTCTATGCTGCGGACTCTCGTCTGATCGCGGCTAAAGGCTCTCCCATTCAGCCGACGATTGACTCGCTGAAAGGCAAACATGTTGGTGTGCTTCAGGGCTCAACCCAGGAAGGCTACGCTAATGCAACCTGGCGCGAAAAGGGTGTTGATGTTGTTGCCTATCAGAACCAGGATTTAATTTACTCTGACCTGGCTGCAGGACGCCTGGATGCAGCATTCCAGGATGAAGTCGCTGCAAGCGAAGGCTTCCTGAAACAACCGGCAGGCAAAGACTATGCCTTTGCTGGCCCTTCTGTGAAAGACAAAAAATACTTTGGCGACGGTACGGGAATTGGTCTGCGTAAAGACGATACCGAGCTGAAAGCTGCGTTCGATAAAGCGTTTGCAGAACTGCGTAAAGACGGAACCTACGACAAACTGGCGAAGAAATATTTCGACTTCAACGTATACGGTGATTAATCGTTGCTTGCGGGGTGATGCACCACAATGGTGAGCTATTGTGGTGCGTTGTGGGTATTGGTGAGCCAATATGGTGCAAACCTGGGGGTTATTGGTTCATAAGTGCATACTTAAGCATTCCAGATGCAAAAAATCCCATCCGCAGGGCATTATCTTTTGCCTTGCGGAGGGGATTAGTGGCACATTAACAATACCCCGTCGTAGTAAAAATCCCGTAAGAATCCAGTCTGTTGAGGATAGATATGAAAAAACTGATATTGTCACTTTCTCTGGTGTTGGCCGTTTCCAGCACGACCGCGGCATTCGCAGCTATTCCGCAAAAAATCCGTATTGGTACGGATCCTACTTATGCCCCATTCGAATCGAAGAATGCCAAAGGTGAATTGATTGGTTTTGATATCGATTTGGCAAATGAACTGTGCAAGCGTATCAAAACGCAATGTACCTATGTCGAAAACCCACTGGATGCGCTGATCCCGTCGCTGAAAGCGAAAAAAATCGACGTGATTATGTCTTCCCTCTCGATTACTGAAAAACGCCAGCAAGAGATTGCCTTTACCGACAAACTCTACGCGGCAGATTCTCGTCTGGTTGTCGCAAAATCCTCAGATATTCAGCCAACGCTGGAGTCCCTGAAAGGTAAGCGTGTCGGCGTCCTGCAAGGCACAACTCAGGAAACCTACGGTAATGAACACTGGGCGCCTAAAGGAATCGAAATCGTCTCTTATCAGGGCCAGGAAAATATTTATGCTGACCTGACGGCGGGCCGTATTGATGCCGCGTTCCAGGATGAAGTTGCCGCAAGCGAAGGCTTCCTGAAGCAGCCTGTTGGTAAAGATTACAAGTTCGGCGGTCCGTCCATTAAGGACGAGAAACTCTTTGGCGTTGGGACGGGTATGGGCCTGCGCAAAGAAGACAACGAACTGCGTGAAGCGCTGAACAAAGCCTTTGCTGAAATGCGTGCAGATGGCACGTACGACAAGCTTGCGAAAAAATACTTTGATTTTAATGTGTACGGTGGCTAATCACCCCGTCATATAACGTGCGACCCCTCCCGTGTTGGGAGGGGAAAAGACACGGTTTCACTACTCACGACACGACAGGGCACGCGGTATGCTGTACGGATTTTCTGGCGTTATTTTACAAGGCGCGCTTGTCACCCTCGAACTGGCTCTCAGTTCCGTGGTGCTGGCTGTGCTGATAGGCCTGGCGGGCGCGGGGGCGAAACTCTCTGCCAATCGGGTGATGGCTTTGATTTTTGAAGCCTATACCACCCTGATTCGTGGTGTTCCTGACCTGGTGCTGATGCTGTTAATTTTTTACGGCCTGCAAATTGTGCTTAACAGCGTAACGGATGCATTGGGCTTCGCGCAGTGGGATATTGATCCCATGGTCGCGGGCATTATTACCCTTGGTTTTATCTACGGGGCTTACTTCACTGAAACCTTTCGTGGCGCATATATGGCCGTTCCGAAAGGACACATCGAGGCGGCAACTGCTTTCGGGTTTACCTCCTCGCAAACATTCCGCCGCATTATGTTTCCAGCCATGATGCGCTATGCCTTACCGGGTATTGGTAACAACTGGCAAGTCATTCTTAAGGCGACGGCGCTGGTTTCGCTGCTTGGTCTCGAAGACGTGGTGAAAGCCACGCAACTGGCGGGTAAGAGTACCTGGGAGCCGTTCTACTTTGCGGTGGTGTGTGGTGTGATTTATCTGGTCTTTACGACCGTTTCCAATGGTGTGCTGCTTCTGCTCGAACGTCGCTACTCCGTGGGTGTGAAGAGGGCTGACCTGTGATTGAAATTATTCAGGAATACTGGAAATCACTGTTGTGGACAGATGGTTATCGCTTCACGGGCGTGGCGATTACGCTGTGGCTGCTAATTTCTTCTGTGGCGATGGGCGGTGTGCTGGCGATATTTATGGCCATCGGTCGCGTGTCGAACAATAAATTTATTCGCTTCCCGATTTGGCTGTTTACCTACATTTTCCGCGGTACACCACTGTATGTGCAGTTGCTGGTGTTCTATTCGGGCATGTACACGCTGGAGATTGTGAAAGGCACGGAAATGCTCAATGCTTTCTTCCGCAGTGGCCTGAACTGTACGGTGCTGGCGTTAACGCTGAATACTTGTGCATATACCACCGAAATTTTTGCCGGGGCGATTCGCTCTGTGCCTTACGGTGAAATTGAGGCGGCACGCGCATACGGTTTCTCTTCGGTGAAACTTTATCGTTGCATCATTTTGCCGTCCGCGCTGCGTATCGCTTTGCCTGCCTACAGCAACGAAGTGATTTTGATGCTGCACTCTACCGCCCTGGCATTTACAGCCACCGTGCCGGATTTGCTGAAAATTGCCCGTGATATTAACTCGGCAACCTATCAGCCGTTCACCGCATTCGGCATCGCGGCAGTCCTGTATTTGATTATTTCGTATGTCCTGATTAGCCTGTTCCGTAAGGCTGAAAAACGCTGGTTGCAGCATGTAAAACCGTCTTCGACGCACTGAGAATTATGATGGCTGAGAACAAATTAAACGTTATCGATTTGCACAAACGCTACGGCGAACATGAAGTGCTGAAAGGGGTGTCGCTACAGGCTAATGCAGGCGATGTGATCAGTATTATCGGTTCATCAGGTTCAGGGAAAAGTACCTTCCTGCGCTGCATTAACTTCCTCGAAAAACCGAGTGAAGGTTCAATTGTGGTGAGTGGGCAGAACATCAACCTGGTGCGTGATAAAGACGGTCAACTCAAGGTCGCGGATAAACATCAGCTACGCCTGCTGCGTACGCGCCTGACGATGGTGTTCCAGCACTTTAACCTCTGGAGCCACATGACGGTGCTGGAGAACGTGATGGAAGCGCCAATCCAGGTGCTGGGGTTAAGTAAAACTGAAGCGCGTGAACGGGCGGTGAAATATCTCGCGAAAGTGGGGATCGACGAACGCCAGCAGATGAAATATCCGGTGCATTTGTCCGGTGGTCAGCAGCAGCGCGTTTCTATCGCTCGTGCGCTGGCGATGGAGCCAGAAGTATTGTTGTTTGATGAACCTACCTCAGCACTCGATCCTGAACTGGTTGGTGAAGTTCTGCGTATTATGCAGAAACTGGCCGAAGAGGGGAAAACGATGGTGGTGGTGACACACGAAATGGGCTTCGCCCGTAACGTCTCGAACCACGTTATTTTCCTGCATCAGGGTAAAATTGAAGAGCAGGGGCATCCGGATGAGGTGCTGGCAAACCCGAAAAGCCCACGCTTGCAGCAGTTCCTGAAAGGATCGTTGAAGTAGTTTTTGCTTTCCCCCTCTCCCGGTGGGAGAGGGCCGGGGTGAGGGGATCAGATCGCACCACACTCCAGCCGGTAAACCCAGTCGTCATACCGAACCCCGTCAATCTCATACGCTTTTTCCAGCACCTGAGTACGTACAAACCCGGCCTTCTCTAACACCCGCACAGAACCGACGTTATCCGCCAGCACATAGGCGTTAATCGCCTTCACGCCCGTCTGGTTAAATGCATACTCACACACCGCACGTAACGCCTCGCTGGCAATCCCTTTTCCCTGAGCAGCAGGCACGACGGTATAACCGATATCCGCCTCTTCACGATTCTCAGGGCTGATTTGCAGGCCGATATCGCCCAGCGGTGTGGCATCATCATGAAGACGAATAACAAAAATATGCGGCGCGGCAAGACGCGCAGCGAACAAGCGTCGGGTCTCTTTTTCCGGGGCGATGGCGGCCATATAGCGCATGATGGCATGGTCTTCTCGCAGCGTGCGGAAGAATGCCCAGTCAGAGGGTTCGAAAGGGGTGAGGTGAAGCCTGGGTGTGGTGATGGTAGCCATGATTACGCCGTCATACGAAGGGGTTGGCGTATCACTTTACCATAACCTGTTGTCAGGTTTTACCCACCATATCCCCCAGCGCTTCTTCTAAGTCATACCAGCGAAAGGCAAATCCGGCGGCTTCCAGCCGCTTTGGCAACGCACGCTGACCACCCAGCACCAGCACAGACGATTCTCCCATTAACAGCCGAATGACTGTAGCAGGCACGCGCAATATCGCCGGGCGATGCAGCGCATGCCCGAGCGCGTGAGCAAACTGTTCATTACGAACAGGATACGGGGAGACCATATTGAACGGGCCGCGAAGATCGTTATCAAGCAACCAAAGAATGCCATTTACCATGTCATCAATATGGATCCAGGCCAGATACTGGCGGCCATTTCCGATTGGCCCCCCCAGCCCTAACTTAAAGGGGGGAAGCATTTTGGCCAGAATGCCACCTTTAGGGGCGAGGACGACACCGGTTCGCAGAAGGCAGACGCGGGTGTTATCGCTCTGTGCTGCACTGGCAATGCGCTCCCACTGGGCGCAGAGCTTGTGGGTGAATTCGTTGTGCGGAGGCTCTTCTTCCGTCACCACTACTTCGCCGAGATCGCCGTAATATCCCGCAGCCGAGCCAGAAATAAATACCGACGGCGGAGTGTGGCTGTTACGGATAAGCTCAACCAGTTTTTCCGTGATATTCCAGCGACTGCTACACAAGCGTTGCTTTTGCTCTTCCGTCCAGCGTTTGTCGGCGATGGGTTCGCCTGCAAGATTAATGACGGCATCAAAGCCGTCCAGATCCTGTTGCTCAGTCAGTCCTTTCCAGATGTCGATGCCCGCCCCCAGCACCTGACGTGCTTTTTCCGGACTGCGGGTGACCACGGTAATGTCGTGTTTTAGCGCATGCAGACGCGGAATGAGGTGGCGTCCAATCAGACCTGTGCCGCCGGTCAGCAGAATCTTCATACAACCTCCAGGTTTATGCCTGGCGCTGCCAGCTTAACGTCATGGAGACGGAGTCGGCATAACGCAGCGCGTGAAGTTTATCGATCTCTACTTCAGCATATGTGACCCAATGATGTTCGCGTGCGATATCGAGCACATCCTGAGTTAATTTTTCCAGTAAAGAGAAGCGGTTGTTTTCAACGTAATGAATGATGCTTTTAGTAATAGTGCGATAATTCAGCGCATCATTGATGTCTTCGCTGGCCCGCGCCTTGTCTGCCGGGTAGTGGATGATGACATTGATAACGATATCCTGACGGTTCGCGATCTCTTCGTCTTTGATACCGATGAACGCGCGTAAGCGTAAGTTTTTAATGCGAATAATAGCGTCATGCTGCGACATTGCAGGTCTACTCCGTGTTGTTATTTTCTCCATAATACATGATGACATCACACGCGCCCAACCGGACACATGTTTAAATCTGCTGCGCTTTTTGCATGGCTCGCTCGGTGGCCGGGCGGGTTCTTATCCGCTCGAACCAGTTATTCACCGCAGGGTAGGTTGCTAGATCAATACGCTGACGCTCATGGGCGTTGATCCATGGCCAACAGGCGATATCGGCAATGCTGTAATGATCGCCGCCAAGCCAGGGGGATTTCTCAAGACGCCGGTTCATTACCCCGTAAAGCCGTTGCGTCTCAACCTGGTAACGCTCTATAGCGTAAGGGATAGGTTGCGGGGCGAAAGCATTAAAGTGGTGGTTCTGTCCGAGCATGGGCCCCAGCCCGCTGGTTTGCCAGAAAAGCCATTGCAGCGTGTGGTGGCGTTCGCGTAGTTCTCCGCTCAGCAGTTTTCCGCTTTTTTCTGCCAGATAGAGCAAAATTTCGCCTGACTCAAACAGGTTCAACGGTGTGCCGCCATCATCCGGCTCGGTATCAATAATGGCGGGGATCTTGTTATTGGGTGAGATGGCGAGGAAATCCGGCCTGAACTGATCCCCTTTACTGATATCAATTCGAATGATCCGGTAATCCAGATTTGCTTCTTCCAGAAAGAGGGTGATCTTATGACCGTTAGGGGTAGGGGCATAATAGAGGTCTATCATTCTCAACTCCTGTCATAGCAAAAAAAGAGGTGATAAAACGAGTATAGGTGCTTGTTGTAAATCGTGAGTTTTCATCAAGTGACAGCGGGACAAAGAGATTATATGTTGGTTGAAAACCGATCAGCTTATGAGGACGTTATGAACCAACCCGCCATCACTTTGTGGTCCGATGCGAATTTCTATTCCCCTTATGTCATGAGTGCCTATGTGGCACTGGCCGAAAAAGGGCTGTCGTTCACGCTGAAAACCGTTGATCTTGACTGCGGCGACCATCTCAAACCTGAGTGGCGGGGCTACTCACTGACCCGACGAGTGCCCGTGCTGGAGATTGAGGGATTTGAACTGAGTGAATCCTCTGCCATCGCCGAGTATCTGGAAGACCGTTTTGCTCCGCCAGAATGGGAACGTATTTATCCTCATGACCTACAAAAACGTGCGCGCGCACGTCAGATTCAGGCGTGGCTGCGCAGCGATTTGCTGCCAATTCGTGCTGAACGTTCTACGGATGTGGTGTTTGCTGGTGCGAAAAAAGCCGCATTAAGTGAAGCGGGTCAGGAAAGTGCCAATAAATTATTGGAAACAGCAACAGCACTGCTTTCACATGGCAACCCCAATCTGTTTGGCGAATGGTGTATTGCCGATGTGGATTTGGCTCTGATGCTGAATCGACTGGTGCTCAATGGAGACGAGGTTCCCCAGGTGTTGGTTGATTATGCAAACTTCCAGTGGCAACGTGCGTCAGTGCAGCGCTATGTGGCACTCTCCGCTAAGCGTGTTGGCTGATAAGCCCGGGTTGTTGCGGTATGATAGGGCAGTCTGTTTTTCGAAGGAGTGACTGATGAAACTGATGTTTGCATCGGATATCCACGGATCGCTGCCCGCTGCAGAGCGTGTTCTCTCTCTGTTTGCACAAAGCGGAGCGCAGTGGCTGGTTATTCTGGGCGATGTGTTAAACCATGGGCCGCGTAATGCGCTGCCGGAAGGGTATGCCCCTGCGCAGGTGGCTGAGGCGCTTAATACGGTTGCGGGGCGCATTATCGCCGTTCGCGGAAATTGCGACAGCGAAGTCGATCAGATGCTGCTGCAATTCCCGATTACCGCTCCCTGGCAGCAGGTTTTGCTGGAAAAAACACGTCTGTTTTTGACCCACGGTCATCTTTTTAACCCTGATAACCTGCCTGCGCTGGTCGCTGGCGATGTTCTGGTTTACGGCCATACTCATATTCCGGTCGCTGAAAAACGCGGGGATATTTATTACTTTAATCCCGGCTCAGTTAGCATTCCCAAAGGGGGATACCCGGCGAGCTACGGCATGCTGGACGAGAATATGCTCAGCGTTATCGCACTTAATGATCAGCAAGTTATTGCGCAGGTAGCGATTAATCCGTAAGTTACACCCCAACTGCAAACGCGCCGAAAGAGCGCTTAGACGAGAAGGTTTCCCCGATGGTGGAGCAGAGTCATTTGGCAAGTACAGAGTGGGTTGACATTGTCAGTGAAGACAATGAAGTGATAGCACAGGCAAGTCGCGAACAGATGCGGGCCGAACGCTTGCGCCACCGCGCAACATATATTGTTGTCCATGATGGTATGGGCAAAATCCTGGTGCAGCGACGTACGGAAACGAAGGATTTTCTCCCAGGTATGCTGGATGCTACTGCAGGAGGCGTGGTTCAGGCCGATGAAGTTTTACTGGATTCAGCCCGTCGCGAAGCCGAAGAAGAGTTAGGTATTGCAGGGGTTCCATTTGCCGAGCACGGGCAGTTCTATTTTGAAGATCCAAACTGCCGTGTCTGGGGAGGACTGTTCAGCTGTGTCTCCCACGGGCCGTTTGCACTTCAGGAAGAAGAAGTCAGTGAAGTGAGCTGGATGACGCCAGAAGAGATCACTGCGCGTTGTGACGAATTCACGCCGGACTCGTTAAAAGCGCTGGCATTGTGGATGAGCCGTAATGCTAATAACGAATCCGCAAAAACCGAGAAACAAGAAGAGGCTGAATAAGCCTTAACAGCTTTCCCGTAAACACAGGCTGGATGCGATGGTTTTCTGATCGCGCCAGTCTCCGTCGTTCAAGCGCTCCAGCAACGCGCGTCCTGCTTCGATACCAATCTTACGGTGTGGTACGGCCATGGTTGTTAATGGCGGTTGACAGACGCGGCTGACATCGCTATCTCCAAACCCTACAACGGCCAGATCGTCCGGCACTTTGATTCGTCTGCGCTGGCATTCGTACAATGCGCCGCACGCCAGTTCATCGGACACGCACACGAGGGCGTCAAGCTCTGGCCACGCCAACAAAAATTCAGGCAGTTGAGCTGCACCCGTGGAGAAGTTAGGTGGCATGGCGGCATTAATCACCCTGTTTGGTGACATGTGATGGCGCAGCATGGCTTTGTACCAGCCCTGCAAATGTTGCTGGAAAATCCATTGCTCCTGGTTTGCACACAGCAGGCCGATGTTCTGATAACCGCGTTGAATCAACATTTCTGTTAATTCATACATCGCTGCCACGTTATCAATACCGATATTCATATCAATGGGATCGGCACGCATGGCGCCCATTTCCATCACCGGTATCGAAGCATTTTTCAGCCAATGGCGTACCGTGTCGGTGTGTTCGACACTGAGCAAAATGGCTGCTGCAATATTCGATGCAAGCAGTGTTTCCAGCAACTTTTCTTCTTGTTCTAGACGGTGCTGAGATTCCGCCAGCATGATTTGGTATCCGGCAGGCTGCAGCACCTGTTGCAATCCGGCAAACATCTCCGAGCAACCCGCCTCGGAAAGATTTGGGACGACCATGGCAATCGTCCATGATGAGGCCGACGCCAGCGCACTGGCTGCCAGGTTCGGCATATACCCCAGCGCCTGCACAGCAGCTTCAATTTTTTCACGCAGTTTATCGGAAACCTGTTCAGGCGTGCGTAACGCACGGGACACGGTCATCGTGCCCACTCCGGCAAGTTGCGCGACATCGGCAATTGTCACTTTACCGGTACTTCGCCGTTTTCGGGTTAGAGACATACACCTTCCTGCTGACAGGACGCGTTTTTATTATCATCCTTCGCTTCACGTGGAAGGCAGTATACGCCTTAAATCCCTTTATTTGCTGTGATTTCACGCGATGATTGTAATTTGATAGCGCTATCACAATTCTGAATGTTAAAGATTGGTAGCGCTATCTTTGTGATCTTGATCGCAGCCAATGATTCAACTGTTGAATAAAGTTTGCTCATCTTTTGCGTCATGCCAGGAGTGCAAAATGCTCAAAAATTGGATATATGATACAACCATCACACTTCAGGAGAGCGTGGAGAGCTGGCCACAGGCGCTGGAGATTTGTGCTAAACCGCTACTGGATATGCAGGTGATATTGCCGGAATATGTCACCGCGATTGTTGAGCAACACCATAAATTAGGACCGTATTATGTGCTGGCACCAGGGCTAGCCATGCCGCATGCGCGGCCTGAAGAAGGGGCAAAAGGACTCGGCCTGTCATTATTAAAACTTAAACAGGGAGTTTCATTTGGTGCTGGAGAGTTTGATCCCGTCGATGTGATTGTGATGCTGGCTGCGCCAGATAAACACAGTCATATTGAAATGATTTCTGCTCTGGCAGAGTTATTTTCCAGCGATGATGATATGGCTGAATTACATCAGGCTAATACCCTGGAGGACATTAAAAAAATTATCGACCGCTTCTGATTTAATTACTCACACCGATAAGTCACAACATTATGCGTCAGCATGATGGGGACGAACTGTACTCAAAAAAGGGGATAATAATGAAAATCATGGCAATTTGTGGTTCGGGCCTTGGCAGTAGTTTCATGGTCGAAATGAATATTAAAAAGGTGTTGAAGAAACTGGACATTGAGGCAGAGGTTGAACATTCAGATCTCTCTTCTGCTACCCCAGGCGCAGCGGATCTTTTTGTGATGGCGAAAGATATTGCAGCCAGTGCCAGTGTGCCAGAAAGCCAACTGGTGGTGATCAACAACATCATCGATATTAATGAACTCGAAGCGCAGTTACGCGCCTGGTTCTCAAGACAATAACCCTGATTATAGCGAGGCGGATATGTTTATCCTTGAAACGCTGAATTTCGTTGTTGATATATTAAAAGTCCCGTCAGTGCTGGTGGGGTTAATTGCCTTAATTGGACTGGTAGCACAGAAGAAGGCATTTTCTGATGTGGTAAAAGGCACAATTAAAACCATTCTGGGCTTTATTGTTCTGGGCGGTGGCGCAACTGTACTGGTCGGATCATTAAATCCTTTAGGCGGGATGTTTGAGCATGCCTTTACTATTCAGGGCATTATTCCCAATAATGAAGCGATTGTTTCTATCGCGCTGGAAAAATACGGTGCTTCTACGGCATTAATTATGGCTTTCGGGATGGTCGCGAATATTATTGTCGCGCGCTTTACCCGTCTGAAGTACATCTTCCTGACCGGGCATCACACCTTCTATATGGCGTGTATGATTGGTGTGATCCTGACCGTTGCAGGCTTTGAAGGTGTCGGCCTGGTGTTTACCGGCTCGCTGATCTTAGGTCTGGTGATGGCGTTCTTCCCGGCACTGGCTCAGCGTTACATGAAACGCATTACGGGTAATGATGATATCGCCTTTGGTCACTTCGGTACGCTGGGTTATGTGCTTTCCGGCTGGATTGGCAGTAAATTCGGCAAAGGTTCGCGTTCTACTGAAGAGATGAACCTGCCGAAGAACCTGAGCTTCCTGCGTGACAGTTCTATCTCCATCTCGCTGACAATGATGATTATCTACCTGATCATGGCCGTAAGCGCCGGGCGTGAATACGTTGAGGCGACCTTCAGTGGCGGTCAGAACTACCTGGTTTACGCCATCATCATGGCCATTACCTTCGCTGCGGGCGTGTTCATTATCCTGCAAGGTGTACGCCTGATTCTGGCGGAAATTGTCCCTGCCTTTACCGGTTTTTCGGAAAAACTGGTTCCAAATGCACGTCCTGCGCTGGACTGCCCGGTCGTCTATCCCTATGCGCCTAATGCGGTACTGATTGGCTTCCTGTTCAGCTTCCTCGGTGGTCTGGTCGGACTGTTTATCTGCGGTCAGTTTAGTTGGGTGCTGATCCTGCCTGGCGTTGTTCCACACTTCTTTACCGGTGCGACGGCGGGTGTGTTCGGTAACGCCACTGGCGGACGTCGTGGGGCGATGATAGGCGCGTTCGCCAACGGCTTACTGATCACCTTCCTGCCGGTCTTGCTGCTACCTGTACTTGGCGCGATTGGTTTTGCCAATACTACCTTCTCGGATGCTGATTTCGGTGCTGTCGGGATTGTACTGGGTAACCTCGCGCGCTTCCTGTCGCCGCTTGCTATTACGGGACTGGTTGTTGCGTTGTTCGCAGTGCTGGTGGCGTACAACGTGTTCGCTAAAAATAAATCTGCGGGCAGTAACGCGCAGGAAAACACCGGAGCTAAATCATGAATGTGAATGAGATAACCCATCTTGCGCGTGAGATTCGCCTGGAGACACTGAAATCGCTGACGCAACTGGGTTTTGGTCACTACGGTGGCAGTATGTCGGTGGTCGAAACTCTGGCTGTACTCTACGGCGCAGTGATGAAGATTGACCCGGCCGATCCTGACTGGCCAGAGCGCGACTATTTTGTGTTGTCGAAAGGCCACGCCGGCCCGGCGCTGTACAGCACTCTCGCCATTAAGGGCTACTTCCCGGTAGAAGAGCTGAGCACGCTGAACCAGAATGGAACGCGTCTGCCAAGCCATCCGGACCGTCTGAAAACCCGCGGCGTGGATGCCACCACAGGTTCTCTGGGGCAGGGGATCTCCATCGCAGGAGGAATGGCACTGTCGCATAAGCTGGCGGGGCGGCCCAACCGGGTATTTTGCATTGTGGGTGATGGTGAGCTGAACGAAGGCCAGTGCTGGGAAGCGTTCCAGTTTATTGCTCATCACCGTTTAAACAATCTGACGGTATTTGTGGACTGGAATAAACAGCAGCTTGACGGTGAGCTGGACGACATTATTTGCGCGTTCGACCTGGAAGGGAAATTCCGTGCCTTTGGTTATGAGGTGGTGACGGTCAAAGGGGACGATATCCCAATGTTGCTGGAAGTCACTTCACGGATTCCGGCAGCCGATGCCCGCCCACTGATCGTTATTCTCGATAGCATCAAAGGGCAGGGCGTTCCTTATCTGGAGCAGTTAAGCAACTCGCACCATTTGCGCCTGACCGATGAGAGTAAAGCCGCACTTAACGAGACGATTCGCCAACTGGAGGCTTCACATGATTAAGGTCGCACCTGCAGGACAGAAAGATACCGTTGAGATGCGTAAAGTCTACGCGGGCTTTGTGGCGAAACAGATTGAAGCCGGGAGCGAGATTATTGCCCTCGAAGCGGATCTGATGAGCTCTATGGCGATGGACGGTGTGGCGCGCGATTACCCGCAGCATGTGATTAACTGCGGCATCATGGAGGCCAATGTTATCGGCACAGCGGCAGGGCTGTCGCTCACCGGGCGCAAGCCATTCGTCCACACCTTTACCGCCTTTGCCAGCCGTCGTTGTTTCGACCAGCTATTTATGTCGCTCGATTACCAGCGCAACAACGTGAAGGTGATTGCCTCGGATGCTGGCGTTACGGCCTGTCACAACGGCGGAACGCATATGTCCTTTGAGGATATGGGCATTGTGCGCGGTCTGGCGAATTCGGTGGTGCTGGAAGTGACCGATGCGGTGATGTTTGAGGATGTGCTGCGCCAGCTTATCGACCTCGAAGGCTTCTATTGGGTTCGCACCATCCGTAAACAGGCGCCAAGTGTCTATGCCCCTGGCTCAACCTTTACCATCGGCAAAGGAAACGTTTTGCGTGAAGGGAATGATATTACCCTTATTGCCAATGGCATCATGGTGGCGGAAGCGCTGGAAGCAGCACGTCAACTGGAGCAGGAAGGGGTCAGTGCGGCAGTGATCGACATGTTTACCCTGAAACCCATCGACCGGATGCTGGTGAAAAATTATGCCGAGAAAACCGGGCGCATCGTGACCTGTGAAAACCACAGTATTCATAATGGGCTGGGTTCAGCCGTTGCGGAAGTGCTGGTAGAAACCTGTCCTGTACCGATGCGTCGAGTGGGTGTTAAAGAGCGTTACGGCCAGGTGGGGACTCAGGATTTCCTGCAGAAGGAGTACGGCCTGACGGCGCATGATATTGTTTCGGCGGCGCGAGAGCTGCTGTAAATAAAAAAGGCGACCATCAGGTTAATGCTGGTCACTTAAGGTGACCAGCAACCTTTTTATCCGGATATTTTCTGGTCTTTACCCTGAGTTCCCGCGGGTAACTTCGCTCCCTTCTCCCCGGTAATATCAGCCATTTCGCTTGTTCATACAGCGTTCTCATTTCGCCCGGCATTTTTCCCGGTGAGGCCCACGGCTGGGTTATCAGTAGCCGGATTATTTCGCTTATCGCTCCACTGAAGCTAAGCTGGTTAGGCAAATCATCTCCCTTCAGATGGAACACCATCTGCACCATCTGATATTGCACCAGCTTATACGCCAGCAGACCCCCCCACAGCTCCTGCCTCTCTTTTCCGTCCACCCTGCGGGTCAGCAGTCTTCCCACTATTTCTTCCGGGCCCCCTGGCCAGTGCTTCCGGGCTCGCGGGCTGGTTTTCAGGCACACCAGTTCATCTCCCCGGCCCAGACGGCGAACCACCCGATATTGTGTATTCTTTTTCAACGGCAACAACCAGTGCCGGTTTTCTCCTGATGTCTGCCAGTGATGGAGCAGGCCCATCGGGTAAAATCCCTTATCGAACAGGGTAATACTGTTATCCGGCGCTTTCTCTGTCAGTTGCTCAGCCAGCCTCATTTCGCTGATATTTTCACTGTCGAAAGCACAGGCTGTGATCAGATGGCTGCTCAGCGCCATCAGACAAACCATACGTACCTGAGGATAACCCCCTTCGCCATACTGACTGGTGTGTTTACTGAAGGCGGCTCTGTTTTCCGGTGTATCTGCGGTACGCCGGACCACGCCATCGACAGCAAAGAGGTTCAGTCCGTGCCATTGTGGATGCACTGCCTGTTGATTCCAGTACTGCCGGGTGATATCAAAAAGCTCCCGCACAGCGTTCTCTCCCAGAGTTTTACGGCGCTGAATGACAGCACTCCGGGCGGTAAAAGGGGGGCCAGTACGGTCAGTGATATCCATCAGATTTACGATTTCTGTCATTGGACGGTCGCAGAAAATGGACATCCCTACGACAAGCCAAATCATCGACCCGAGAGGGAGTTTGCGTTTACGCAAAGTGACGGTATCGGTCAGCGTGAGTGCCTGCTGAATAAGCGCCGGGGGAATGAGGTCGGCGAGACTACGGGCACGCTCTGGAGTGGTGGCGTTGATAATGCCAGGTGCCTGATAAAGTTCCATTTAAAAAGGGCTCCATAATGAATATGGAACCCTTTTTACACCAGCCACCGGATCGGTCAATCGATCCTTAACTGATCGGCATTAACCATCAGGTCGCCTTTTTCGTACAGTCAAAAATTACTGCTGCTGTGAGGACTGGATCGCAGTCAGTGCGATGGTGTAGACGATATCGTCTACCAGCGCGCCACGAGACAGGTCGTTCACAGGTTTGCGCATACCTTGCAGCATTGGCCCGATGGAGATCAGGTCAGCAGAACGCTGTACGGCTTTATAGGTGGTGTTACCAGTGTTCAGATCCGGGAAGATGAACACGGTAGCGCGACCTGCAACCGGAGAGTTCGGCGCTTTAGATTTCGCTACATCAGCCATAACCGCGGCGTCGTACTGCAACGGACCGTCGATCATCAGGTCAGGACGTTTTTCCTGTGCCAGACGCGTCGCTTCGCGGACTTTCTCTACATCGCTACCCGCACCTGATGTGCCGGTAGAGTAGGAGAGCATTGCCACGCGCGGTTCGATGCCGAAGGCAATCGCGGAATCTGCTGACTGGATGGCGATTTCGGCCAGCTGCTCTGCTGTTGGATCCGGGTTAATCGCACAGTCGCCGTAAACGTAAACCTGTTCAGGCAACAGCATGAAGAACACGGAAGAAACGAGAGAGCTACCCGGTGCAGTTTTGATCAGCTGCAACGGTGGACGAATGGTGTTTGCGGTGGTGTGAACAGCACCAGAAACCAGACCATCAACTTCGTCCTGTTCCAGCATCAGCGTACCCAGTACCACATTGTCTTCCAGCTGTTCGCGGGCAACGGCTTCGGTCATGCCCTTGCTCTTACGCAACTCAACCAGACGCGCAACATAGCTTTCGCGAACGACTTCTGGATCAACGATCTCGATACCCGCACCCAGTTCAACGCCCTGAGATGCAGCAACACGGGTGATTTCATCTGGATTACCCAGCAGCACACAGGTGGCGATGCCACGCTCTGCACAGATAGCTGCCGCTTTAACGGTACGTGGTTCGTCGCCTTCTGGCAGAACAACGCGTTTGCCCGCTTTGCGCGCCAGTTCAGTCAGCTGATAACGGAAGGCTGGCGGAGACAGGCGACGGCTACGCTCGGAGGTCGCAGTCAGGGATTCAACCCAGTCAGCATTAATGTAGCTTGCAACGTATTCCTGAACTTTCTCGATACGCTCATGGTCATCAACCGGAACTTCCAGGTTGAAGCTCTGCAGGCTCAGGGAGGTCTGCCAGGTGTTGGTGTTCACCATGAATACCGGCAGGCCAGTCGCGAATGCACGTTCACACAGCTTGCTCACGCGTGGGTCCATCTCGTATGCACCGGTCAGCAGGATCGCGCCAATTTCAACGCCATTCATTGCGGCCAGGCACGCTGCAACCAGCACGTCAGGGCGGTCAGCAGAGGTCACCAGCAGGGAGCCTGCGCGGAAGTGTTCCAGCATGTGCGGAATGCTACGTGCACAGAAGGTAACAGACTTCACGCGACGGGTGTTGATGTCGCCTTCGTTAACGACGGTCGCATTCAGGTGACGCGCCATGTCGATTGCACGGGTAGCAATCAGGTCGAAGCTCCATGGCACAGCGCCCAGTACTGGCAGTGGGCTGGAGTCCTGCAGTTTAGCCGGATCCACTTTGACCACTTTCGCTTTAGACGAGTCATCGAAGATTTCAGACAGATCAGGGCGAGTACGGCCTTGTTCATCAACAGGGGCGTTCAGTTTGTTAACGATAACGCCAGTGATGTTGCTGTTTTTCGCGCCACCAAAGCTGCTGCGGGTCAGTTCGATACGTTCTTTCAGTTGTTCCGGAGTATCAGTACCCTGGGACATCACGAAGACGATTTCCGCATTCAGTGTTTTGGCGATTTCGAAGTTCAGAGACTGAGCAAACTGGTGTTTGCGCGTCGGAACCAGACCTTCAACCAGCACCACTTCCGCGTCCTGGGTATTCGCGTGATAGTTGGCAATGATCTCTTCCATCAACACGTCTTTCTGGTTGCTGGACAGCAGAGACTCAACGTGGCTCATCTTCAACGGTTCAGCCGCTGGCAGATTGGAGTTGGCACGTACAATGGCGGTAGTCTGGTCTGGTGCATCGCCACCGGCACGAGGCTGGGCGATAGGTTTAAAGACGCTCAGACGAACGCCTTTGCGTTCCATAGCACGGATCACGCCAAGGCTGACGCTGGTCAGACCGACGCTGGTTCCGGTAGGGATCAGCATAATAATACGGGACACGGGTTATCCTCTTTTTCGTTACCGCCAGATTTGGGCGGGATACAAAACAGCACCGCCAGCATTGCTGGCGGTGTGGAATCAGGCAGTCAGGCGGTTCGCGTCTTGCGCGATGACCAGCTCTTCGTTGGTTGGAATAACCAGAGCCGGGCGAGTGCCTTCTTTATTGATGAAGCCAGACTTACCGAAACGGGCAGCCAGGTTACGTTCGTGATCCACTTCGAAGCCCAGAACACCCAGTTTACCCAGGGACAGTTCACGGACCATTGCGGCGTTCTCACCGATACCACCAGTAAAGATTACTGCATCCAGACGACCTTCCATCAGTGCAGTGTAAGAACCGATGTATTTCGCCAGACGGTGGCAGTAAACGTCCATTGCACGTTTAGCGTCAGCTTTGTCGGTGTAGTTGTCTTCAACATAACGGCAGTCGCTGGTGACTTCGGTCAGACCCAGAAGGCCAGACTCTTTGGTCAGCATTTTGTTGATTTGATCAACGCTCATGCCCAGGGTGTCGTGCAGGTGGAAGATAATCGCCGGGTCGATATCACCAGAGCGCGTACCCATTACCAGACCTTCCAGTGGGGTCAGACCCATGGAGGTATCAACACATTTACCGTTACGAATAGCAGAAACAGAACCACCGTTGCCCAGGTGGCAAGTAATGATGTTCAGTTCTTCAACCGGTTTGTTCAGTACTTTTGCCGCTTCCTGAGTCACATAGAAGTGGCTCGTACCGTGTGCGCCATAACGACGTACGCCATGCTCTTTGTACAGGCTGTACGGCAGGGCGTAGAGGTAGGATTCTTCCGGCATAGTCTGATGGAACGCGGTATCGAACACGGCCACGTTTTTGTCTTTCAGCTGTGGGAAGGATTTCAGCGCTTCAGCGATACCGATCAGGTGTGCTGGGTTATGCAGCGGTGCGAAAGAGGCAGAATCTTTGATGCCCTGAATAACAGATTCGTCGATCACCACGGAACTGGTGTATTTTTCGCCGCCATGGACGATACGGTGACCAATCGCAGTCAGCTGAGCAGACAGTTCTGGTTTTTGTGCCAGAATAGTGTTAACGATAAAGTTCAGCGCTTCACTGTGAGCGGCGCCTGCACCTAAAGCCGCTTCTTGTTTGCTGCCGTCAATTTTCCACTTGATACGTGCTTCTGGGAGATGGAAACATTCGGCCAAACCAGAGAGGTACTCGTCACCGTTAAGCGCATCGATGATGGCGAATTTCAGTGAGGAGCTACCGCAGTTCAGAACCAGTACTAACTTACTCGACATGGAAGTACCTATTATTGATACGTGGCTAAAAAAACGTCAGTGAGTCGTGAAGCGTAACGCAAGATGACTCAGACATTTATGATTAACATCATGTCAGAAGAACATTCTGGCATGATGGAAGAAATCCATATGATTTTATGCCATTTTGAACAATTTTCAGACAATGGCATAATATGCGATAATTTGACGAGTTTACGATTCTCGTCTAAGGCCTATGAGGCTGGCACAGAATACCCGATACTGGGTAGCGATGACAAAATATTTTGAACGTTGTCATAGCTTGTTGTGGTTTTGCACGAAAATTTTAATTTTTATATGTGAAGTTGAGGTACAGCCATGTCGACACCTGAGATCCCCTCCGTGAGCTTCTTTAGCCTGTTTCGTCGGGGCCAGCATTACGCAAAGACGTGGCCCATGGAAAAGCGCCTTGCGCCTATGTTTGTTGAAAACCGCGTCATTCGCGCCACGCGGTATGCGATACGCTTTATGCCACCGGTCGCCGTCTTTACGCTGTGCTGGCAAATTGCGTTAGGCGGCCAACTTGGTCCCACTGTGGCCACCGCGTTGTTTGCGCTCAGTTTGCCCATGCAGGGACTATGGTGGTTAGGCAAACGTTCAGTGACGCCGCTACCGCCTACTATTTTACACTGGTTTTACGAAGTGCGTGGAAAACTTGAGGAGGCAGGGCAGGCATTGGCTCCGGTAGAAGGTAAGCCGGATTACCAGGCATTAGCCGATACCCTCAAGCGAGCATTTAAACAACTTGATAAAACATTCCTCGATGATTTGTGATTGATCATCGAAACGATGAATAAAAGAAGGCACAGTAACAAACCGTTACCGTGTCTTTTTTTTCAAGTGCAATGCGCTACAGGAGTCGCAAGATGGAAATGACCCATGCTCAACGTCTGATTTTGTCAAACCAGTACAAAATGATGACTATGCTTGATCCCGATAACGCTGAGCGCTACAGCCGCTTGCAGACGATCGTCGAACGCGGTTTCGGTTTGCAAATGCGCGAGCTGGACCGTGAGTTTGGTGAACTGAAAGAAGAAACCTGCCGTACGGTTATCGACATCATGGAGATGTACCACGCGCTACATGTGTCATGGACCAATCTTAAAGATGCACAGACCATTGATGAGCGTCGTGTGACTTTCCTCGGCTTTGATGCCGCGACGGAGGCACGCTACCTGAGTTATGTGCGTTTCATGGTCAATACCGAAGGGCGCTATACCCACTTTGATGCCGGTACGCACGGGTTTAATGCCCAAACGCCGATGTGGGAGAAATATCAGCGAATGTTAAGTGTATGGCACTCCTGCCCACGCCAGTACCATTTGAGCAGCAACGAAATTCAACAAATTATTAATGCCTGAGGGAGGTGCGTGTGAAGTGTAAAGGTTTTCTGTTTGATCTGGACGGTACGCTGGTGGATTCGCTGCCGGTTGTTGAGCGTTCGTGGTGTCATTGGGCCGACAGGCATGGCATCGACCATCAGGAAGTACTGAATTTTATCCATGGCAAACAGGCCATTACGTCTTTACGGCATTTCTTAGCGGGAAAAACCGAGGAAGAGATTCAGGCTGAGTTCAAATACCTGGAGCAGATTGAAGCCACGGACACTGATGGGATCACGGCGTTGCCGGGTGCTCTTGAGCTCCTTGAGCATTTAAATGAAGCGCAGATCCCGTGGGCGATCGTCACTTCCGGTTCTGTTCCTGTCGCGCACGCGCGTCATAAAGCGGCGGGCTTACCGAAGCCAGAAGTGTTTATCACTGCGGAGCGTGTCACGCGGGGCAAACCTGAGCCAGATGCCTTTTTACTGGGAGCAGAACTGCTGGGGCTTGCACCCGCGGACTGTGTCGTAGTTGAAGATGCGGCGGCAGGGGTTCTGGCAGGGTTAAACGCCGGGAGTCATGTCATCGCTGTGAACGTACCTGCGGATTCCCCACGTCTGGATGAAGCGGATTTCGTGCTCGACACATTGACGGTTCTTTCCGTTTCTAAGTCAGCAGATGGGTGTGTCACTGTCTCGCTGAATAAATAATCCTATGATATAGCCCCACACTGATGGGGCCTTTTTATGGCAGAATCCTTTCTCCTCTCTCTGACAAGGATATGTTGTGAACGGTGAACTGATTTGGGTCTTAAGCCTGCTGTTAATCGCCATCATTCTCTTTGCTACTGGCAAGGTACGCATGGATGCCGTTGCCTTGTTTGTTATTGTCGCGTTTGTTCTGAGCGGCACACTCTCACTTTCTGAGGCGTTTTCTGGTTTTAGCGATCCCAACGTCATTCTGATTGCCGCCCTGTTTATTATCGGCGACGGCCTGGTGCGCACTGGTGTGGCAACGATTATGGGGGCCTGGCTGGTTAAAGTTGCGGGTAATAGCGAAACCAAAATGCTGGTCTACCTGATGGTGACCGTGGCTGGCCTCGGCGCATTTATGAGTTCCACGGGCGTCGTTGCCATCTTCATTCCGGTGGTGCTCAGCGTCTCGATGCGTATGCAGACATCGCCTTCACGCCTGATGATGCCGTTGAGTTTTGCCGGTCTCATCAGCGGCATGATGACGCTGGTGGCAACACCGCCAAACCTCGTTGTAAACAGTGAACTCCTGCGAGAAGGTTTGCAGGGGTTCAGCTTTTTCAGCGTAACGCCGCTTGGGCTGGTGATTCTGGTTCTGGGTGTCCTTTATATGTTGTTGACCCGCTTTGCCCTGAAGGGGGAAAAGCAGGACAAGTCCAAAGATGGCTGGAAACGACGCACATTCCGCGATCTGATCAAAGAGTACCGCCTGACGGGGCGGGCACGTCGTTTAGCGATTCGACCGGGTTCACCGATGGTAGGCCAGCGGCTGGATGACCTGAAATTACGCGAGCGTTACGGTGCGAACGTGATTGGCGTTGAACGGTGGCGTCGGTTTCGTCGGGTGATCGTGAATGTTAACGGCGTTTCTGAATTTCGGGCGCGTGATGTCCTTCTGATTGATATGTCGACAGCAGATGTTGACCTGCGCGAGTTTTGCAGTGAACAACTGCTTGAGCCGATGGTGCTGCGCGGTGAATATTTCTCTGACCAGGCGCTGGATGTAGGGATGGCTGAAGTTTCGCTCATTCCGGAATCGGAGCTACTGGGCAAAACGGTTCGTGAAATGGGATTCCGCACTCGTTATGGTCTTAATGTTGTTGGCCTGAAGCGCGATGGCGTGGCAATGGAAGGCGCGGTAGTGGATGAGCCTCTCCTGCTGGGGGATATTTTCCTGGTGGTAGGAAACTGGAAGCTGATCAGCCAGCTTGGGCAAAAAGGGCGCGACTTCGTGGTGCTCAATATGCCGGTTGAAGAGAGTGATGCCTCACCCGCACACAGTCAGGCTCCTCATGCTATTTTTTGCCTGGTGCTGATGGTTGCTCTGATGCTAACTGATGAGATCCCCAACCCTGTAGCGGCAATTATAGCGTGCCTGCTGATGGGAAAATTCCGCTGTATTGACGCGGAGAGCGCCTATAAAGCGATTCACTGGCCGAGTATTATTCTCATCGTTGGGATGATGCCTTTTGCACTGGCATTGCAAAAGACGGGCGGCGTTGATCTGGTTGTCAAAGGATTGATGGATGTCGGTGGCGGCTATGGACCATATATGATGATGGTGTGTTTGTTTGTCATGTGTGCGTCGATTGGGCTATTTATCTCGAATACCGCGACTGCCGTATTAATGGCCCCGATAGCGCTGGCAATGGCAAAATCGATGGAGGTCTCGCCTTATCCGTTTGCGATGATGGTTGCGATGGCGGCATCGGCGGCCTTTATGACGCCCGTTTCGTCACCGGTTAACACACTCGTGCTGGGGCCGGGAAACTATAAATTCAGCGACTTTGTGAAGATAGGCGTGCCTTTTACGATACTGGTCATGCTGGTGTGCGTGGTGCTGATTCCGGTGCTATTCCCGTTCTGAGAATGTGCCCGGGCGGCGGCGTCTGACCCGGCCCGCGATTCAGTTTTGTAGGCCCAGCAAGCGCAGCGCTGCTGGGCGAAAAGCTAAAGTGGAGAATCCTGGCTGATCTCATCCAGCGATAAATGAAAGCTTGGCACAAAGACCTGCATAAAATAATCCATCTCATCACTGCGACGTGCTTCCAGAGTCTTTTCCAGTCGGCTTTTGGCCAGCAAAAATTCGTTATTCCCGGCCGAGAGCTCTTCCAGACATTTCAGGTAGGCACACAGAGCATCTGCTTGCTTGACCAGTGATTTTTCATCTTCCGTATAGCTGTGTTCATCAATAAGCGGTTCAAAAATATCGCGTAATTCTTCAGGAACCATGTCGATGAGTTTCTGCTGCGCGATTTTTTCAATCGCTTTATATTCCTGGGCAATTTGCGAGTTGAAATATTTCACCGGAGTAGGTAAATCACCGGTCAGTACTTCAGAAGCATCATGATACATCGCCAGCAGGGCAATGCGTTCTGCGTTGACCTGTCCGTTAAATTTACGGTTTTTGATTGTGGCCAGTGCATGGGCCACCATAGCCACCTGAAGACTGTGCTCCGACACGTTTTCTGTACGCACGTTACGCATTAGCGGCCAGCGGTTGATGAGTTTAAGACGGGATAGATGGGCAAAGAAATGGCTCTGACTCATAGGTTACCTTTTGTCTTCACTGCGACAGACTTCATTGTGCGGGGAGGGGAGGCAAGATGCAAATCAGGCTACCGAAGTAGCCTGATATTAAGATTACTGATGATATCCAGAGAGGAAGCGACCAAAACGATTAATCGCCATTTCCAGATCATCTTCCCGTGGTAGGGTGACAATGCGTACGTGATCTGGCCACGGCCAGTTAAATGCGGTTCCCTGAACCAGCAGCACTTTTTCCTGAAGCAGGAAATCGAGGACCATTTTCTGATCATCATGAATATTGAAGCGTTTCGCGTCAATTTTCGGGAACATATATAGCGCACCGTTTGGCTTCACGCAGGAGACACCAGGAATATCATTAATCAATTCCCATGCACGGTTACGTTGCTCATACAAACGACCACCGGGGATGATAAATTCGCTGATGCTCTGATACCCACCCAGCGCGGTCTGAATAGCATGCTGCGCCGGGACGTTTGCGCAAAGACGCATAGAGGCGAGCATTTCCAGGCCTTCGATATACCCTTTGGCATGTTTTTTTGGCCCGTTTAGTACCATCCATCCCTGACGGAAACCAGCAACACGATAGGTTTTTGACAGGCCGTTGAAGGTTATGGTCAGCAAATCAGGTGCTAGCGCGGCAATAGAGTGGTGCTGAGCCGCGTCATACAGGATCTTGTCGTAGATTTCATCGGCAAAGATGATCAGGTTGTGCTGGCGGGCGATCTCCACGATCTCCATCAGCAATTCTTTAGAATAAACCGCGCCGGTTGGGTTGTTCGGGTTGATAATCACGATACCGCGTGTGCGCGGTGTGATTTTTGCTCGAATATCATCGAGATCCGGGAACCAGTCGGATGACTCGTCACACAGATAGTGCACGGCTTTCCCGCTGGAAAGCGACACGGCAGCGGTCCACAGTGGATAGTCGGGCGCAGGAACTAACATTTCGTCGCCGCTGTTGAGCAGCGCCTGCATGGCCTGCACGATAAGTTCGGAAACACCGTTGCCAATATAGATATCTTCGACGGTGACATCACGCATTCCACGAGCCTGATAATGCTGCATAATAGCTTTGCGTGCGGAATAGAGTCCTTTGGAATCGCAGTACCCCTGCGCGGTAGGGAGGTTGCGGATCACGTCAACCAGGATCTCATCCGGCGCTTCAAAACCAAACGGCGCGGGGTTACCAATATTGAGTTTTAGAACCTTGTTGCCTTCTTCTTCCAGGCGCTTGGCCTCTTTAAGAACCGGGCCGCGGATGTCATAACAGACGTTATCTAGTTTGCTGGATTTTTCGATAGGGGACATGAACCTTTAACCTTTTTCGCTATTATTGCCACTCCCTGCCGTGGAAGTCAGCACGGAACAATGTACTCCCACCTCGGCACATTTTGAAGGGTGTGCAGTAGAAGATTTTGTCCAATGCGCGAAAATCTTTGGGATCTATTTTGCTATTTGCAGGCGAATTTGCTTTTTTAAAATTTCACTAAATTTTATAATGTTAATATTTTATGCTGTATATTTCTATTTTTAAGAAACTATGCTCTGGTAAAAATAAATCGATATTGTAGTGATGGTCTGAAATGCGACAGTTGCTGCCAGTGACTTTTCGTAAAATCTGAATTCTGTTTAACCGGTCTCTGTAATAGATAACCTGAGCTAAACGTTGCGCATGTAAAAATAATGTTAAGCATTATTAATGAATAATCTTAATCTAAATTAAACTTTATTTATTATTAACGATGAAATCACAAATTTCGTTAATTTTAATAAAGTGAGTTTATCCAGTTATCAACACATTTAAATCCTGAATATTGCAATAATACTTATAAATAAAATGGATTTGGGTTAAGATGTCTTTCGGGAAGGGAGATGAGAGATACCTGTTTTTTGTATATCTTAATCTGCTTTTTTTGATTAGTTGATTGTTATTGTTAGAGTTATCTCTGGCTGGTGTGTAGAAGCAACATCTTGCTACATTGACAGCGCTGCGATAAAGATGGCAGGAAGGATGTTCTTTTCTTTAATGGAATTTACATTAGCCTGCAAACATCTAAATATCCTGAATCTTTAAGATAATAAAAATAACGTCATGAAACGTGCTTTCTGACTGTTGATATACAGCGGGACAATAACTATCTGTCAGGCAGTCTGCCGGGCCGGGATGCGAGGGAAATCCTTCAGAAGGAATTGCTAAACTGTTACACACAGCTTCAACCCGGGCAGCTCCGCACGAGCAACCTGTAAGTGAATAGATATGATAAATGCAAATCGTCCGATAATGAATCTCGACCTCGATCTGCTGAGAACGTTTGTTGCGGTCGCCGATCTCAACACTTTTGCAGCAGCTGCTGCTGCCGTTTGCCGTACCCAGTCCGCCGTCAGCCAACAAATGCAGAGGCTGGAGCAACTGGTTGGCAAAGAGCTTTTTGCACGCCATGGGCGTAATAAACTCTTAACGGAACATGGTATTCAGCTTCTGGGTTATGCCAGAAAAATACTTCGTTTTAATGACGAAGCATGTATGTCCTTAATGTTTAGCAATCTTCAGGGAGTGTTAACGTTAGGGGCATCTGATGAATCAGCCGATACAATATTACCGTTCCTTCTCAATCGAATTAGTTCGGTTTATCCGAAGCTTGCTCTGGATGTCAGTGTAAAACGTAATGCCTTTATGGTTGATATGCTGAAAGAGAATGAAGTTGATTTGGTGGTAACAACGCATCGTCCTGGACAATTTAATTGTCTGACGCTGCGGACATCGCCAACGCATTGGTATTGCGCAGCCGAATATGTGTTGCAAAAAGGTGAGCCGATTCCTTTGGTCTTGCTGGATGATCCAAGCCCGTTCCGCGATATGGTGCTTGCTGCACTGAATGAGGCCAATATACCGTGGCGTCTGGCTTACGTTGCGTCGACGTTGCCTGCCGTACGCGCGGCGGTGAAAGCGGGTCTTGGTGTAACCGCGAGGCCAGTAGAGATGATGAGCCCGGATCTCCGTGTCCTGGGTAAAACAGACGGTCTGCCAGCGCTTCCGGATACGGAGTATCTGCTTTGCCACAATGCCTCCAGTAACAATGAACTGGCGAAGGTCGTGTTTGAGGCAATGGAGAACTACCATAATCCGTGGCAATACGAGAATGTTACTCCTGAAGAGGGGGGGGATTCGCTGGTGGTTGAAGGGGACTTTGAGTGATCAACCACCTAAAATTCTCGTAACAAAATGTAAGTGTAAAAAAGAACCACTCGCGCAATTTTACTGCGGAGTGGTTTTTTTTTGACAAAAAAAGTAACTCTTATCCTGAAGGTGATTTGAATATCTTTTAATTATCAATGCAATATGGCTGTTTGTTTAAAAAATAATCATTTTAACATTCAATCTTCATACTGATTCGGTCATGTTAAAAAACCAGCAAATATGTTGCCGTTTTTTTGATTGAATTAACAAAAGCGTGTCTCAGATCAAGAAAATACTCCCATTTGGGGGGAGGAATCAGCGGCAAATCCTGTCAAAATAGGAGGGTAATATTACTTTTACTTCAAAACGGACACGATTCAACAGCATGCAGTTGACGTAAAGTCATCAACCCACCAGGGTTAAAGGGCATGAAATGTTAATGAGAATCGATTGATGTAATTTAATGTGAAGAAACCTTTGTTAAAGTTGACAAAAGGTTATAGAAAGGAGTAAAAAACCACATCATTTTGCTGTCTATGTCTCATTTCTGACAGTTAGTGTAAGGTTATTTTGTTCCTCCCCATGAATCGATGTGATGTCCATCTGCCAGCAAGAGCAGTGTTGTAGATATCACTTTTGATGAGTAAGCAATGAGTATGTCAACATCCACAGAAGTCATCGCTCATCACTGGGCATTCGCAATCTTTCTTATTGTAGCCATTGGTCTGTGCTGCCTGATGCTCGTCGGCGGCTGGTTCCTGGGCGGTCGTGCCCGCGCAAGGCACAAAAATACACCTTTTGAATCAGGTATTGATTCAGTGGGGTCTGCTCGCTTACGCCTGTCTGCCAAGTTCTATCTGGTGGCCATGTTCTTCGTCATCTTTGACGTGGAAGCGCTTTACCTTTTCGCATGGTCAACCTCCATCCGCGAAAGTGGTTGGGTAGGCTTTGTCGAGGCCGCAATTTTCATTTTAGTGCTACTGGCCGGTCTGGTTTATCTGGTGCGTATCGGCGCGCTGGACTGGACACCTGTGCGTTCACGCCGTGAACACATCAACCCGGAAAACAGTATCTCTAATCGTCAGCAGTAACAGCGAGGCAATAAGATGGATTATACGCTCACCCGCATAGATCCTAACGGTGAGAATGACCGTTACCCCCTGCAAAAACAGGAGATCGTAACCGACCCCCTGGAGCAAGAAGTCAACAAAAGCGTGTACATGGGTAAGCTCGAACACGCCATGCACGATATGGTCAACTGGGGTCGTAAGAACTCCATCTGGCCTTACAACTTTGGCCTTTCTTGCTGCTACGTTGAAATGGTGACGTCATTCACTGCGGTGCATGACGTTGCGCGTTTTGGGGCAGAAGTGCTGCGTGCTTCACCGCGTCAGGCAGACCTGATGGTGGTAGCTGGAACATGTTTCACCAAAATGGCGCCCGTTATTCAACGTCTTTACGACCAGATGCTTGAGCCGAAATGGGTTATCTCCATGGGCGCTTGTGCAAACTCCGGTGGCATGTACGACATTTACTCTGTCGTGCAGGGCGTCGATAAATTCATCCCGGTGGACGTTTATATCCCAGGCTGCCCGCCGCGTCCGGAGGCTTACATGCAGGCGCTGATGCTGCTGCAGGAGTCGATCGGTAAAGAACGTCGTCCACTCTCCTGGGTGGTTGGTGATCAGGGTGTATATCGCGCCAACATGCAGTCCGAGCGTGAGCGTAAACGCGGCGAACGTATAGCAGTAACCAACCTGCGTACGCCTGACGAAATTTAATGTGCGCCTGTGGGCGGTGGAGATAACCTTCGCATATCACTATTCAAATAGCGCGAAGCTACGCCCGACAGTCACCACAGACCATTTGCAATGGTGAACAATATGACCGACTTAACCGCGCAAGAAGCCGCATGGCAGACCCGGGACCATCTTGATGACCCCGTCATTGGCGAACTGCGCAACCGTTTTGGGCCGGATGCCTTTACTGTTCAGGCCACCCGCACCGGTGTACCCGTTGTTTGGGTGAAGCGTGAGCAATTACTGGAAGTGGTCGATTTCTTAAAGAAATTGCCAAAACCTTACGTCATGCTGTTTGACTTACACGGCATGGATGAACGTCTGCGTACGCACCGCCAGGGTCTCCCTGCTGCGGACTTTTCCGTTTTCTACCACCTGATCTCAATAGACCGTAATACGGATATCATGCTCAAGGTGGCATTGTCTGAAAACGACATGCATCTGCCGACGATCACCAAACTTTTCCCGAACGCTAACTGGTATGAGCGTGAAACCTGGGAAATGTTCGGTATGACCTTCGACGGCCACCCACATCTGACGCGCATCATGATGCCGCAGACCTGGACCGGCCACCCGCTGCGCAAAGATTACCCGGCGCGCGCTACCGAATTCGATCCGTTTGAGCTGACTAAAGCCAAACAGGATCTGGAGATGGAAGCGCTGACCTTTAAGCCGGAAGACTGGGGCATGAAACGTGGGACCGAAAACGAGGACTTCATGTTCCTTAACCTCGGCCCGAACCACCCATCTGCACACGGTGCATTCCGTATTATTCTCCAGCTTGATGGTGAAGAGATTGTCGACTGCGTGCCTGATATTGGTTACCACCACCGTGGTGCTGAGAAGATGGGTGAGCGTCAATCCTGGCACAGTTACATTCCGTACACCGACCGTATTGAGTACCTGGGCGGTTGCGTAAACGAAATGCCATACGTGCTGGCCGTCGAGAAACTGGCCGGTATCGTGACACCGGATCGCGTTAACGTGATTCGCGTGATGCTGTCTGAACTGTTCCGTATCAACAGTCACCTTCTCTACATCTCCACGTTCATTCAGGACGTTGGTGCAATGACCCCGGTCTTCTTCGCTTTTACCGATCGTCAGAAAATCTACGATCTGGTTGAAGCAATTACCGGTTTCCGTATGCACCCGGCCTGGTTCCGTATCGGTGGTGTTGCGCATGACCTGCCACGCGGCTGGGATCGTCTGCTGCGTGAATTCCTTGACTGGATGCCAAAACGTCTGGCCTCTTACGAAAAAGCAGCACTGCGTAACACCATTCTGAAAGGCCGTTCTCAGGGGGTTGCCGCTTACGGCGCGAAAGAGGCGCTGGAGTGGGGGACAACGGGTGCTGGCCTGCGTGCGACGGGTATTGATTTCGACGTGCGTAAAGCCCGTCCTTACTCTGGCTACGAAAACTTCGACTTTGAAGTCCCGGTTGGCGGCGGTGTTTCCGACTGCTATACCCGCGTGATGCTGAAAGTGGAAGAGTTGCGCCAGAGTCTGCGCATCCTTGAGCAGTGCCTCAACAACATGCCGGAAGGCCCGTTCAAAGCCGATCATCCGCTGACGACGCCGCCACCGAAAGAGCGCACGCTGCAACATATCGAAACCCTGATCACACACTTCCTGCAGGTTTCATGGGGTCCGGTTATGCCGGCCAACGAATCCTTCCAGATGATTGAAGCGACGAAGGGTATTAACAGTTACTACCTGACCAGTGATGGCAGCACCATGAGCTACCGTACGCGTATCCGTACTCCGAGCTATGCGCACCTGCAGCAGATCCCGGCCGCTATCCGCGGCAGTCTGGTCTCCGACCTGATTGTGTATCTGGGTAGTATCGATTTTGTTATGTCAGATGTGGACCGCTAATTATGCACGAAAATCAACAACCACAAACCGAGGCTTTTGAGCTGAGTGCGGCAGAACGTGCAGCCATTGAGCACGAAATGCATCACTACGAAGACCCGCGTGCAGCGTCCATTGAGGCGCTGAAAATCGTTCAGAAACAGCGTGGTTGGGTTCCGGATGGCGCAATCTATGAGATTGCCAGCGTGCTGGGTATCCCGGCAAGCGATGTGGAAGGTGTCGCCACGTTCTACAGCCAAATTTTCCGCCAACCGGTTGGTCGCCATGTGATCCGCTATTGTGACAGCGTTGTTTGCCACATCACCGGTTATCAGGGCATTCAGGCTGCGATTGAGAAGAAACTCGATATCAAACCTGGCCAAACCACGTTTGACGGTCGTTTTACTCTGCTGCCAACCTGCTGCCTGGGTAACTGCGACAAGGGGCCGACCAT
Source organism: Enterobacter sp. RHBSTW-00994 (assembly GCF_013782625.1). Taxonomy (NCBI): domain Bacteria; kingdom Pseudomonadati; phylum Pseudomonadota; class Gammaproteobacteria; order Enterobacterales; family Enterobacteriaceae; genus Enterobacter; species Enterobacter sp. RHBSTW-00994. Next base: position 3,295,156 of record NZ_CP056199.1, on the reverse strand, counting down.
GATGATTGATGAGGACACTCACAGCCATCTGACGCCGGAAGCCATTCCTGACCTGCTGGAGCAGTACAAATGAAAACGGTAATTCGTACTGCTGAGACTCATCCGCTGACCTGGCGTCTGCGTGATGACAAGCAGCCAGTATGGCTTGATGAATATCAGAGCAAAAATGGTTATGCCGGTGCGCGTAAAGCTCTCTCCGGGATGGCGCCTGATGAGATCGTTAACGTCGTTAAAGACGCTGGCCTGAAAGGGCGAGGCGGTGCGGGCTTCTCCACCGGTTTGAAGTGGAGCCTGATGCCGAAAGACGAATCCATGAACATCCGTTACCTGCTGTGTAACGCCGATGAAATGGAGCCGGGAACCTATAAAGACCGTCTGTTAATGGAGCAACTGCCACACCTGTTGGTTGAAGGCATGCTGATCTCTGCGTTCGCGTTGAAAGCGTATCGTGGCTACATTTTCCTGCGCGGTGAGTATATCGAAGCCGCAGAAAATCTGCGTCGTGCCATTGCCGAAGCCACCGAAGCCGGTCTGTTAGGTAAAAATATTCTGGGTACGGGTTTTGACTTTGAACTGTTTGTGCACACCGGGGCTGGGCGTTACATCTGCGGTGAAGAAACCGCGCTGATTAACTCCCTCGAAGGTCGCCGTGCGAACCCACGTTCCAAGCCACCGTTCCCGGCAAGTTCCGGCGTATGGGGTAAACCGACCTGTGTAAACAACGTCGAAACCCTGTGTAACGTTCCGGCCATTCTCGCAAATGGCGTGGAGTGGTATCAGGGCATCTCTTCAAGCAAAGATGCCGGAACCAAACTGATGGGCTTCTCCGGTCGTGTGAAGAACCCTGGCGTCTGGGAACTGCCGTTCGGTACAACCGCACGTGAGATTCTTGAAGATTATGCTGGGGGCATGCGTGATGGGCTGAAATTCAAAGCCTGGCAACCGGGTGGGGCGGGAACTGACTTCCTGACCGAAGCCCACCTTGATCTGCCAATGGAATTCGAAAGCATTGGTAAAGCAGGGAGCCGTTTGGGTACGGCGCTGGCGATGGCCGTCGACCACGAGATTGGCATGGTATCGCTGGTGCGTAACCTGGAAGAGTTCTTCGCCCGTGAGTCCTGCGGCTGGTGTACACCGTGCCGTGATGGTCTGCCGTGGAGCGTGAAGATCCTGCGTGCTATCGAACGTGGCGAAGGTCAGCCTGGCGATATCGAGACACTTGAGCAACTGTGTCGATTTTTAGGTCCAGGCAAAACCTTCTGTGCCCACGCACCCGGTGCAGTTGAGCCGCTGCAAAGCGCGATTAAATATTTCCGCGACGAATTCGAAGCAGGCATCAAGCAGCCGTTCAGCAATACCCATTCTATCAATGGTATTCAGCCGAACCTGCTGAAAGCGCGCTGGTAAAGACAGAATTTTGATTAACGCTCAGAGCTAATCTGAGCCAACTGGAAGCATGCTAATGGCTACGATTCATGTAGACGGCAAAGAATACGAAGTCAACGGGGCGGACAACCTGCTAGAAGCTTGTCTGTCTCTTGGCCTCGATATTCCGTATTTTTGCTGGCATCCGGCGCTGGGCAGCGTCGGTGCTTGCCGCCAGTGTGCGGTGAAGCAATATCAAAACGCGGAAGACACGCGTGGTCGCCTGGTCATGTCCTGTATGACACCAGCCACCGAAGGCACGTTTATCTCTATTGATGACGAAGAAGCAAAACAGTTCCGTGAAAGCGTTGTGGAATGGTTAATGACTAACCACCCACACGATTGTCCGGTCTGTGAAGAGGGCGGTAACTGCCATCTTCAGGATATGACCGTGATGACAGGTCACAGCTTCCGTCGCTATCGCTTTACCAAGCGTACTCACCGTAACCAGGATCTGGGGCCGTTCATCTCTCACGAAATGAACCGCTGCATCGCCTGCTACCGCTGCGTGCGTTACTACAAAGATTATGCAGACGGTCAGGATCTGGGCGTGTATGGCGCACATGACAACGTCTACTTCGGTCGTCCGGAAGACGGAGTGCTTGAAAGCGAATTCTCCGGTAACCTGGTAGAAATCTGCCCGACCGGCGTATTCACCGATAAAACGCACTCCGAGCGTTACAACCGTAAATGGGACATGCAGTTTGCACCAAGCATCTGCCAGCAGTGTTCCCTTGGCTGTAACACCAGTCCCGGTGAGCGTTACGGCGAACTGCGTCGTATTGAAAACCGGTATAACGGTACGGTTAACCACTACTTCCTGTGTGACCGCGGCCGTTTCGGCTATGGCTATGTGAACCTGAAAGACCGTCCGCGTCAGCCGGTTCAACGCCGTGGCGATGACCTGATCACCCTGAACGCTGAACAGGCGATGCAAGGCGCGGCAGACATTCTGCGCCAGTCTAAGAAGGTGATCGGTATTGGCTCCCCGCGCGCCAGCATCGAAAGCAACTTCGCGCTGCGTGAACTGGTTGGGGCAGAAAACTTCTATACCGGTATCGCTCAGGGCGAGCAGGAACGTCTGCAACTGGTACTGAAAGTGCTGCGTGAAGGCGGTATTCATACCCCAGCACTGCGCGAAATTGAATCTTATGATGCGGTCCTGGTGCTGGGTGAAGATCTGACTCAGACCGGCGCTCGCGCGGCTCTGGCAGTTCGTCAGGCAGTGAAAGGGAAAGCCCGTGAAATGGCAGCAGCACAGAAAGTAGCTGACTGGCAGATTGCGGCGATCCTCAATATCGGCCAGCGCGCGAAGCATCCCCTGTTTGTGACCAACGTCGACAACACCCGTCTGGACGATATCGCTGCGTGGACTTACTGCGCACCGGTTGAAGATCAGGCGCGCCTTGGTTTTGCGATAGCACATGCGCTGGATAACAGCGCGCCAGCCGTTGAAGGACTGGATCGTGACTTGCAAAATAAGATCGACGTGATCGTGCAGGCTCTGGCGGGTGCGAAGAAACCTCTGATCGTTTCCGGTACAAACGCAGGAAGCACTGAGATCGTTCAGGCGGCAGCAAACGTTGCTAAAGCCCTGAAAGGTCGCGGTGCGGATGTTGGCGTAACCATGATTGCCCGCGCGGTGAACAGCATCGGTCTGGGTATGATTGGCGGTGGTTCTCTGGAAGCTGCGTTAAGTGAACTGGAATCCGGTTCTGCTGACGCCGTTGTGGTGCTGGAAAACGACCTGCATCGTCATGCTTCTGCAGCACGCGTTGACGCCGCGCTCTCTAAAGCACCATTGGTGATGGTTATCGACCATCAGCGTACGGCCATCATGGATAAAGCGCATCTGGTGCTCTCTGCGGCAAGTTTTGCAGAAAGCGACGGTACGGTTATCAACAACGAAGGCCGCGCCCAGCGTTTCTTCCAGGTTTATGACCCAGCGTACTACGACAGCAACACCGTGATGCTTGAAAGCTGGCGCTGGCTTCACTCCCTGCACAGCACTGTGCAGAGCCGTGAGGTGGACTGGACACAACTCGACCACGTTATCGACGCGGTGGTTGAGAAACTGCCTCAACTGGCTGGCATTAAAGATGCTGCGCCTGACGCAAGCTTCCGCATTCGCGGTCAGAAACTGGCGCGTGAACCGCATCGTTACAGTGGTCGTACCGCAATGCGTGCGAACATCAGCGTGCATGAACCTCGTCAGCCGCAGGATAAAGACACGATGTTCGCCTTCTCGATGGAAGGGAACAACCAGCCGTCAGCACCTCGCTCACAGGTTCCATTTGCATGGGCTCCGGGCTGGAACTCCCCGCAGGCATGGAACAAATTCCAGGCTGAGGTAGGTGGCTCCTTACGTCATGGCGATCCGGGTGTCCGCCTGATCGAAGCGACCGACGCCGGGTTGGAGTATTTCACTGCTGTTCCGGCGAGCTTCGAAGCGCAGGAAGGCAACTGGCGTATCGCGCCGTACTACCATCTGTTTGGTAGTGACGAGATGTCCCAGCGTTCTCCAGTCTTCCAGCAGCGTATGCCGAAGCCTTATATCAAGCTTAATGCGGCAGATGCCGCGAAGCTTGGCGTGAATGCGGGATCGAACATCTCCTTTAGTGTTGAAGGTCAGACAATCAGCTTGCCGCTGATCATTTCTGATGCTCTGAGTGCGGGTCAGGTGGGTCTGCCGATGGGTATGCCGGGCATCGCTCCGGTGCTGGCGGGCGCACGTCTGGATAATCTGCAGGAGGCACAAGCATGAGTTGGTTAACGCCGGATCTCATCGACATTCTGATTAGCATTCTCAAGGCGGTGGTCATTCTGCTGGTGGTTGTCACCTGTGGCGCGTTCATGAGCTTTGGCGAACGTCGTCTGCTCGGTCTGTTCCAGAACCGTTACGGACCTAACCGCGTGGGCTGGGGTGGTTCACTCCAGCTGGTTGCGGACATGATCAAGATGTTCTTTAAAGAGGACTGGATCCCACGTTTCTCGGATCGCGTCATCTTTACGCTTGCTCCAATGATCGCCTTCACCTCGCTGCTGCTGGCGTTTGCTATCGTTCCTGTCAGCCCGACCTGGGTTGTGGCTGACCTGAACATCGGCATTCTGTTCTTCCTGATGATGGCAGGCCTCGCGGTCTACGCGGTACTGTTTGCCGGTTGGTCCAGTAACAACAAATACTCCCTGCTGGGTGCGATGCGTGCTTCCGCGCAGACGCTCAGCTACGAAGTGTTCCTGGGTCTTTCCCTGATGGGCGTAGTGGCGCAGGCCGGTTCATTTAACATGACCGACATCGTCAACAACCAGGCCGACATCTGGAACGTTATCCCGCAGTTCTTTGGTTTTGTAACCTTTGCAATTGCGGGGGTGGCAGTGTGTCACCGTCACCCGTTTGACCAGCCAGAAGCCGAACAGGAACTGGCCGACGGTTACCACATTGAATACTCCGGGATGAAATTCGGTCTGTTCTTCGTGGGCGAGTACATTGGTATTGTCACCATTTCCGCGTTGATGGTAACGCTGTTCTTTGGTGGCTGGCATGGCCCGTTCTTACCGCCGTTCATCTGGTTCGCGCTGAAAACCGCGTTCTTCATGATGATGTTTATTTTGATTCGCGCGTCATTACCCCGTCCACGTTATGACCAGGTAATGTCCTTCGGCTGGAAAGTTTGCCTGCCGTTAACGCTCGTCAACTTGCTGGTAACGGCGGCTGTCATTCTCTGGCAGCAGCCATAAGGGGCTATAGACCATGACCTTAAAAGAACTATTGGTAGGCGCTGGGACCCAGATCCGCAGTATCTGGATGATCGGCCTACACGCGTTTGCCAAACGCGAAACCCAGATGTACCCGGAAGAACCGGTATATCTTCCGCCGCGCTACCGTGGCCGTATTGTGCTGACGCGCGATCCGGACGGTGCGGAGCGCTGCGTTGCCTGTAACCTGTGTGCGGTAGCGTGCCCGGTAGGCTGTATCTCTCTGCAAAAAGCAGAGACGGTAGATGGCCGCTGGTATCCGGAATTCTTCCGCATCAACTTCTCGCGCTGCATTTTCTGCGGCCTGTGTGAAGAAGCGTGCCCAACCACGGCGATTCAGCTGACTCCAGACTTCGAACTGGGTGAGTATAAGCGTCAGGATCTGGTGTACGAAAAAGAGGATCTGCTGATTTCCGGTCCGGGCAAATACCCGGAATATAACTTCTACCGGATGGCGGGTATGGCAATCGACGGCAAAGATAAAGGCGAAGCAGAGAACGAAGCTAAGCCTATCGACGTCAAGAGCCTGTTACCGTAAGGAGAGGGCAATGGAATTCGCTTTTTATATCTGTGGCCTTATCGCCATCCTGGCTACGTTGCGAGTGATTACGCACACCAATCCGGTGCACGCGTTGCTTTACTTAATCATTTCGCTGCTGGCCATTTCCGGGGTGTTCTTTGCGCTGGGCGCACACTTCGCGGGTGCACTGGAAATTATCGTCTACGCTGGCGCCATTATGGTTCTGTTCGTCTTCGTGGTCATGATGCTGAATCTGGGCGGCTCCGAAATTGAGCAGGAACGTCAGTGGCTGAAGCCGCAAGTCTGGATTGGACCGGCGATTCTGTCGGCAATCATGCTGGCCGTGATTGTTTACGCCATTTTGGGGGTAAACGACCAGGGTATCGATGGCACACCAATCAGCGCCAAAGAAGTGGGTATCTCACTGTTTGGTCCATACGTCCTGGCGGTTGAGCTGGCCTCGATGCTGCTGCTGGCAGGCCTGGTTGTTGCCTTCCACGTGGGCCGTGAAGAGCGTGTGGGCGAAGTGCTGAGCAACCGCACAGATGACCGCGCGAAAAGAAAAACGGAGGAGCGCGCATGATCCCCTTAACACATGGACTGATCCTCGCTGCGATTTTATTCGTTCTGGGTCTGACCGGTCTGGTTATCCGTCGCAACCTGCTGTTTATGCTGATTGGGCTGGAAATCATGATCAACGCCTCCGCGCTGGCCTTTGTGGTCGCGGGTAGCTACTGGGGCCAGACCGATGGTCAGGTGATGTATATCCTCGCCATCAGCCTTGCGGCTGCGGAAGCGAGTATTGGCCTGGCGCTGTTGCTACAGCTCCATCGTCGCCGCCAGAACCTGAACATCGATTCAGTAAGTGAGTTGCGTGGATGAACATGCTTGCCTTAACCATTATTTTTCCGCTGATTGGCTTCGTGCTGTTGGCATTTTCTCGTGGCCGTTGGTCTGAGAATCTGTCCGCAACTGTTGGCATTGGCTCTATCGGTTTGGCGGCGCTGGTGACAGCGTACGCGGGTATCGACTTCTTTAACAACGGCAGGCAGGCGTTCAGCGTGCCGCTGTGGACCTGGATGTCGGTCGGCGATTTCAACATCGGTTTCAACCTGGTGCTGGATGGTCTGTCTCTGACCATGCTCTCCGTGGTTACCGGTGTTGGCTTCCTGATCCACATGTTCGCGTCCTGGTATATGCGCGGTGAAGAGGGGTACTCCCGCTTCTTCGCTTATACCAACCTGTTTATCGCCAGCATGGTTGTTCTGGTGCTGGCTGATAACCTGCTGCTGATGTATCTCGGCTGGGAAGGCGTGGGTCTCTGCTCTTACCTGCTGATCGGTTTCTACTACACCGATCCGAAGAATGGCGCAGCGGCGATGAAAGCGTTCGTCGTGACCCGCGTGGGTGACGTCTTCCTCGCCTTCGCACTGTTCATTCTCTACAACGAACTGGGTACGCTGAACTTCCGCGAAATGGTGGAACTGGCTCCGGCGCACTTCGAAGCAGGCAATAATATGCTCATGTGGGCAACGCTGATGCTGCTGGGTGGTGCTGTCGGTAAATCCGCGCAACTGCCATTGCAGACATGGCTTGCTGATGCAATGGCTGGTCCAACACCTGTCTCGGCGCTGATCCACGCAGCCACCATGGTTACTGCGGGTGTCTATCTGATTGCCCGTACCCATGGTCTGTTCCTGATGACCCCGGAAATTCTGCATCTGGTCGGCATCGTGGGTGCGGTCACGCTGGTGTTGGCGGGCTTCGCTGCGCTGGTTCAGACCGACATCAAACGTGTTCTCGCTTACTCCACCATGAGCCAGATTGGTTATATGTTCCTGGCGCTGGGTGTTCAGGCATGGGATGCGGCGATTTTCCACCTGATGACGCATGCGTTCTTTAAAGCGCTGCTGTTCCTGTCATCGGGTTCCGTGATTCTGGCCTGTCACCACGAGCAGAATATCTTCAAAATGGGCGGTCTGCGTAAGTCCATTCCGCTGGTTTATCTCTGCTTCCTGGTGGGGGGCGCAGCGCTGGCGGCACTGCCGCTGATCACGGCAGGCTTCTTCAGTAAGGACGAAATCCTTGCAGGGGCCATGGCGAATGGTCATATCAATCTGATGGTTGCAGGTCTGGTCGGTGCATTCATGACCTCTCTGTATACCTTCCGTATGATTTTCATTGTATTCCACGGTAAAGAACAAATTCACGCTCATGCAGGGAAGGGGATTACTCACCATCTGCCGCTGATTGTGCTGCTGGTACTGTCTACCTTCGTTGGCGCGATGATTGTGCCACCGTTGCAGGGCGTACTGCCGGCAACAACCGAGCTTGAGCACGGTCGCGTTCTGACGCTTGAAATCACCTCTGGTGTGGTCGCTATCGCGGGCATTCTGATTGCAGCATGGCTGTGGCTGGGCAAACGTACTCTGGTCACCGCGGTTGCCAACAGTGCGCCAGGCCGCTTGCTGGGCACATGGTGGTACAACGCGTGGGGCTTCGACTGGCTGTACGACAAAGTCTTCGTTAAACCGTTCCTGGGCATTGCGTGGCTGCTGAAACGCGATCCGATGAACGCGATGATGAACATCCCGGCCATCCTTTCTCGCTTTGCAGGTAAAGGCCTGTTGCTGAGTGAGAATGGGTATCTGCGCTGGTATGTGGCCTCCATGAGCATCGGTGCGGTTGTCGTGCTGGCGCTGCTGATGGTCTTGCGTTGATCGTAAAGTGAATTTTATTCGAATTCGTTGAAAATCAGGCCCCTGCTGGGGGCCTTAAAAAGGAATGTAAATCGCCATGTTACTACCCTGGCTAATATTAATTCCCTTCATCGGCGGCTTCCTGTGCTGGCAGACTGAACGCTTTGGCGTGAAGATGCCGCGCTGGATTGCGCTGATTACTATGGGATTGACGCTCGCGCTTGGCCTGCAACTGTGGATGCAGGGAGGTTATTCTCTGACCCAATCTGCGGGTATCCCTCAGTGGCAGTCTGAATTTATCCTGCCGTGGATCCCACGCTTTGGTATTACGATCCATCTGGCGATTGATGGTCTGTCGCTGCTGATGGTCGTGCTGACCGGTCTTCTCGGCGTTCTGGCGGTGTTGTGTTCCTGGCGAGAAATCGAAAAATACCAGGGCTTCTTCCACCTGAACCTGATGTGGATCCTGGGTGGCGTCATCGGCGTGTTCCTGGCCATCGACATGTTCCTGTTCTTCTTCTTCTGGGAGATGATGCTGGTTCCGATGTACTTCCTGATCGCGCTGTGGGGCCATAAAGCATCCGACGGTAAAACGCGTATCACGGCGGCGACCAAGTTCTTCATCTATACCCAGGCGAGTGGTCTGGTGATGTTGATTGCTATCCTGGCGCTGGTGTTCGTGCACTACAATGCGACCGGTGTCTGGACATTCAACTACGAACAACTGCTGAAAACGCCGATGTCTCACGGTGTTGAATATCTGCTGATGCTGGGTTTCTTCATTGCTTTTGCGGTGAAAATGCCCGTGGTTCCGCTGCATGGCTGGCTGCCGGATGCGCACTCCCAGGCGCCAACCGCAGGTTCTGTTGACCTCGCAGGGATTTTGCTCAAAACCGCTGCCTACGGTCTGCTGCGCTTCGCACTGCCGTTGTTCCCGAACGCCTCCGCTGAGTTTGCGCCGATTGCCATGTGGCTCGGTGTGATCGGTATCTTCTACGGTGCATGGATGGCCTTCACCCAGTACGACATCAAACGTTTGATTGCGTACACCTCCGTTTCCCATATGGGCTTCGTGCTGATTGCGATCTACACCGGCAGCCAACTGGCGTACCAGGGCGCGGTGATTCAGATGATTGCGCACGGTCTGTCCGCAGCAGGTCTCTTTATTCTGTGTGGTCAGCTGTACGAACGTCTGCACACCCGTGATATGCGTATGATGGGTGGACTGTGGGGCAAAATGAAATGGTTGCCTGCGCTGTCCATGTTCTTCGCAGTGGCGACTTTAGGTATGCCGGGAACCGGTAACTTCGTCGGCGAATTTATGATTCTGTTCGGCAGCTTCAAAGTGGTTCCGGTGATTACCGTGATTTCCACCTTTGGTCTGGTGTTCGCGTCAGTGTACTCGCTGGCGATGCTGCACCGTGCCTACTTCGGTAAAGCGAAGAGCGAAATTGCTGCACAAGAACTGCCGGGGATGTCGCTGCGTGAGCTGTTCATCATCTTGCTGCTGGTCGTACTGCTGGTGCTGTTGGGCTTCTTCCCGCAGCCGATTCTGGATACCTCGCACTCCGCGATGGGGAATATCCAGCAGTGGTTTGTTAATTCCGTTTCTACTACAAGGCCGTAATTCGCCATGACAATAACTCCACAACAACTGATCGCGCTGCTACCGCTGCTGATCGTCGGATTGACGGTGGTGGTTGTGATGCTCTCCATTGCGTGGCGACGCAATCACTTCCTGAATGCGACGCTGTCGGTTCTGGGTTTGAACGCCGCGCTAGTTTCCCTCTGGTTTGTTGGCCAGGCGGGCGCGATGGATGTCACGCCTCTGATGCGTGTTGACGGCTATGCCATGCTTTATACCGGTCTGGTTTTGCTGGCGAGCCTGGCAACCTGTACCTTTGCGTATCCGTGGCTTGAAGGTTACAACGACAATAAAGAAGAGTTTTACCTGCTGGTTCTGATTGCTGCTCTGGGTGGCATTCTGTTGGCAAACGCGAACCACCTGGCGGCCCTGTTCCTCGGTATTGAGCTAATCTCTCTGCCGCTGTTCGGCCTGATTGGTTACGCCTTCCGTCAGAAGCGTTCTCTGGAAGCAAGCATCAAATACACCATCCTGTCAGCGGCGGCCTCATCGTTCCTGCTGTTTGGTATTGCGCTGATTTACGCTCAGTCCGGTAACCTCTCTTTCGTGGCGCTTGGCAAGAGCCTCGGCGACGGTATGCTGCATGAGCCGCTGCTGTTGGCTGGTCTGGGCATGATGATTGTTGGCCTCGGCTTTAAACTCTCTCTGGTTCCGTTCCACCTGTGGACGCCAGACGTATACCAGGGGGCTCCGGCTCCGGTCTCTACCTTCCTGGCGACAGCAAGCAAAATTGCTATCTTCGGTGTGGTAATGCGTCTGTTCCTGTACGCGCCAGTGGGCGATAGCGAAGCGGTTCGTGTTGTGCTTGGCATTATCGCGTTCGTTTCCATCATCTTCGGTAACCTGATGGCGCTGAGCCAGACCAACATCAAACGTCTGCTGGGCTACTCCTCTATCTCTCATCTGGGCTACCTGCTGGTGGCACTGATTGCGCTGCAAAGCGGTGAGATGTCAATGGAAGCGGTGGGCGTTTATCTGGCCGGTTATCTGTTCAGCAGCCTTGGTGCGTTCGGTGTGGTAAGTCTGATGTCCAGCCCTTACCGTGGTCCGGATGCGGACTCTCTGTTCTCCTACCGTGGCCTGTTCTGGCATCGTCCGATTCTGTCTGCGGTGATGACGGTGATGATGCTGTCTTTGGCCGGTATTCCGATGACGCTGGGCTTTATCGGTAAATTCTACGTGCTGGCCGTTGGTGTGAATGCGGGTCTGTGGTGGTTGACTGCGGGCGTGGTTATTGGCTCCGCGATTGGTTTGTACTACTACCTGCGTGTGGCGGTGAGTCTGTACCTGAGTGCACCTCAGCAACTCAACCGTGATGCACCAACCAACTGGCAATACAGTGCGGGTGGTATTGTGGTACTGATTTCCGCGCTGCTGGTGCTGATCTTCGGCATTTACCCACAGCCGCTTATCACCATCGTGCAGCATGCGATGCCGCTGATGTAAGCAAGCTAAAAACAAAAAACCCGCCTCGGCGGGTTTTTTTATGGTTTGCGTCCTCTCCCCTGAGAGGAGAGGGGGTGATGACACCCGCCTACGCCGAACCTAAGCCAACTGCTTCCTGCTAATCAACGGTCCCTCTATTTTCTTCACCGAACGCTCCAGCACTTCCTCAATGACGGATGACAGCTCGTTCAGCTCGAATTTCGCCACATACCCATCTGCTTTTACCTTACGAATGTGATCTTCGTTGGCATTGCCAGAAAGTGAGGAGTGGATCACCACAGGAATATCCTTGAGGAACGGATCGGTCTTGATTTTGCGCGTCAGCGTAAAACCATCCATCTCCGGCATTTCCAGGTCAGTTAACACCAGCGCAATCTTGTCAGTGATTGGTACACCTTCCGCCTGTGCCTGGGCAGCCAGAACACCAATTTTTTCCCATGCTTCTTTGCCTGTGATATGCAGTTGCGCGGGGATTTCCATTGCCTGTAACCCTTTTTCCAGCATCGAGCGGGCGACTTTAGAGTCTTCCGCAACAATGGCGACCGCACCGGACTTGATATTGAATTTGGTCGTTTTCAGGTTGGTGGCGTGCAGATCGTGGTTCGCCGGGGTGATGTCATACAGGATTTGTTCAACATCCAGCACCATCGCCAGATCGTTGGTATCGGTCTTTTCATCAAGGCAGGCAATGCTGGTGATGTAGCGGCCGCTGACGGCGGTTTCCGCTGCGTGAACCTGTTTCCAGTCCAGACGCATGATGTTTTCAACAGACTCTACGGCAAATGCCTGTACGCTACGGGCGTATTCAGTGATCAACAGAATGTTCAGCCCGGTCGTTGGTTTACAGCCCGCTACTGCCGCCAGGTCAATGACCGGGATCACCTGATCGCGAATATTCACCATTCCCATCAACGGCGACTTCATGCCAGCAGGTTTGGTGAACTCTGGCATAGGTACAATTTCGCGCAGCTTAAAAACGTTAATGCCGAACAGCTCGGATTTGTTTTCATTGAGTGACGTGCCGAGACGGAACAGTAACAGCTCAAAACGATTCGACAGGGTCAGATTCGCCCTGTCATCAATATCTTTCTGGAAATTATCCATTTTACCCTCAAGTGAAATGCTGGCCTTTTAATCGTTATCGGCATCCTGAGGGAAAAGTGAAGGGTTAAACGCTGACCTGAGTGAAATCTTCGGCGAGCTCTGATTGGGAAAACACCTCACGGCACTCGGCCAGCAGGCCTGCACAGCCCTGGGCATCGTAGCGTGAGCTGACATGCGTGATCATCAGTTTCCTGACGTTAGCTTCGCGGGCAAGGCTGGCTGCCTGGCGTGTAGAGCTGTGGCCACGACTATTCGCTTTTTCTTCCATCGCGGCTTCGAGCGTGGCTTCATGTACCATCAGATCCACGCCTTGTGCCAGCGTCAGGGCTGAAGGACAAGGTGCTGTGTCGCCAAAAATAGCCAGTTTTTTGCCTGGCTGAGGGGCAGACAGATAATCCAGACCGCTGATGCGACGGCCATCCTCCAGCGTTATGGTTTCACCTTGCTTCAGGCGCTGGAATAGCGGCCCTGGTTTCACGCCATCGGCAATCAATGCAGCAGCATCCAGTGTGCCTGGCTTATCCTGTTCTTCAATGCGATAACCATAGCACTCAACAGGATGGTTAAGCTGCTGTGCTGTGACGGTATAAAGCGCATCTTCACACACCAGCCCTTCGTTAATTTCAACCACTTCCAGGGGATAATCGGTCCAGGAACCGCTCAAACGCAGAGTGGTTTCGACAAACTCGCGTATACCCGCCGGGCCGTAGATTGTGACAGGGTTAGCAATGCCCGCCATCGAACGACTGCACAGCAGGCCGGGCAAGCCAAACAGATGATCACCGTGCAAATGCGTAATAAAAATTTTATCCAGTTTGCCGGGATGATAGGCGGTACGGAGCAACTGGTGCTGCGTGCCTTCGCCACAATCAAACAACCACAGCCCACTACGGGTCGGGTGCTGCAAATCCAGCAGAATGGCGGTCACATTTCGTGATCGTGTTGGCACGCCGGCGGACGTACCCAGAAAAATCAGTTCCATAACGCAGTCTGGCTCTTTGCCGAATGAGAAAGTGTTTAGTATAACGTGATGAACCCTAATAAGGAGTCTGACATGATCCAGTGGCAAGATTTACACCATAGTGAGCTGAATATTCATTCGCTGTACGCCTTACTGAAATTACGCTGTGAAGTGTTTGTGGTTGAACAAACCTGCCCGTATCAGGACATCGATGGTGATGATCTGGTGGGGGAGAACAGGCATATCCTCGGCTGGAAGGATGATGAGCTGGTGGCGTATGCGAGGATTCTGAAAAGTGACGATGATTTTGAGCCGGTCGTGATTGGGCGTGTCATTGTCAGCGGCCAGGTCCGTGGTGAAAAACTCGGTTATCGGCTGATGGAGCAAACGCTGGCATCATGTGAAAAACAGTGGCCAGACAAGGCATTATACCTGGGGGCCCAGGCTCATCTTCAGTCCTTCTATGCCCACTTTGGGTTTGCTCCCGTAACCGATGTGTACGATGAAGATGGCATTCCACATATCGGGATGGCGCGTGAAGTGAAGCAGGCGTGATGGGGTGTCGTTGTCTATAGTTAGCGAACTGGTGTACTAACATGGAGAAAAATATGTCTTTTCAATCCTGGGATACCCGTATTGATGACGATCTGGCTCTGCTGAGCGAAACGCTGGAAGAGGTGTTACGTTCTTCAGGCGATCCCGCCGATCAAAAATACATTGAACTGAAAGCACGTGCAGAGAAGGCGTTGCATGAAGTCAAAAATCGCGTCAGTCAGGCTTCTGATACCACTTACTACCGTGCAAAAAGAGCGGTTTACCGTGCCGATGACTATGTGCACGAAAAACCCTGGCAAGGCATTGGCGCGGGTGCTGCCGTAGGGTTGGTGCTGGGGTTGCTGCTAGCCCGTCGTTAACACTGCTTTAAACGGTTAACCACTCCCTATACGTGGGTACTGCTATTTATCGTCAGTACCCCGTATAATGCGAGGTTTTAACAGGGAGAGGTTCGCGTGCATTCGATTTCCATTGCGCTGGAACGTCTGCGTAACCAGCTTGCGCAAGATATTCCGGCTACACCCGGTTTACGCCATTTCGACGTCTCTTTCCCGTTAAACGATGCTTTCGATCCGCTGGCCTGGCTGGGTGCTCAGGTTTGCTACCCTCAATTCTACTGGCAACAGCGTAGTGGCGATGAAGAGCTCGCGGCGCTGGGTGCTGTCATGCACTTTTCTTCTCTGGCGTCTGCCTGGCAGTTTTTGCACATCTCTGGTACGAGTGACGACACCCGTATTTGCGGACTGAATGCGTTTAATCCAGAGCAGGGCAGTTTATTTTTACCGCGTTTGCTATGGCTGCGCCATGCCGGGATCGCCACGCTACGTCTGCAGTTATGGAGTGAGCAGTCACTCCAGGATGATGCCCGGCGTGCACAGGACTTTTTGCAAACATTGTCTGACGCCAGGCCAATTGACGCGCTTGCAGCCCAGGTACTCAGCGAGACGCAACTGCCTGCAAGGCCAGAATGGCTGCGTCTTGTCCGCCACGCAACGGCGACCATCTCCCGTGGCGCATTTGAAAAAGTTGTTCTTGCCAGAGCGACTGATCTGCAATTTAATCAATCGGTTAATGCCGTTTCATTGATGGCGGCCAGCCGGGCACTGAATCTACATTGCTATCATTTCTGCATGGTATTTGATGCCAACAATGCCTTTCTCGGTTCCACGCCTGAGCGCCTGTGGCGTCGGCGCGGTACGCTTTTACGAACAGAGGCGTTGGCAGGTACGGTAGCCAGCCACACTGATGATAAACAGGCGCAGCAGTTAGGCTCATGGTTGATGAATGATGATAAGAATCAACGGGAGAATATGCTGGTGGTCGAGGATATCTGTCAGCGCCTGCAGCACCATACACAGACGCTGGAAGTGCTGCCCGCGCAAATTGTTCGTCTGCGCAAAGTGCAGCATTTGCGCCGTTGTATCTGGACAGCACTAAAACAAGCGGATGATGCTCAATACCTGCATGTGTTGCAACCGACTGCTGCGGTTGCCGGTTTGCCGCGACAGGCCGCCCGCGATTTTATTCAAAACAATGAACCGTTCGACAGAGAGTGGTATGCCGGATCTGCCGGATATTTATCGCTGGAGCAGAGTGAGTTTTGCGTGGCGCTACGCTCGGCCCGTATCAACGACGCTTCATTACGGCTGTATGCAGGCGCCGGGATTGTCAGTGGCTCTGACCCTGAACAGGAGTGGCTGGAGATAGAAAATAAAGCCGCAGGGTTGCGCACTCTGCTCCTTAGGGATTAAGACTGAGTCGCACATTCCCGATTCATATCAAAATTCTATCTTTTCCTATTATTTATACTGTGTCGCATTATTGATACCGGACAATATCATGTCAGTAAGTTCTTTTAACCGACGCTGGGCGGCGGTGATCCTTGAAGCCCTGACTCGCCATGGCGTCAGGCACGTGTGTATTGCACCGGGCTCCCGTTCAACTCCGCTTACGCTTGCGGCGGCTGAAAACCGGGCATTTATTCATCACACCCATTTTGATGAGCGTGGATTAGGCCATCTGGCCCTGGGGCTGGCGAAAGTCAGCCAAGCGCCCGTCGCAGTGATTGTTACGTCGGGTACGGCGGTGGCGAATCTCTATCCGGCGCTGATTGAAGCCGGGTTGACCGGTGAAAAACTGGTTCTGTTGACCGCCGATCGCCCGCCAGAACTGATCGACTGTGGGGCAAATCAGGCTATTCGC
This sequence comes from Enterobacter sp. RHBSTW-00994, assembly GCF_013782625.1. NCBI lineage: Bacteria > Pseudomonadati > Pseudomonadota > Gammaproteobacteria > Enterobacterales > Enterobacteriaceae > Enterobacter > Enterobacter sp. RHBSTW-00994. The sequence continues at coordinate 3,278,843 of NZ_CP056199.1, read as the reverse complement.
CAGCCGGGAATATTTGCTTCTCATCCGTCGCAGACCCTCTCTTTACCTCGTCCGACGCAGGATATTCCGGCAAGCTGGCTGGTGTCGACTCTCGATCAGGCAATGGCCTCGCAACGCAGCGGGGCATTACATATTAATTGCCCGTTTGCCGAGCCGTTATACGGTGAACTGGACGATACCGGGCTTGAGTGGCAGCAGTCGCTTGGTGACTGGTGGCACAGTGAAACGCCGTGGCTACGCGCGCAAACCCATCTGGAAAGTGCAAAGCAGCGCGACTGGTTCTTCTGGCGACAAAAGCGCGGTGTCGTCGTTGCCGGGAGAATGAGTGCCTCAGAAGGTAAACGCGTGGCTGAATGGGCGCAAATGCTCGGCTGGCCGCTGATCGGTGATGTACTCTCGCAAACCGGACAACCGCTCCCCTGTGCCGACCTCTGGCTGGGGAATGCAAAAGCCGTGACTGAACTCGCGCAGGCGCAAATTGTGGTACAGATTGGCTCCAGTCTGACGGGGAAACGGGTTCTTCAGTGGCAGGCGACATGCACACCCGAAGAGTACTGGCTGGTGGACCCGCTGGAAGGCCGGCTTGACCCGGCTCATCATCGTGGGCGTCGTCTGGTCAGCGAGATTGAAACCTGGCTGGAATTGCATCCGGCAGAAAAACGCAAACCCTGGGCTACGGCGATCCCCGCGCTTTCAGGCCGGGCATGGGAACTCACTCAACAGCAGTGTGAAGGATTTGGTGAAGCGGAACTGGCGCACCGGATTTATCAGTATCTGCCTGAGCAGGGCCAGCTGTTTGTGGGTAACAGCCTGGTCGTACGTTTGATTGATGCGTTCTCGAAGCTGCCTGCGGGATACCCGGTTTACAGTAACCGGGGGGCAAGTGGCATTGATGGATTGATCTCAACGGCTGCGGGCGTACAACGTGCCAGTGCTAAATCCACGCTGGCGATCGTGGGGGATTTATCTGCCCTGTACGACCTCAACGCGCTGGCGTTATTGCGGCAGGTATCCGCGCCTTTTGTATTGATTGTGGTTAATAACAATGGTGGACAGATCTTCTCCTTACTGCCAACGCCACAAAGCGAACGTGAGCGTTTCTATCTGATGCCGCAAAACGTGCAGTTTGAGCATGCGGCGGCCATGTTCAGCCTTAAGTATCAGCGGCCTGAAAACTGGGATGAACTGGACGCGGCGCTGAACAAGGCCTGGAGACAGCCGGGCGCAACGCTTATCGAGCTGGTGGTGGACGACGCTGATGGCGCTCAGCGTTTGCAAAATCTGCTGGCACAGGTAAGCCAACTGTGATCCTTGCAGGTGTGAAACAGGCCGGAAAACCAGGCGTTCCCTGGCTTGTTTTTTTGCACGGTTTTTCCGGTGATTGTCGCGAATGGCAGACTATCGGAGAGACGCTCAGCGATAACCGCTGTTTATATCTTGATCTGCCGGGACACGGCGGTTCGGCGGGTATTTCCGTCAACGGGTTCGATGGGGTCAACGATTTGCTGACCAGAACCCTTCTTAGTTACAACATACTTAATTACTGGCTGGTGGGGTACTCTCTCGGCGGGCGCATTGCGATGTTTCATGCCTGCCAGCAACCAGCAGGGCTGCGCGGACTGATCGTTGAAGGCGGGCATCCTGGTCTACAGAACCCTGATGAACGTGAGGCGAGATACCGGTCCGATATGGCCTGGGCGACACGTTTTCGCTCCGAGCCGCTGGATAAGGTTTTTACCGACTGGTATCACCAGCCCGTTTTTGCCTCCCTGACGGATGCCCAACGCACAGGTCTGGTCGCCCTGCGTAGCCAGAACCACGGCATGCATCTGGCGGATATGCTCCTGGCCACTTCGCTTGCTGTCCAGCCCGATCTTCGTATGCCGCTCAGCGCGCGCAATTTTCCTTTTTACTATTTATATGGTGAACGTGATGAAAAGTTCGCAGCCATTGCGGCGGAACTGAACACCGAATGCCATGTGATCCCTAATGCCGGACACAACGCCCACCGGGAAAACCCGGACGCGGTTGCCGCGAGTCTGGCTCAGATACTGCGTCTTCGAATAAAGGACTCTCAATGATCTATCCTGATGAACACATGCTCTATGCACCGGTTGAATGGCAAGACTGCTCCGAAGGTTACACCGACATTCGCTACCATAAATCCGCTGACGGCATTGCTAAAATCACCATCAACCGTCCGCAGGTGCGTAACGCTTTCCGTCCACTGACCGTGAAAGAGATGATCCAGGCGCTGGCAGATGCGCGCTATGACGACAATATCGGTGTGATCGTGCTGACTGGTGAAGGTGAAAAAGCGTTCTGCGCCGGTGGCGATCAGAAAGTCCGCGGCGACTACGGCGGATACCAGGATGATGCGGGTACACATCACCTGAACGTGCTCGATTTCCAGCGCCAGATCCGCACCTGTCCGAAACCGGTTGTCGCAATGGTCGCAGGTTTCTCCATCGGTGGCGGTCATGTGCTCCATATGATGTGTGACCTGACTATCGCAGCTGAGAACGCCATTTTTGGCCAGACGGGCCCGAAAGTCGGCTCCTTCGATGGCGGCTGGGGGGCATCCTACATGGCGCGTATTGTCGGCCAGAAAAAAGCGCGCGAAATCTGGTTCCTGTGCCGTCAGTACAATGCCAAAGAAGCGCTGGATATGGGCCTGGTCAACACCGTTGTGCCTATTGCCGACCTCGAAAAAGAGACCGTCCGCTGGTGTCGCGAAATGCTGCAAAACAGCCCGATGGCACTGCGCTGCCTGAAAGCTGCACTGAATGCCGACTGCGATGGTCAGGCGGGTCTGCAAGAGCTGGCCGGTAACGCCACAATGCTGTTCTACATGACCGAAGAAGGTCAGGAAGGGCGCAACGCGTTTAACGAAAAACGCCAGCCAGACTTCAGCAAATACAAACGGAACCCATAATGCGTGGCGCGCAGGTTTACCGTTGGCAGATACCGATGGACGCGGGCGTGGTGCTGCGTGAACGGCGGTTAAAAACCCGTGAGGGGCTTTTCGTTCATTTGCAGCAAGGTGAACGGAATGGATGGGGCGAGATTTCGCCACTTCCGGGGTTCAGCCAGGAGTCGATGGATGATGCTCAGACGGCATTGATGTCATGGGTGGATGCCTGGCGAGATGGGGCCAACCCTTCGTTGCCCGATATCCCGTCGGCAGCGTTCGGGATCAGCTGCGCTCTGGCAGAACTGAGCGGCAGTTTGCCTGCTGAGGCGAATTATCATGCTGCGCCATTGTGTACCGGTGATCCGGATGAACTCTTCGCACTGCTTTCCGCCATGCCAGGTGAGAAAGTGGCGAAGATCAAAGTCGGGTTGTATGAGGCCGTTCGTGACGGGATGGTGGTAAACCTGCTGCTGGAAGCGATTCCTGATCTTCACCTGCGTCTGGATGCCAACCGCGCATGGACCCCGCTGAAAGCACAGCAATTTGCGAAATACGTCAATCCGGCCTGGCGCAACCGCATTGCGTTTCTGGAAGAACCCTGTAAAACCCGTGATGATTCGCGTGCTTTCGCCCAGGAAACCGGAATTGCTATCGCCTGGGACGAGAGCCTGCGTGAAGCGGATTTCCGGTTTGATGCTGAGCCGGGCGTCAGTGCGGTGGTCATCAAACCAACGTTGACGGGGAGCCTGGAAAAGATCCGCGAACAGGTCCTTTCTGCGCGCGCTTGCGGTCTGACGGCCGTCATCAGTTCATCCATTGAATCCAGTCTTGGCCTGACGCAGCTGGCGCGCATTGCCGCCTGGTTAACGCCAAATACCACACCAGGGCTGGATACGCTGAATCTGATGCAGGCGCAGCTCATTCGTCAATGGCCGGGGAGTTCGCTTCCATGTCTGGGTATTGAGGCGCTGGAGCCATTGCGATGAGTTTTCCCGACTGGCCGTGGCGGCACTGGTGCGCGCATTTTGCCTCTCAGCCAGCGCTGCGCCTGGATGATGAGTCGCTTAACTGGCAGCAGTTGTGTGAGCGTGTAGATCGTCTTGCCACCGGTTTTCATTCGCAGGGTGTGAATGAGGGTGACGGTGTGATGCTGCTTGCCCACAACCATCCACAAACGCTACTGGCGTGGCTTGCTCTGCTGCAATGTGGCGCGCGCGTTTTACCGGTTAATCCGCAGTTGCCGCATCCACTCCTGGATGTGTTGTTGCCTCAGATGACATTGCGTTTTTCGCTGGTACTGAACGGGGCGTTTGCCGGCCTGCCTGCGCTGGTTATGCGTGAAGAACCGGGGCATTACAGCGTGGCATGGCAGCCGGAACGCCTGGCCTCGATGACGCTGACTTCCGGCTCTACCGGGTTGCCAAAAGCCGCTGTACACACGTGTGCAGCCCATCTTGCCAGTGCGAAAGGCGTTCTGGCGCTGATGTCCTATCGCGGTGAGGACGACTGGTTGTTGTCACTGCCGCTCTTTCACGTTTCAGGTCAGGGTATTTTATGGCGCTGGCTGCAGGCCGGTGCGCGTCTGACCGTGCGCGAAAAGCAGCCGCTGGAGCAGGCTTTGCAGGGTTGTACTCACGCGTCGCTGGTTCCAACGCAGCTTTGGCGGTTGCTCAATACGCCGCACCCCATCGTGCTAAAGGCCGTGCTGTTGGGTGGCGCAGCGATCCCGGTAGAACTGACGCTCAAGGCGCGAGAGCAGGGCATTCGCACCTGGTGTGGCTATGGTCTGACTGAGTTTGCCTCGACGGTGTGTGCAAAAGAGGCGGATGGCGAGCCAGATGTGGGCTGCGCGTTACCAGGCAGGGATGTGCGGGTCGTCGAAGGGGAAGTCTGGCTAAGGGCACAGAGCATGGCGGCAGGCTACTGGCGAAATGGCGTCCTGCTCCCACTGGTGAATGCGCAGGGCTGGTTTGCCACCCGCGATCGCGGTGAAATTCACGACGGACGGCTGACGATCCTCGGTCGTATGGATAATCTCTTTTTCAGCGGTGGAGAAGGGATCCAGCCAGAAACACTGGAGCGTGTTATTGCCACGCATCCGCAGATAAGCCAGGTGTTTATTGTCCCGCTGGACGATGCTGAGTTTGGGCAGCGTCCCGTTGCTGTGGTGGAGTGCGAACCCGGTGCGGACATTACGCAATTCCCGGTCTGGGTAAATGACAGGCTGGCGCGTTTTCAGCAGCCTGTTCACTGGCTGATCCTTCCTGCTGAACTCAAAAACGGGGGAATTAAGATTTCGCGTCGTGCATTGCAGCAGTGGGTGAATGCATCGCTGAAGGGCTAGCAACATCTTCCGTGGTATCAAATCGTTACAAACTTATTGTCTGGCGCACGCAGAGCGCTTGATCCCGGAGAGCCTCGGGTTAAAATCTCGCGGTTTTGGAGCATCTCTAATTAAATTGTGTGGGATCACGACAATGAAAAAAGTGGCATTACTGGGTCTTGGTGGCCTGATGTTTGTTTCAGCGGCGGCTAACGCCATTTCTTTTAGCGGTCAGGCAGGCAAGGACTACACCAACCTCGGTTTTGGACTGGGGACGGAAACCTCCGGTCTGGCGATGACAGGTAACTGGACGCATAACGATGACGACGGTGATGCGGCTAGCCTCGGCCTGGGTCTGAATATTCCACTGGGGCCATTCCTGGCAACGGTTGGTGGCAAAGGCATTTATACCAATCCGAATAACGGTGATGAAGGCTACGCGGCGGCTGTTGGCGGCGGTCTGCAATGGAAAATCGGCGACAGCTTCGGCCTGTTCGGTGAGTACTACTACTCTCCTGATTCGCTCTCCAGCGGTATCGACAGCTATGAAGAAGCTAACGCAGGAGCACGCTGGACGATTATGCGTCCTATCACTGTTGAAGCGGGTTACCGTTATCTGAACCTCGCCGGTAAAGATGGTAATCGTGACAACGCACTGGCTGATGGTCCGTATGTTGGTGTAAGCGCAGGTTTCTGATCTCTTCGGCGCGGCGTTCTGTCGCGCCAGTTTCTCTCTTCTCCCCACATTCAATTGCGCTATAGTGTTTTGACCATATAAGCGGGAGAACACAATGATTAACGTGGAGATGTTATCCACCGGCGACGAAGTGCTGCATGGACAAATTACCGATACCAATGCCGCCTGGTTAGCCGATTTTTTCTTTGAACAGGGATTACCGTTAACGCGCCGCAATACCGTGGGTGACAACCTGGAGTCGCTGGTCAATATTTTGCGTGAGCGTAGTGAACATGCTGATGTCCTGATCGTAAATGGCGGACTTGGCCCCACCAGTGATGATTTAAGCGCATTGGCTGCGGCGACGGCGAAAGGTGAAGGGCTGGTTCTGCACGAAGCCTGGCTGGCCCAGATGGAACGGTTCTTTGCTGAGCGTGGCCGGGTGATGGCCCCGAGCAACCGCAAGCAGGCAGAAATTCCTGCCAGTGCTGAGTTCATCGATAATCCGGTTGGTACGGCCTGCGGATTCGCCGTCACGCTGAACCGCTGTGTGATGTTTTTCACCCCCGGCGTGCCGTCCGAATTTAAAGTCATGGTTGAGCAGCAGATCCTGCCGCGTCTGCGCGAGCGGTTTACTTTGCCTGAACCACCTCTTTGTTTACGACTCACCACATTTGGCCGTTCCGAAAGCGACCTGGCGCAAAGCCTTGACCCTCTGCCGCTGCCGCCTGGTGTGTCGATGGGGTATCGCTCTTCAATGCCCATCATCGAGCTGAAACTGACAGGCCCGGCAACCGAAAAAGACGCTATGCTGGCCCTGTGGCCAGAAGTACAACGCGTAGCGGGAGAAAGCCTGATCTTTGAAGGAACAGAAGGTTTGCCTGCGCAGATCTCGCGCCACTTGCAGGCGCGTCAGTTGAGTCTGACCTTAAGCGAGCAGTTTACGGGAGGGTTGCTGGCGTTGCAGCTTTCACGGGCTGTAGCCCCACTGCTGGCCAGTGAAGTTGTGCCGTTCCAGCAAGAGACGCTGATGCAAACTGCACGCTGGGCGGCCGAGCGAAGAGTCAACCATTTTGCTGGCCTGGCGCTGGCTGTGGGTGGGCTTGATGATGAACATCTTAACTTTGCGCTGGCGACGCCTGAAGGAACCTATGCCTTGCGGGTTAAAATGAGCATTACCCGCCACAGTTTGGCTGTACGTCAGGAAGTGTGTGCCATGATGGCGCTGAACATGCTGCGTCGCTGGCTGAACGGGAAAGAGGTCGCCAGCGAACACGGCTGGATCAATGTGGTCGAGTCGCTGTTCATCGAATGACACCTTTGCCGGGGTCGCATCACCCCGGCAATAGCTATTAGCCCAGCGCCTTAGCCAGCAGCGTGATTGGATGTTCGCAGCGCTTGCTGGTAGACATCTCAATTTGCCATTTGCAGGTTTCACAATCGGTGACCACCAGGTCAGCGCCACTCTCCTCAATTTGCCGGAACAACGGCGCACCGATGGCTTGCGATGTGGCGTAGTTTTCACTTTTGAAGCCGTAGGTTCCCGCAATGCCACAGCAGCGTGAATCCAGTATCGTCAGCTCCAGTCCAGGAATTAATCTCAGTAGTTCGAGGGTATACAGCGACCATCCCATTTTTTCCATGTGACAGGGTGTGTGATAAACCACTTTCAGCGGCAACTGGCCCAGCGGGAGCGTCTCTCCTGCATCCAGTCTGCGCCAGAGATAGCGTGTCGCCAGTTCGATATGTTCGCGCAGGCCGCTGTTATCCACGTCAAGCAGATGAGGATACTCATCGCGCAGTGTAAAAGTGCAGGTGGATGATGTGGCCAGTACCGGAAGGCCTTTCCCGTCGATCGCCTCACGAAGTGATGTGACATTATGTTGAGCCTGTTTACGTGCTTTTGCTGTAAAGCCGTTCGCAATCAGCGGTACGCCACAGCACTTCTCTTTATTGAGCAACTGTACGCCCGTACCCATGGCGTTCAGTACCTTAAGCAGATCTTTCCCTAACTGCGGGTGGTTGTAATTCACGTAGCAACCATGGAAAAACGCGATCTGATCGGCATATTGTGCCTGTTCTGCCGCCACTGATTTGTACCAGCGACGGAATGTACCGAGGGAATATTTCGGTAGACTACGATGGTGATCGATTTTGAGCGCCACATCGAGCAACTGGCGCACAGGTTTGAGCGACGTGGCGGCATTGACCAGCGGTGCAAAGGGCGTTGAGACGCTTCCCATCAGATCGGTATGGCTGAGAATGGCATCGCGCAGCGTGGGTTTTTGCGTGCTGTAACGTGCGCGTGCACGCTGGATGATGTCGCCAATTTTGACATCCGAAGGGCAGGCCACTTCACAACGTTTACAGTTGATGCAGTATTTTAGCGCTTCATCGTACAACGCTCCGTCTTTCAGGCGCAGACGCTCGCCGTCGGGGCCAGCCTGTTTTGGGCCAGGATAACGCGGATTCACGCTGCTCACCGGGCAAGCAGTGGTACAAACCGTGCATTTAATGCAGCTTTCGAAGCGGGTATCGTTCATTTTTCTGCCTCTGCGCGATGGCAAATCTGTTCTGCAACATACAGCGCCGACATGGCACAAACACCACCGCCGCAGCCCTGAGCGATGGGATCAAAGCCACCCAAAATCGATCCGATGGCGTAGAGATTGTCGACCGATACTCCAGATAACTGTGGGTGCAGGTTGTTATCGACGATCACACCAAACTGTTGCCAGGGTTGTGGGGTGAAAAAGTCACTCTGATACCAGTCTGCGCGCGATGCGCTTTGTCTCACATCCAGCCCGAGAATGGCCTCCCGGATGCCGTCGCGGTTGCTCAATAATCCGTTGCTAAAGAAACTGCCGCTCGCCAGCACCGCAAAGCGTGTTCGCAAGGGGATATCGTCATGATTTCGGGTCCAGACCTCGCTGACGCCTCCGCCAGTAAGGGTGATTTTTTTTACCTCGTCACCTGCCATCCAGATGCCACCCTGGGCGATAAACTGGCGCTGGAGCTGGTTATGCAGGCGGATACCGGGCACAGACGGCGGCAGTGTAGGCAGTAACCCCACGTTGCAGGGGAGACGGTCTGAAAGCCAGCGCCAGAGCCGGTTATCGGTTAAGCCAAAGCAGGCAGGCATAAACAGGCTGTCGCAGGTATTGCTGAGCGGTTTTAGTGCCTCAAAGAGCAGTGGCCATTTGTCTTCGTTATCCAGGAACCGGGCAATATTCACTGCCCGAAACTCACTGGCGTTATCACGCAGGACGTCAAGCTCAGGAAGTTCTATTTCTGCTGTATCTGCGTTGATCCCCTGATGGCGAAGAGAAGCCGTGGCCAGATGAGGCTGGAAATCCAGAAAACCACTGATGCCGACAACCAGTATGCGTTGAGCGGTGAGAGGGGCAACAGGGACTTCCTCAGGGCTTAGCCAGGCTGAACGCAGAGTCCCAAGTGGCGTAACGCGCTGATGATTATGGTGAGCATTACCTTGCAACCGCGCCCCGCAGGTTGCCAGTAGCGCTTCTGCCTCATGGACGAGACGGGCGATAGGTTGCGAGCCTATCAGGCTATAAGGATGTTCTGATGGCAGAATATCGGGCTGACTCAGGGTCGCCAGTGGGGCGTTTACCGGCGTGCCATCGGGTAAGGCTCCCAGCAAATCCAGCGATCCAGACGAAAAATGCAGTGCGCTCTGACCGCGGCTGATAATGGCGCAGCGCAGGCCGTGTTGTGTCAGTTTCAGCCCGCAGAGTACACCTGCCAGTCCACCGCCAATGATTACAGTATCAAATTTCATCGTGTTGCCCCTTTTCCAGACCACACAGCCCCTGATATACCCAGCGGGTAAACTCGCTTTCGCGCAGGGCATCTCCCCAGGCGACGGGCTGCACGCCTTTCCAGCGTTCATTCAAAAAGTCGCTGAGCTGATCCAGCGACTGGGTTGAGGTGGAGACATGAAAACGCTGCAATAACCCGGCAGCGCGACATGCGCACAGTTCACCCTGGCAGGTCCCCATGCCCACGCGTGTACGGCGGCGCAAATCAAGCAGGTTATTCACCGTCAGATTTTCTACGGCGTATTGCACCTCGCCTGCGGTAACCGCTTCACACTCGCATACCAGGCTGCGGCTGAGACGCCCTTCACCGAGCCACGACGGCGTTCTGTCGCCATGGCGGTAGATGGCTGAGCCGCGCAAAGGCGCCGGAAGCGAGATGATTTTATGCAGCGTTTTTTCTGTGGATTGCTGTGAGCCGGGAAGGGATTGCGTCGCCGTGATACACGGCTGAGTATTGCCAAGCTTACGGCACACGGCATCCGTAGCCCACTGTGCCATCAGCCGGTAGGTCATCAGTTTGCCGCCGGTAATAGTTATAAAGCCTTCCATCCCGTCGCGCTCAGCGTGGTCTAACAACACAATCCCCCGGCTGACGTTACGCCCGCTGGGATCGTTATCGCTGGCCACCAGTGGGCGTACACCGGCGTAGGCACGGAGAATGCGGGTTTGCGCCATTATTGGGGCCAATTTTTCCCCTTCTCGTAGCAAAATATCAACCTCTTCGGCGGTGACCCGGTTAACGTCGATCTCGCTGTAGTCAACGTGGGTTGAGGTGGTCCCAATCAAGGAAATCGTATCGCCAGGTACCAGGATATCGGCATCAGACGGCTTGCGGCAGCGGTTGATCACGTGGTTATTAATGCGGTGGTCGAGGATCAGCAGCGACCCTTTGGCCGGGAACATTCGGATCGACAAATCCGCATATTCCGCAATACGTTGCCCCCAAATCCCCGCCGCATTCACTACCACGCTGGCATACAGTTCGCTGTGTTCCTTGTATTGCGGATCAAAGACCCGAACGCCACACACAGTATCACCCTGGCGAATAAGCCCGGTCACCTCATGCCCTGTGAGAATACGTGCGCCATGTTCGCGGGCATCCAGCATATTGGCAGCAGTCAGGCGAAAAGGATCAACTGTGCCGTCGGGGACTTTGACTGCCCCTGTGAGTGCCGGGTTGACGGCGGGCTCAATGCGGCGGGCGAGAGCGGGATCGATAGCTTCGGCATCAATACCGGCAGCGAGACAGGCCGTAATAAACGTGTGCTGGAAGGCCAGGCTATCTTCCGGGAGTGTGATGAACAGACCGTTGGTTGGTTCGATGCAATGACGAGCAATGCGTTTGAGGATCTGGTTTTCAGCAATACACTCGCGGGCAGATTCGCTGTCCGTTACCGCGTATCGTGCGCCGCTGTGAAGCAGGCCATGATTGCGTCCGGTTGCGCCAGTCGCAATGTCGTGACGTTCCAGAAGCGTAACGCTTAAGCCTCGTAGCGCGCAATCTCGTGCAATGCCTGCACCGGTAGCGCCACCGCCAATGATAATCACATCGCTATAGCGGGGATCGTGAGTTGTCATTGTCTTCCCTCGTGTTCGTTTTTTTACCATTTAGCCACATGGATAGCACGGTTTGTTTGATTTCGAACATAATCGAGCGTTATACGAAAGTGAAACGTGATTTCGTGCGCCTTTTTGCGCACTTTGTCATATTTCTGTAACAATATGTGCGTTGATTCACAGTAACAATCACCGTGATTTTTTAACATCGCCGCCTCTCTGGAGTCGTGGGGCAGTTAAACCCCCGAAAATTCAATCTATGGCCACGGAGGCTGTCATGCTGAGTATCTTCAAACCTGCGCCGCATCGGGCGCGTCTGCCAGAGGCAGAGATTGATCCGCTATACCGTCGCCTGCGCTGGCAAATCTTCCTGGGCATTTTCTTCGGATATGCGGCTTACTATCTGGTACGCAAAAACTTTACCCTGGCTATGCCCTATCTGATTGAGCAGGGCTTTTCGCGCGGCGATCTGGGGTTTGCGCTGTCCGGGATCTCGATTGCTTATGGCTTTTCCAAATTCATTATGGGGTCGGTGTCAGACCGCTCGAACCCGCGTGTATTTTTACCGGCAGGGTTGATTCTTGCGGCTGCGGTCATGTTGTTTATGGGGTTTGTGCCGTGGGCAACCTCCAGCATTGCCATCATGTTTGTTCTGCTGTTCTTATGTGGCTGGTTCCAGGGGATGGGGTGGCCGCCGTGTGGGCGTACGATGGTGCACTGGTGGTCGCAGAAAGAGCGTGGTGGCATTGTCTCGGTGTGGAACTGCGCGCATAACGTGGGCGGCGGTATCCCGCCACTGCTTTTCCTGCTGGGAATGGCGTGGTTTAACGACTGGAAAGCCGCGCTTTACATGCCTGCCTTTGGCGCGGTTCTGGTGGCGATTATTGCTTTTGCACTGATGCGCGATACGCCACAGTCCTGCGGATTGCCCCCTATTGAAGAGTACAAGAATGATTACCCGGACGATTACAGCGAACAACATGAAGAAGAGTTGACGGCGAAGCAGATCTTCATGAAGTACGTTCTGCCCAATAAATTGCTGTGGTATATCGCGATAGCGAACGTCTTTGTCTACCTGCTGCGTTACGGCATCCTCGACTGGTCACCGACCTATCTCAAAGAGGTGAAGCATTTTGCGCTGGATAAATCCTCCTGGGCTTACTTCCTGTATGAATATGCAGGGATCCCTGGCACGCTGCTTTGCGGCTGGATGTCAGATAAGGTGTTTAAAGGCAATCGTGGTGCAACGGGTGTCTTCTTTATGACGCTGGTGACCATTGCGACGGTGGTTTACTGGCTCAACCCGCCGGGTAACCCTGGCGTTGATATGATTTGTATGATTGTGATCGGCTTCCTGATTTATGGTCCGGTCATGCTGATTGGTCTGCATGCGCTGGAGCTTGCACCGAAAAAAGCAGCTGGGACGGCGGCAGGCTTTACCGGCTTGTTCGGCTACCTCGGTGGTTCCGTCGCGGCGAGTGCCATCGTGGGTTATACCGTGGACTTCTTCGGCTGGGATGGTGGCTTTATGGTGATGATTGGCGGCAGCGTGCTGGCTGTTCTGCTGTTAATTATCGTGATGTTTGGTGAGAAACGTCACCACGCCGAAATGCTCGCGCGTCGTCAATAAGGAGTGTGTGATGAAATTAACTCAATTCGCCACGAGCCTGCTGCTGGTGGGGTTAATGACGGGTTCTGCACTGGCCGCCGAAAAGATTGTTATCGCCCATCGTGGCGCGAGCGGCTATCTGCCAGAGCATACGCTCCCGGCCAAAGCGATGGCTTATGCACAAGGGGCCGATTACCTGGAGCAGGATCTGGTGATGACGAAGGACGACCATCTGGTTGTCCTGCATGACCACTATCTTGACCGTGTTACGGACGTGGCAGAACGTTTCCCGGACCGCGCCCGTAAAGATGGCCGCTACTACGCCATTGATTTCACGCTCGATGAGATCCGTTCGCTGAAATTTACCGAAGGCTTCGGGATTGAGAACGGCAAGACGGTACAGGTCTATCCGGGGCGTTTCCCGATGGGCAAATCTGATTTCCGTATTCATACCTTTGAAGAGGAGATTGAGTTTGTTCAGGGGCTGAACCACTCGACGGGCAAAAATATCGGTATTTACCCGGAAATTAAAGCGCCGTGGTTCCACCATCAGGAAGGGAAAGATATTGCGGTGAAAACGCTGGAAGTGCTGAAACAGTACGGCTACACCAGCAAGAAGGACAAGGTCTATCTGCAATGTTTTGATGCCGCTGAACTGAAGCGCATTAAAACCGAGCTGGAACCAAAGATGGGGATGAACCTCAACCTGGTGCAGCTGATTGCCTATACCGACTGGAATGAAACCCAGGAGAAACAGCCTGACGGGAAGTGGGCGAACTACAACTACGACTGGATGTTTACGCCGGGCGCGATGAAGCAGATTGCGCAGTACGCTGACGGTATTGGGCCGGATTACCATATGTTGGTGGCACAAGGCTCAACGGCGGGTCACGTGAAGCTGACGGATATGGTGAAAGAAGCACATGCCAGTAAGATGCAGGTGCATCCTTACACGGTGCGTGCAGACCAGCTACCGGAGTATGCGACGGACGTGAACCAACTGTACGACGTGTTGTATAACCAGGCGGGCGTGGACGGATTGTTTACGGATTTCCCGGATAAAGCGGTAGGTTTTTTGAAGGATAAACGCTGAAATTGCCGGGTGGCGGCTGCGCCTTACCCGGCCTACGAACTGCTAACCCTCTCCCACGGGGAGAGGGAACCAGGGCAATCACATCTCGATCTCAATATCGCCTTTTGCCCGGCAGCAGCAGGGCAAAATTTCCCCTTCGTTGATAAAGGCCAGCGGTTCGGTCAGCCAGTCGACCTGGCCTGCGACCAGGCGGCAGCGGCAGGAGCCGCAATACCCGGCACGACACTGGTACTCTACCTCAACCTGATGCGCTTCAAGCGCCACCAGCAGAGAAGGGTGCTCTTCCTGACACAGCACTTCTGTGCCAGAAAGGCGAAGGGTTACGCGCGTCATCAGAGCTGGAAGTTGCTCAGGTCGTCAGTATCAACTTCCGCGTCGATCTGACCCACAAGATAAGAACTCACTTCCACTTCCTGCGGCGCAACCTGCACGTTATCGGACACCAGCCAGGTGTTGATCCATGGAATCGGGTTGGAGCGCGTCTGGAACGGCAGATCAAGACCGACAGCCTGCATGCGGATGTTGGTAATGTACTCAACATACTGGCACAGAATGTCTTTATTCAGGCCAATCATGGAGCCGTCGCGGAACAGGTAATCTGCCCACTCTTTCTCCTGCTGAGCCGCCAGCACGAACAGGTCATAACAGTCCTGTTTGCACTCTTCTGCGATTTCCGCCATCTCTGGATCATCCGTTCCGCTGCGCAGCAGGTTCAGCATGTGCTGCGTGCCAGTCAGGTGCAGGGCTTCATCGCGGGCGATGAGGCGAATGATTTTGGCATTCCCTTCCATCAGCTTGCGTTCAGCAAAGGCGAAGGAGCAGGCGAAGCTCACGTAGAAGCGAATGGCTTCCAGCGCGTTCACGCTCATCAGGCACAGGTACAGCTGTTTTTTCAGCGCACGCAGATTCACGGTAACGGTTTTGCCGTTCACATTGTGTGTACCTTCGCCCAGCAGATGCCAGTAGCTGGTCATCTCGATGAGCTCATCGTAGTAGTGGGCAATCCCTTCGGCACGTTTTTGGATCTGCTCGTTGGTAACGATATCGTCAAACACCACAGCCGGATCGTTAACGATGTTGCGGATGATATGGGTGTAAGAGCGGGAATGGATCGTCTCGGAGAAGGCCCAGGTTTCAACCCAGGTTTCCAGCTCTGGGATGGAGATCAGCGGCAGCAGCGCCACGTTCGGGCTACGACCCTGAATGGAATCCAGCAGCGTCTGATACTTCAGATTACTGATGAAAATATGTTTTTCATGATCCGGCAACGCCTGAAAATCAATACGATCGCGGGAAACATCCACTTCTTCCGGACGCCAGAAGAAGGAGAGTTGCTTTTCAATCAGCTTTTCGAAGATGTCATATTTTTGCTGATCGTAGCGTGCCACGTTGACTGGCTGGCCGAAGAACATCGGCTCTTTGAGCTGGTCGTTTTTCGTCTGTGAAAAGGTGGTGTATGCCATGAGTTGGGAGTCCTGTCTTACGAAATAAAGGCGGGGATATCCCCGCCTTTCATTAGATCTTACATGCGCCGCTTTCGCAGCCATCGTCCTGGATAGAAGGAGCAAGGTCGTCTTGCGCATCTTCTGCACCATCACGGGTGTTGTGATAGTACAGGGTTTTAACGCCAAATTTATAGGCAGTGAGCAAGTCTTTCAGCAATTGCTGCATTGGCACTTTTCCGGACGGGAAACGTGTCGGGTCGTAGTTGGTGTTAGCAGAGATCGACTGATCGATAAACTTCTGCATGATACCCACCAGTTGCAGGTAGCCGTCGTTGTTTGGCATTTCCCACAGCAACTCGTAGTTGTTACCCAGCGTTTCGTAATCTGGAACAACCTGACGCAACACGCCGTCTTTTGACGCTTTAATGCTGACGTGGCCGCGCGGTGGCTCGATACCGTTGGTGGCGTTAGAGATCTGCGAAGAGGTCTCGGACGGCATCAGGGCAGAGAGCGTAGAGTTACGCAGGCCGTGAGTTTTAATGGACTCACGCAGACCTTCCCAGTCGAGGTGCAGCGGTTCGCTGACAATCGCGTCCAGGTCTTTTTTGTAGGTGTCGATCGGCAGAATGCCTTTCGCATAGGTGGTTTCGTTGAACCACGGACACGCGCCTTGCTCTTTTGCCAGCTCATTAGAGGCTTTCATCAGGTAGTACTGAATTGCTTCAAACGTCTGGTGCGTCAGGTTGTTCGCACTGCCATCAGAATAACGCTTGCCGTTTTTCGCCAGCCAGTAGGCAAAGTTGATCACGCCAATACCCAGGGTACGACGGCCCATTGCGCCACGTTTTGCGGCCGGGATTGGGTAATCCTGGTAGTCCAGCAGGGCATCCAGTGCACGTACTGCCAGCACAGCCAGCTCTTCAAGCTCGTCCAGGCTTTTGATCGCTCCCAGGTTGAACGCTGACAGCGTACACAGGGCGATTTCACCGCTTTCGTCGTTAACGTCGTTCAGCGGTTTGGTTGGCAGGGCGATTTCCAGGCACAGATTAGACTGACGCACTGGCGCAACCACCGGGTCAAATGGGCTGTGGGTGTTGCAGTGGTCAACGTTCTGAATGTAGATACGGCCGGTAGAGGCACGTTCCTGCATCATCAGGGAGAACAGGTCTACCGCTTTCACGCGCTGCTTGCGGATGCTGTTGTCTTTCTCATATTTGGTGTACAGACGTTCGAATTCATCCTGGTCAGCGAAGAACGCATCGTAGAGGCCAGGGACGTCAGATGGGCTGAACAGGGTGATCTCTTCACCTTTCAGCAGACGGGTGTACATCAGCTTGTTGATCTGCACACCGTAGTCCATGTGACGCACGCGGTTACCTTCAACGCCACGGTTGTTTTTCAGAACCAGCAGGCTTTCGACTTCCAGATGCCACATCGGGTAGAACAGAGTAGCAGCACCACCACGCACGCCGCCCTGAGAGCAGGATTTTACCGCAGTCTGGAAGTGCTTGTAGAACGGGATACAGCCGGTGTGGAAAGCTTCACCACCGCGAATTGGGCTACCCAGAGCACGAATACGGCCCGCGTTAATACCGATACCGGCACGCTGAGAGACATATTTCACAATGGCGCTGGAGGTGGCGTTGATGGAATCCAGGCTGTCACCACACTCGATCAATACGCAAGAGCTGAACTGACGGGTTGGTGTGCGCACGCCAGACATAATCGGCGTAGGCAGAGAAATCTTGAACGTAGAGACTGCGTCGTAGAAACGTTTTACGTATTCCAGACGTGTTTCACGCGGATAATTAGAGAACAGGCAGGCGGCAACCAGAATATACAGGAACTGTGCGCTCTCGTAGATTTCGCCGGTCACACGGTTCTGAACCAGGTATTTGCCTTCGAGTTGCTTCACGGCGGCGTAGGAGAAGTTCATATCGCGCCAGTGATCGATAAACCCGTTCATCTGCTCGAACTCTTCTTCCGTGTAGTCTTCCAGCAGATGCGTGTCGTATTTGCCCAACTCAACCATTTTCACCACGTGATCGTACAGTGCTGGCGGTTCGAACTGACCGTACGCTTTTTTACGCAGGTGGAAAATCGCCAGACGCGCAGCGAGATACTGATAATCTGGCGCTTCGCGAGAAATCAGATCTGCGGCTGCTTTGATGATGGTTTCGTGGATGTCGGACGTTTTGATACCGTCGTAAAACTGGATATGGGAGCGCAGTTCAACCTGGGAAATAGATACGTTGTTCAGTCCTTCTGCTGCCCAGTCGAGAACTCGATGGATTTTGTCCAGATTGATACGCTCGGTTGTACCGTCGCGCTTTGTCACCAGCAGACTCTGATTCATGTGGGTTTTTACCTGTCCGTGAAATAAAAAAATATCCCCCCGTTTATCCACAGGTCTGTCTTGTGACTAACTCTGTGGATAAATACTACATGTAGGGGGTTTGCGATAAGAAAAACGCTATATGGTGAGTATTCTAGTATCGAATCTTTTCAGCACAAGGGTTGATTTTGAGGTTAAATTGAGGTTGCAGAAGCGTAATAAACGCTAAGTCCACGTACCGTAAGGCCTGGACGGATTGTCAATATTCGATAAAAAAAAATGAAAATTTGATCGAGTGCTGATTTCTTCAACGAGAGGTCAAAATTGCGCAACATGATGTCGCGCAATCTTTATAAGAATAGTTGATGACGTTAGTCGTTTTTTGCAGTTGTGTGCAACATATAATTAACATCCACGCCGGGTGCGAGCTTAAATTTATCGGTTAACGGATTGTAATGCAGACCTGTGATGTGCTGCTCTTTGAGCCACGTTTGGTCGACCCAGCTTAATAATTCAGCAGGTTTGATGAATTTTTTCACGTCATGCGTTCCTTTGGGGACCATGCGCAGGACGTATTCTGCACCGACTACGGCCATCAGCCAGGCTTTACCGTTACGATTAATGGTGGAGAAGAACACCTGTCCACCCGGTTTAACGAGCTTCGCGCAAGCACGCACGACAGACTGGGGATCAGGTACGTGTTCAAGCATTTCCATACAGGTGACGACGTCATACTGGTGCGCGTGTTTTGCTGCATGCGCTTCGACAGTTTCTTGTACGTAATCAACCTGAATACCGCTTTCCAGCGCGTGGAGTTTTGCCACCTGTAGCGGTTCAAATCCCATGTCCAGACCGGTAACGCTCGCCCCTTCACGTGCCATGCTTTCTGCAAGAATGCCACCACCGCAGCCTACGTCGAGGATCTTTTTACCGAAAAGACCGCCAGAGCGTTCCGCAATATAGCCAAGACGCAGTGGGTTAATGCGGTGCAGAGGTTTAAACTCACCGTCGAGATCCCACCAACGGGACGCTACCGCCTCAAATTTGGCGATCTCTTCATGATCAACGTTGTGAGTCACCGGGGATTTTTCGGCATTCATGGGTGCTTTTACTCCTTATTTAGCAAGACTTCGGAGTATATCAGGCTATCCCCATGAATAAAGCATACAGGTTTACCTGTCTGAGAGCGGTTGTGTTATAATTTGCGACCTTTGAATCCGGGATACAGTAGAGGGATAGCGGTTAGATGAGCGACCTTGCGAGAGAAATTACACCGGTTAACATCGAGGAAGAGCTGAAGAGCTCCTATCTGGACTATGCGATGTCGGTCATTGTTGGCCGTGCGCTGCCGGACGTCCGCGATGGCCTGAAGCCGGTACACCGTCGCGTACTATACGCCATGAACGTATTGGGCAATGACTGGAATAAAGCCTATAAAAAATCTGCCCGTGTCGTTGGTGACGTAATCGGTAAATATCACCCACACGGTGATACCGCCGTTTATGACACGATCGTGCGTATGGCGCAGCCTTTCTCGCTGCGTTACATGCTGGTAGATGGTCAGGGTAACTTTGGTTCTGTCGACGGCGACTCCGCTGCGGCGATGCGTTATACGGAAATCCGTATGTCGAAAATCGCCCACGAGCTGATGGCCGATCTGGAAAAAGAGACGGTTGATTTCGTTGATAACTACGACGGCACGGAAAAAATTCCTGACGTTATGCCAACGAAAATCCCTAACCTTCTGGTGAACGGTTCATCCGGTATCGCCGTAGGTATGGCAACCAACATTCCACCGCATAACATCACGGAAGTGATCAACGGTTGTCTGGCCTATATCGACGATGAAGACATCAGCATTGAAGGGCTGATGGAACACATTCCGGGTCCGGACTTCCCAACGGCAGCTATCATTAATGGTCGCCGTGGCATCGAAGAAGCTTACCGTACTGGTCGCGGCAAAATTTACATCCGCGCCCGCGCTGAAGTGGAAGCCGATGCAAAAACGGGCCGTGAAACCATCATTGTTCACGAAATCCCTTATCAGGTGAACAAAGCGCGTCTGATTGAAAAAATCGCCGAGCTGGTCAAAGAGAAACGTGTTGAAGGTATCAGCGCGCTGCGTGATGAGTCCGATAAAGACGGGATGCGTGTCGTCATCGAAATCAAACGCGACGCGGTGGGTGAGGTTGTACTGAACAACCTGTACTCCCAGACTCAACTTCAGGTCTCCTTCGGTATCAACATGGTTGCACTGCACCATGGTCAGCCGAAGATCATGAACCTGAAAGAGATCCTGAGTGCATTCGTGCGTCACCGCCGCGAAGTCGTGACTCGCCGTACTATTTTCGAGCTGCGCAAAGCGCGTGACCGTGCTCATATCCTTGAAGCACTGGCTGTCGCACTGGCAAACATCGACCCAATCATCGAGCTGATCCGTCGTGCACCGACGCCAGCAGAAGCGAAAGCTGGACTCGTTGCGCGTCCTTGGGAACTGGGTAACGTTGCGGCGATGCTGGAACGTGCGGGCGACGATGCGGCGCGTCCGGAATGGCTGGAGCCAGAGTTTGGCGTGCGTGATGGTCAGTACTACCTGACTGAACAGCAGGCCCAGGCCATTCTGGATCTGCGTCTGCAGAAACTGACCGGCCTTGAGCATGAAAAACTGCTCGACGAGTACAAAGAGCTGCTGGAACAGATTGCTGAACTGCTGCATATCCTCGGCAGTGCCGATCGTCTGATGGAAGTGATCCGTGAAGAGCTGGAGCTGGTCCGCGATCAGTTTGGTGATGAACGTCGCACTGAAATCACTGCGAATAGCTCTGATATCAACATTGAAGATCTGATCAACCGCGAAGACGTGGTGGTTACCCTGTCTCATCAGGGCTATGTGAAGTATCAGCCACTGACCGACTACGAAGCTCAACGTCGTGGTGGTAAAGGCAAATCAGCAGCACGTATTAAAGAAGAAGACTTTATTGACCGCCTGTTGGTGGCAAACACCCATGACACGATCCTCTGCTTCTCCAGCCGTGGTCGTCTGTACTGGATGAAGGTTTATCAGCTTCCTGAAGCAAGTCGTGGCGCACGTGGCCGTCCAATCGTCAACCTGTTGCCGCTTGAACCAAACGAACGTATCACCGCGATCCTGCCGGTACGTGAGTACGAAGAAGGCGTGAACGTCTTTATGGCGACAGCCAGCGGTACAGTGAAGAAAACTGCACTGACCGAATTCAGCCGTCCACGTTCAGCCGGTATTATTGCCGTCAACCTGAACGACGGTGATGAGCTGATTGGCGTGGATCTGACATCCGGTACGGATGAAGTCATGTTGTTCTCTGCGGCCGGTAAAGTGGTGCGCTTCAAAGAGAACGCTGTTCGTGCGATGGGCCGTACTGCAACAGGTGTACGTGGCATCAAACTGGCGGGTGAAGACAAGGTCGTTTCCCTGATTATTCCGCGTGGCGAAGGTGCAATCCTGACCGTGACGCAGAATGGTTATGGTAAACGTACTGCTGAAGGCGAATACCCAACCAAGTCTCGTGGCACGCAGGGCGTTATCTCTATCAAAGTGACCGAGCGCAACGGTTCCGTTGTTGGCGCGGTACAGGTAGATGATTGTGACCAGATCATGATGATTACCGATGCCGGTACGCTGGTGCGTACTCGTGTCTCTGAAATCAGCGTGGTAGGGCGTAACACCCAGGGCGTGATCCTCATCCGCACAGCGGAAGATGAAAACGTGGTGGGTCTGCAGCGTGTTGCGGAACCTGTGGATGACGAAGAGCTCGATTCCATCGATGGTAGCGTAGCGGAAGGCGATGATGAGATCGTGCCGGAAGCCGATACTGACGATGATGCGGCAGATGATGCCGACGAGTAATGTCTCCTGACATAAAAAGGGCCGGTTTCCGGCCCTTTTCTTTTAGCGCATTCTCTCTACCACCATGGCGATCCCCTGGCCGCCGCCAATGCATAACGTTGCCAGCCCCAGGGTTTTGTCCTGTGCCTGTAATGCATGCAGAAGCGTTACCAGGATACGGGCTCCACTGGCACCTACGGGATGCCCGAGCGCAATAGCCCCGCCGTTGACGTTCACCTTATGCGGCTCAAAACCGAGCTTTTTGCCTACAGCCAGAAACTGTGCGGCAAAAGCCTCGTTGGCTTCGATCAGATCGATATCAGACAGTTGCAACCCGCTCATCTGCAGGGCTTTTTGCGTCGCAGGGACTGGTCCTATGCCCATCAGTGAGGGGGCTACACCACTGCTGGCATAAGCTTTGATCCGCGCGAGAGGCTGTAAACCGGCAGCCAGCGCTGCAGACTCCAGCATAACCACAAGGGCCGCAGCCCCATCGTTAATGCCGGAGGCATTTCCGGCGGTGACCGTGCCGGCTTTGTCAAAAGCCGGACGCAGTGTTGCCAGAGCCTGTGCAGTTGAATCCACTTTAGGAAACTCATCACGGTCAAAGAGGACAGTCTTTTTGCGAGTGGTAACGTTAACCGGGGTAATTTCCGCCTGGAAGGCCCCTGAGGCGATGGCTGCTGCTGCTTTGTGTTGAGACTGCAGGGCCAGTTCGTCCTGCATCTCCCGGCTTATACCATATTCGCGGGCGACGTTTTCGGCCGTGATCCCCATATGATAGCCGTGGGTGGCGCAGATCAGGCCATCGCGCAGGATAACATCGGAGAGTTGCGAATCTCCAAGGCGATACCCCCAGCGGGCTTTGGCGTCTAGTAAATACGGTGCCTGGCTCATGTTTTCCATGCCCCCAGCCACGATGGCTTGTGCCACGCCTGCCTGGATGGCCTGCGCAGCCAGGGCCACGCTTTTAAGACCGGAGCCGCAAACCTTGTTGACGGTAAAGGCGCTGACCGTCTCGGCAATGCCGCTTTTTAACAGAGCCTGGCGAGCCGGATTTTGCCCGAGCCCAGCCTGCAATACGTTACCCATAATGACTTCATCCACCAGGTTCGGATCGAGGCACGCCCGTTCCAGGGCGGCGCTGATGACTGTCGCGCCGAGATCGACGGCACTAACAGACGCCAGGGAGCCATTAAAGTTGCCGATGGCGGTGCGGGTCGCGCTGACAATGACACAGTTTTTCATTTTTTCTGTTCCTTAAAATAAGTGATTGCTGTCAGAACAAGGTCAATCCAATGACAAAAATGACGCCGGAGAAGAGCAAAGCGGTGATGCAGTAACCCATGATGTCACGTACCCCAAGCCCGGCAATGGCCAGCGCAGGCAGCGCCCAGAACGGTTGTGCCATGTTCATCCACTGTTCGCCATAGGCGATAGCCATCACGGATTTACCAATGTCGGCACCGAGCGCCTGCGCGGCAGGCAGAACGAACGGCCCCTGAATCACCCAATGACCACCGCCTGACGGCACGGCAAAGTTGATCAGCGCGGAACTAAAAAAGGTCATCAACGGGAAGGTGTCTTTGTTGGCAACATTAATGAAGAATTCAGTGATGAGTCCGCCAAGACCGGAATGCTCCATCATCAACTGGATCCCTGCGTAGAAAGGGAATTGCACCAGGATCCCAGAGGTACTTCGAGCTGCGGCGCTGATGGCGCGCATGTAAGCCATGGGTGTTTTGTGTAGCAGAAGACCGGCAATCATAAACATCAGGTTGACGGTATTGATGGTGATATTGAAGCCTTTCTCCGCGAAGTAGATGCCCAGGTAAGCAATGCCCAGAGCGCCAATGATGAGCGTCAGGATCCTGCTCTCTTCAAGGCGTTCAGACGGTGGTGCGTCAGCAGGAAGTTGCTTCTGAAAATCGGCCTCTTCAAGTAACAATTTAGGGTCAATGCTGACCACATCGGCGGGTTTTGGCGTCATCAGGCGTGTGATAAACGGCATAACCGCAATCAGTGCCAGAGTGATAAAGATATTGAAGCCGGTAAACAGGGTATCGCCGACAGGAATTAGTCCTGCGATATGTTCCACCGGGTTGCCTGGTGTCGCCGCCAACAACGGCATCGAACCAGAGAAGCCGCCGCCCCAGGTGAGGAAACCGATATAGGCACAGGCAATCAGCAGTGGATAGTCAGAACCAGGGATCCGTCGTGCCACTTCGCGGGCAAACATGGCCCCAACTACCAGACCAAAACCCCAGTTGATGACACAGGCTACCGAACCAAAGAAGGTCACCAGCATTACGCCCTGTGCCGGTGTTTTGGCGACAGAGGCGGCGGTACGCAGTAGACTTTTCACCGGACCGGAACTGGCCAACGCATGCCCCGTCACGATGATTAGTGCCATTTGCATCCCGAATGCCAGCAGATTCCAGAAACCATCGCCCCAGAATCTCACCATGCGGACTGGCGTTTGCGGGGTTAGCCAGAGAGCAACGCCAAAAGTTATCAGCGTCAATAGCATGGCGAAGATCAGCGGATCAGGTAGCCAGCGGCTTACGAAGCGCGTCATAAAGCGCGAGATACGGCCAATCATAGGTCACCCCGCTGGATGATTAGATTAGCCGCGATGTCAAATTGGGCTTCGGTTTTTTCGCGTAGGCTGGCAATGTCGCAGTTTTCCACGATTTCTGTCAGCCACATTTTTCCGTCGATAAAGCGGAATACGGCCAGTTCAGTGACCAGCAGGTGGACTGCGTGCTGCGCTGTGAGCGGCATGGTGCAGTGACGAAGGATTTTTGCCGAACCGTCTTTGGCGCAATGCTCCATGGCAATAATCACTTTACGGGCACCGGTCACCAGATCCATCGCGCCTCCCATGCCAGGAACCATTTTCCCTGGAACAACCCAGTTGGCGAGGTTAGCTTGCTCATCCACCTGCAAGCCACCGAGCACACAGGCATCAATGTGGCCACCACGGATCAGCGCGAAGGACATGGCGCTGTCGAATATAGCTGCACCGGGTAAAATACCGCACGGTTGTCCACCGGCATTCACCAGATCGGGATGCGTGGTTGTGACCGGCCCTAGCCCCAAAAAACCGTTCTCGGACTGCAGCATAATGTGAATATCTTCCGGTAAGTAATTGGCGACCATCGTCGGCAGCCCAATCCCCAGATTGACCACATCGCCATCACGAAGCTCGAGGGCTACGCGGCGCGCAATACGTTGTTTAGCATCCATGATTAGCTCTCCTGTGGAATGACGATATGGTCGATAACGGCGCCTGGGGTGATAATGTGGTCAGGCTGAAGTGCGCCTGTTTCCACCAGCTCATCAGGTTCAGCTAAAGTGATGTCAGCAGCGAGGGCGATTAGCGGGTTAAAATTGCGGGCGCTGAGTTGATAGGTAAGGTTGCCTGAACGGTCACTGCGGTGCGCACGGATCAGTGCCAGATCTGCACGTAACGGGCGCTCGAGCAGCCAGGTTTTCCCCTCAAGTTGCAGGGTTTGCTTGCCATCGGCCACCACGGTGCCAACGCCTGTCGGGGTCAGAAAACCACCAAGGCCTGAACCACCGCAGCGAATTTGCTCAATGAGCGTGCCCTGCGGAACCAGACGGACCTCCATCTCACCCGCAATCATGCGACGGCCTGTTTCAGGGTTGGTGCCAATGTGCGAGGCGATGACTTTGCTTACCCGGCCATTGACGATTAGTGGGCCGATACCGGTATCGATAAAGGCGGTATCATTGGCAATCAACGTCAGATCGCGAACGCCAGATTGTAGTAAGGCATCAACGAGGCGTGGCGGGGTTCCTACGCCCATAAAGCCTCCGACCATAATAGTCATGCCATCACGAAAGAAAGTGGTGGCATCTTGTAAGTTAATCAGTTTGGTTTTCATTATGTTTCCCTTTTGCATACTCCATGTTGGGTACGTTTGGGGAATAGCAAGCGATATGCCAGGATTGATTAAGATAGTATTTTTATATTAACTAATTGAAATAAATGATTTATTTTTATTATGTTGTGACGGGTTTCTTGGGGGAGACTATGCAGAATTTTGCGCACTGTGAAAAATTCTGCATAGCAATTTTGGCTATCAGCCATCTGCGGGGTCGATCCCGTATTCCTGTAGCTTATACATTAGGGCGCGTCTACTGATCCCCAGCATCAATGCGCTGTGGGTGCGGTTGCCTTGTTGCTGTTCGAGTACTTCAACAATGATCCGTTTCTCCTCACGCTTGATCTCTTCTTTCAAATTTCGTTCCCCAGACTGCACCTGTCTGAATGCGGTTTTGGTGCTGACTGGATGGTGGAATGGGGCAGGGAGATCCTCGGCAAAAATAACTGCACCGGTACTCATTACGACAGCCCGTTCGACCACGTTAGACAGTTCGCGGATATTACCCGGCCACGACCATCGGGTGAGCAATGCCAGGGCTGTAGAGTCAAACTCGATAATATCGCGTTGATTTTCTGAACTGAATTTCTGCAGGAAATGGTTAGCGAGCAGGCCGATATCCTCCTGACGCTCGCGTAATGGAGGCAATATCAGATGAATCACATTCAGCCGGTAAAACAGATCTTCGCGAAATGTTCCGGCCTTCACCATCGCCTGAAGATC
The DNA here is from genome assembly GCF_013782625.1 of Enterobacter sp. RHBSTW-00994. NCBI lineage: Bacteria > Pseudomonadati > Pseudomonadota > Gammaproteobacteria > Enterobacterales > Enterobacteriaceae > Enterobacter > Enterobacter sp. RHBSTW-00994. Next base: position 3,252,556 of record NZ_CP056199.1, on the reverse strand, counting down.
GCGGTTTGTGGCAGCGACAATGCGAATATTAACGCGAATGGTCTGATGCCCACCGATGCGTTCGAACTCTCTCTCCTGCAGGATACGCAGTAACTTTGCCTGCAGGGAAAAGGGCATTTCGGCAACTTCATCCAGTAACAGAGTTCCCTGATGGGCACGTTCAAACAAGCCCTGGCGCAGCGTCTGCGCACCAGTAAATGCCCCTTTTTCATGACCGAAGAGTTCACTTTCCAGTAAGGATTCTGGCAGAGCGGCGCAGTTAATCTTGATAAACGGGCCGCTGGCCCGTCGGCTGTTGTAGTGAATGGCACGGGCGATCAACTCCTTTCCTGTACCACTTTCACCGCTGATCAGTACATTAGCCTGTGAAAGGGCGATTTTTGCCGTATCTTTGCAGATATCCAGCATCGCCGGGCTGTTGGTCAGAATATGCCCCCATTGCCAACTGGTGTTCAGAGCTTGATGCAGATTGCGGATCTCCTGCTTCATCGCTTGCAATTGTAACGCGCGCTGGATCACCAGATTAAGCTCATCGAGATCAAAAGGTTTAATTACATAATCAAACGCACCACATCGTAAGGCTTCAACTGCGGTTTCTACTTCGGCATAGGCCGTCATCAGGATCACCGGAACCCGGGGCTGTTGCGTTCGCATCACTTTTAAGGCATCGATACCGTTTAATTCCGGCATACGAATATCCATCACGACGACATCTGGCCGGGTGTCGGAAAACAGGTTCAGTGCGGCCTGGCCGTTGCTGGCGCAGTGGGTTTCGTGCCCCAGCAGGGAAAATGCAGTAGCCAGCATACGGCGAACATTATCTTCATCGTCCACGATAAGAATACGGTAGGGGGTTTTCATTCTGGCAGTTTTCCCTGGGGGTTGTTCGGTAAAATCAGAGTGAAAGTCGTGCCGCAGCCCGGCTGGCTTGTCACCTGAATATCTCCCTGATGCGCGTTAATAATACGCTGGCTCAGCGCAAGCCCCAGACCTGTACCCGAGGCTTTCGTGGTGAAAAAGGGGTCAAAGATCTTTTTTTGTAAAGCGATATCAATGCCGCAGCCATTGTCTTGAATAGTAACAGCCTGCTGGAACGGGGAGTACGTCCAGGTCCGGATCCGTATTTCCCCTCTTGCGCCTATCGCCTGGACAGCATTAATTAAAATATTGAGTATCACCTGCTTGAGGAGTTCACGATCGGCAACGATCTCTGGCAGAGTACACTTGGATTCAACGCTAAAGGCTATCCGTGCCTGAATACCGGCGGTTTGCACGAGGATCAGCGTTTCTTTAATCAGCGTATCAAGCTGTACCCGCTGCCACTGGCTTTGCCGCGGACGTGAAAAATCCAGCAGTTGTTGAATGACTTTGTTGATGGAGTCAATTTCATTGAGCACCACCGACAAATATTCCTGATGTTCCGTCCGCGTTGTTTGCTGGCGGATAATCTGCACATACCCGCGGATGGCGGTCAGTGGATTACGCACCTCATGTGCCACGCCAGCCATCAGCTCGCCCAGCGTGGCCAGCCGTTCTGTTTGCGCCAACCGTCGCTGTGCCTCTTTTCGGGCAGTAAGATCTGAGAAGATCACAAGGGCGCCGATCATTTCGCCGTGGGTGTTATGGATTCGACTGGTGGTGGCGCTGATCTCAATCATACGTTCCCGTCCTGGAAAACTGATCTCCTGGGCCAGATGCTCAGTACCGTGTTCCAGGGTATCAAGTACCGGGCTGCTGAAACGGGTGTTGGCGAACAGTGTGGCATAGGATTGTCCAACCAGTTCATGCCGCTTATATCCCGTTATCTGTTCCGCCGCTGGGTTCATGGTGGTGACGTCGCCCTGTCTGTCTATCGCAATCACGCCGTCTGCTGCGTTTTCAATGATCAGGTCGTTCAGGGTTTTGGTTTCCCGTAGCGTTTGTGCTAGCGCATTGACGCTGCGGCTGATTTGCCCAAGTTCGCCGGGCAGGTCAGGCAGCATGGCGTGGGTTTTATGTGCCAGGGTTGATAGGCCGTTAGTGATAATATCGATGTTGACACCAAGGCGGCGGGAAAAGAGGATAATCAGCAGCAGACTGCTGAGCAACCCAGCCGCCAGTACTGTCATTATGCGAACATCCATCTTCCAGGCCTGTTGGCGAATATCGTCGGTCAACTCGTTAGCCCAGATATAACCGACCACTTCCCCATGGCGTTCAACAGGAATCATCGAGTTAAGAATATCACCGCGTACCTGGCGACCCGAAAAGACGAGAGGCGTATTGTTGCGCATCACATCGCGTCCGGGGTGATCGGGGGCAATAGTGACCCCAACATTACTTTGGTAAAGCGCGGAGGGGGCGTAGGTGACAATAGCATCCAGCGCTTTATGGTAATAACCTGCGCCAGCGCCGGGAAAGGCCTGGGTAATACGTTCAGTAATGGGGCTTAACTCGGCATTCAGCGCACGAATGCGTGCGTCACGTGGCAACTGGCTACCGTGGCTAAAGGCATCGCCCAGTGCGTCGTTAAGCAGGTTTACCACCGCCGACAGTTTTTTCTCTTTTTCGGATAAGACTGCTGAACGTCCTTCGGTTTCTACGATATAACCAATAGAGATTGTCGGCACGCTCACCAGCATGATGGCCATCAGGATCATTTGATTGCGTAAGCGCCGGGGATAAAAGCCGGTAAGAAAACCCATACTAACGTCCATGTTATGTTTGCAGACCAGCGCCGATTATCAACACTAAGGGCAAGCATGTCTTCGTGGTGTATCATATTCCTGCAAAGAGAGAGCATTGCGACGGCGGCCATTTACCGCTACCTTAACCACATTCTTTTTTACCCCAATGGCGGAGCCTCGCCCCCTTGAAATACCTCGTCTCCTTTCGTACCACGCTCAAAGTTTCTCGCTATCTGTTTCGGGCGCTGGCGCTATTGCTTTGGCTTCTGGTGGTGCTGTTTTCGGTGTTTTACATCGTTAACGCGTTGCATCAAAAAGAATCGGAGATTCGTCAGGAGTTTAACTTAAGCTCCGATCAGGCTCAGCGTTATATTCAGCGCACGTCCGATGTCATGAAGGAGTTGAAGTACATTGCTGAAAATCGACTGACGGCAGAAAACGGAGTGCTGGCGCTGCGAGGGCGCAATGAAAAAACAGAGGTTCCTGATTTTCAGCCATTGTTCCCGGATTCTGATTGTTCGGCAATGGGGAGTACCTGGCGAGGATCTCTGGAGTCTCTGGCATGGTTTATGCGCTACTGGCGCGATAATTTCTCCGCAGCCTACGATCTCAACCGGGTTTTCCTGATTGGGAGCGATAACCTGTGTATGGCTGATTTTGGCCTGCGCGATATTCCTGTCGAGCGAGACGATGCACTGAAAAGTCTGCATGAACGTATCGTAAAATACCGGGATGCCCCACAAGACGAGCGCGGGAACAATCTCTTCTGGATAAGCCAGGGGCCACGTATGGGGGTTGGGTATTTCTACGCATTGACACCCGTTTATCTGGCTAATCGCCTGCAAGCACTCTTGGGAATTGAACAGACTATCCGTATGGAGAATTTCTTCACGCCGGGAAGTTTACCAATGGGCGTGACTATCCTTGATGAAAATGGCCACACGCTGATTTCGCTCACCGGGCCGGAAAACCGGTTAAAAGTCGATCCTCGCTGGATGCAGGAGCGCTCCTGGTTTGGCTATACCTCCGGTTTTCATGAGCTGGTACTGAAGAAGAATTTACCGCCATCTTCGCTCAGCATCGTCTACTCTGTCCCGGTAGATATGGTGCTTGAGCGGATTCGAATTCTTATTCTGAATGCAATATTGCTGAACGTTCTGGTGGGTGTGGCGCTGTTTACGCTGGCGCGTATGTATGAGCGTAAGATCTTTATTCCGGCAGAAAGCGATGCGCAGAGACTGGAAGAGCACGAACAGTTTAACCGCAAAATTGTCGCTTCTGCGCCTGTCGGGATCTGTATTTTACGGACGCAGGATGGCACGAATATCCTGAGCAACGAGTTGGCGCATAACTACCTGAACATGCTGACGCATGAAGACCGACAGCGATTAACGCAAATTATCTGCGGTCAGCAGGTGAATTTTGTCGATGTGTTGACCAGCACGCATACCAACCTGCAAATCAGTTTTGTGCACTCGCGCTATCGTAATGAAAATGTGGCGATTTGCGTTCTTGTCGATGTCTCGGCCCGTGTGAAAATGGAAGAGTCACTACAGGAGATGGCGCAGGCGGCGGAACAAGCCAGCCAGTCGAAATCGATGTTCCTCGCAACCGTCAGTCACGAACTGCGAACGCCACTGTACGGCATTATCGGCAACCTCGATTTACTGCAAACAAAAGAACTGCCGAAAGGTGTCGAGCGTCTGGTCACAGCGATGAACAACTCGTCCAGCCTGCTGCTGAAAATCATCAGTGACATTCTCGATTTTTCCAAAATTGAGTCTGAACAGCTAAAAATTGAACCACGTGAGTTCTCGCCACGCGAAGTGATGAACCACATCAGCGCCAACTATTTGCCGCTGGTGGTGCGTAAGCAGCTCGGGCTTTACTGTTTTATCGAACCTGACGTGCCGTTGACCTTGCAGGGAGATCCGATGCGTTTGCAGCAGGTCATCTCCAACCTGCTCAGCAATGCCATTAAATTTACCGATATTGGCTGCATTGTTTTGCATGTCTGCCGGGCAGGAGATTATCTGAGCATTCGCGTGCGTGATACCGGCGTAGGTATCCCGGCGAAGGAAGTTGTGCGTCTGTTTGATCCCTTCTTCCAGGTGGGAACGGGTGTGCAGCGTAATTTCCAGGGGACAGGGCTGGGGCTGGCGATCTGTGAAAAGCTGATTAGCATGATGGACGGTGACATCTCTGTAGATACTGAGCCCGGCATGGGAAGCCAGTTCACCATTCGTATTCCGCTCTATTCAGCACAATATCCGGCAAAATCAACGGTAGAGGGGTTAAGCGGAAAACGCTGCTGGCTGGCGGTTCATAATGCCTCGTTGCAGGATTTCCTGACATCTCTGCTGACTCGCATCGGCATGCAGGTTGCTCGTTATGACGGACAAATGCCCGATGCTGAAGATATGCTGATCACCGATGATACGCTGGAACAGCCGTGGCCAGGAAAAGGAGTAGTGACCTTCTGTCGTCGTCATATTGGTATTCCGCTTGAACGCGTGCCGGGTGAATGGGTACATAGTGTGGCGACACCGCATGAATTAGTTGGGTTGTTGGTGCGCATTTATCGTGTGCAACCGGATGACAGCGAGGGCGCGATAGCCCTACCTTCACCGGATTCTCTGGTCCCGGTTAACGACGATATGATGATTCTGGTGGTGGATGATCACCCTATTAACCGTCGCCTGCTGGCTGATCAGCTCGGGTCGCTGGGATACCAGTGCAAGACGGCAAATGACGGTATTGATGCCCTTAATGTGCTGAGTAAAAACCCTATTGATATTGTGCTCAGTGATGTGAACATGCCGAATATGGATGGTTACCGTTTAACGCAGCGCATCCGTGAACTGGGTCTGACGTTGCCGGTCATTGGTGTGACCGCTAATGCGCTGGCTGAAGAGAAGCAGCGCTGTCTGGAGTCAGGCATGGACAGTTGCCTTTCAAAACCGGTCACGCTGGATGTACTGGAACAAACCTTGTCGCTCTACGCAGAACGAGTGAGGAAAACAAGGACATAAAAAAAGCCCGGTCGCATAACGCCACCGGGCTTTTTTATCTGTAAGACTTAATCTTTATCCGTTGCACTCAGCGTTACGGAAGAGAGGTAGTTCAGCAGGGCAATATCGTTGTCCACACCCAGTTTCATCATGGCTGATTTTTTCTGGCTGCTGATAGTCTTAATGCTACGATTCAGTTTCTTGGCGATTTCAGTCACCAGGAAACCTTCGGCGAACAGGCGAAGAACTTCGCTCTCTTTTGGTGATAAGCGTTTGTCGCCATAGCCGCCAGCACTGATTTTCTCCAGCAGACGGGAAACACTCTCTGGGGTAAATTTCTTACCTTTTTGCAGTGCTGCCAGCGCTTTTGGCAGGTCCGTTGGTGCACCCTGTTTCAGGACGATCCCTTCGATATCCAGATCAAGCACGGCACTTAAGATCGCTGGATTGTTATTCATGGTAAGAACAATGATCGAGATGTCCGGGAAATGGCGTTTGATGTATTTGATCAGCGTGATCCCATCACCGTATTTGTCGCCAGGCATGGAGAGATCGGTGATAAGCACATGTGCATCAAGTTTCGGCAGGTTATTGATCAGTGCTGTAGAGTCTTCAAATTCACCGACTACATTCACCCACTCGATCTGTTCAAGTGATTTGCGAATACCGAACAGTACAATCGGGTGGTCATCGGCAATAATTACGTTCATATTGTTCATGTATTAGGCTACCTTGCTACAGCAAGCTTTTGACATAGGTGTCAATGTCGCTGATGTATTTTTCAATGCCAGAGGCATCTTTCTCTCGAATTAGATGTTCCAGCGTTTCACATAACTGCTTGCCGGGAACCAGATTAAGCATGGCAAACACCCCTTTAAGCCGGTGTGCTGTCTGTGCCAGCGCCGCAAAATCGCTCGCGGCGGACTCAGTATACAACCGCTTAACATCATCTGGTACTGTATCAACAAAGAGTGAATAGTAGCCGCTGGCATGGAGTGCGGCGTTTTCATCGCCTCCCAGTGGGGACTCCAGGATCTCTTCCTGCGCCAGCTGTTCTTCTATTAGTTGTAGTACAGCTTCCTGCATCGCATTGCTCATATTAAAGTTGACGCGCATCTGGCCAGGGCCGATTTTCCGCACGCCTGACTCATCATCGCTTAAAAGCAAGCCGGAGGCAGTAAGATTAGACGGATTATCCGTTAAAAACAGATCAAATTCTTGACTCGTTAGCCTTTCATCCGGGGTGATGCAGGTTGCCCCCCAGTTTTCTAGCTGGCGAACCACGATGTTTCGGATTTCATTTGAGGTCACATCTACCATCACGACCACTTCATCCAGTAAGCGCTCTTCGTTTTGCTCTTGCGGATTGGCCGCCATTTTAACGTGCAAAGAATAACGGGTTCCAAGTGACTCACGCGCCTTGATATTCAGATGGCCGCCAATTTTTCGTGCCAGCTGATCGCAGAGCCAAAATGTTAGTGCATTGGCTTTGCCATAATGATCGCTCTGTGTGTCATTCAGGAACGGAAAGTGCAGATTATCAACTTCGCTTGGCGTTACGCCTTCACCAGTATCCAGAATGCGGAATGTCAGGCGATCGTCAGCAGACTCGTCAGTACTGACGTCGAGGGTGATCTTGCCGATCTGCGTAGTGGTGACGGAATACTGGATCAGCATTAGCAAGATTCGGCGCAGTGCATCACGATCGCCGTGGCGTTTGTCATTAGCAGAAAGCGGATTGTTGATCAGCAGTTGTAATCCTTTACGCTTGATGACAGGAAGGACTTCAGGAACGACTTCGTCGATCAAATCCTGGATCGAAAAGAGCGTAGAGCTGCTTTTCCAGCTGTCATTTTCCAGCATATTGGCAAGCTGAATGTCATCGACTAAACGAACCAGTGAGTCTGCCTGGCTGGCTAATGACAGGCTTTCTGGCGTATCGAGGCTGGCTGCATGGCTGGCAAGCGCCTTTAATGGTTCTTTGAACGCATCGCCAATATTCTGCATAAATGCCGCACGACCCTGTTGGTTTTTCTCGTAGAGTCTTTGGGCTTGTTTCAGCTTCTTATTCACCAGAACTTCGCGGTCCTGGTCGCGAATAATAAAAATTTGCGTGCGAGAAGCGACCTGACTGCGGAACTGTCGGATCTCGTACAGTTCATTATTAATGGTGGCCTGAATAACACCCTGGTGTTGGTCCGCCATGGTCGTGATGTTTTGCAAGTTCAGATGGGGTAAGAGATGATCGGCAATCTTGTTACTCATCACCGTGCGATTGGCTTCCTGATCGTGAACCAGTACACCAAGCGGCAGAACAGAGACAATTTCTTCATTTAGAGCGCGCAGAATGCGTAATTCATTGCTGACTCCAGGTGCTGAAGGTGTTTCATTCTGACGCCCCGGCTGAAAGCGGAAGGTGCTATAACCAAACAGCGCGAGCGCCAGCAGGCCGATATTCAGCAGCAGTGGCAGAAGGATATTTTGCAAGGTATCCAGCAGCAATGTGCCAAAAGGAACTTGCCACACCAGTCGCATACCGGTCGAGTTTAGCGATGAAGAAATCTCTATCTTCGAGCCATTAAAAGAGATTGAGACACTCTCCGGGCCTTCCTTATCTGGAGGAGTACGCATGTTTTGCGCGCTGTTGTCGGGATCCATACGGAAACTGTCCAGCGGCATATCGGGTGGAATCAGGTCATTGATAGGTAAATCAAAGGCCACCACGGTTGCAAGATGCCCTGGCTGGTTAAATGTGGTGCGCAGCGTAAAGTAATGGCCATTTTGCCAGGCGAGTTGACGCAATGAAGAGAAGCTTTCTCGCTCATCCAGTGCATTTGCCTGCTGCAACATTTCTGCCCTGCGGGAATCGACAATGCTTCCGACTGTCGTTTCCTTAAAGCCGGAAGAGAGGTCTTTAAGCGGCAAGGTCGAAATCAGGATCATGCTATTGTCCTGGCCATTCAGATAATACATCGACCAGGGAACCGTTTCAGCGCCCCAAAGGGTGTCGAGGTAGGATGAGATCCGCTGTGTCATCTCTAAGGTCGCGCTGTCGTGCGAACCAAAAATAAGCGCTTCTGTTTTACGCTGCGGTTTTTCAAGGTAATAGACGTCCTGTTTCAGGCGCGTCTCCTGTAATCCTTCCCCGGATGAAGTGGCTGGTGCTGCGGCAATGTTGTCGTAAATCTGCCAGGTTGCGTAGCGCCAGGTATCAATACGCTTATGCACAGCATGGCTGATATCCACTATCTGATAACTTTTGTCTTTCAGCCAGGCATTGACCGCACTCTGGACCATCACTCCCATCGTTACTAACAACACAATGATCAAAAGAAGAAAGAAACGAGTGATGCTCCCAGGCAGAAGCGAGAATTTACTCGAAACGGTAGTTTCAGACTGACTCATTGATATGTTTAACCCGTGATGGCCATGCTTTAAGGGGATACGGCAGTATAAAGGGTAATAACTGAATTTCCAGCGTCGCAATCTGAGAACAGGGGACTTTTTCTGTTCGGATTATCAAACAAAGACAAAGGAAAAACATGTACAAAAAGAAGGTATGTGTACAAATAAGCTGCGATGATTGTCAAAAAATAGCACGAATTAACAAGAAATTAAGTTTTGTGACAATATCGATTATGTGGAGATAGTTGCGGGATGATTTAGTTAATAGTTGTTATGATTTCTTCTCGGTAGCACAATTAAATAATAGTTACGTAAAGAATAGTAAAAAAAAACCGAATGCATGGCATTCGGTTGAATTAGGGATAAACAGACATTCAAAACTGAATGACGGTAATAAATAAAGTTAATGATGATAGCGTGGGTTATTTTAGTGATAACGACGGGTTTTGTTTTGTCATTCAGTGCTGTAACGATTTTTAATGTAACTTATTGATTTATAATGGGTGATATTTTCGTTTGATTATAAGTGCTATATTTTTAAGCTCTTTGTGCTTTGTAAAAGTTCCCGTTATTTTACAAAATGAAACATCTTGATCGGAAAATGAAACATCTTCAAAGTTTTCGTATCATATTCCCGTTGGATTATTCTGTAATTTTGAGGAAAATGAAGTTGCCGACTGGTTAAGAGGGTTAATCAGTAAGCAGTGGCAATAATAAGGCATATAACAACAGAGGGTTAAAATAATGAAAGTTAAAGTACTGTCCCTCCTGGTACCAGCACTGCTGGTAGCAGGCGCAGCAAATGCGGCTGAAATTTACAACAAAGACGGCAACAAATTAGATCTCTACGGCAAAGTAGATGGTCTGCACTATTTCTCCGATGACAAAGGTAACGACGGCGACCAGACTTACATGCGTCTTGGCTTCAAGGGTGAAACTCAGGTCAACGACCAACTGACCGGTTACGGCCAGTGGGAATATCAGGTTCAGGGCAACACCACTGAATCAGATAACCAGTCCTGGACGCGTGTTGCGTTTGCGGGCCTGAAATTTGCGGAAGCCGGTTCCTTTGATTACGGTCGTAACTACGGCGTGATCTACGACGTAACCTCATGGACCGATGTTCTGCCGGAATTCGGCGGTGACACCTATGGTGCAGATAACTTCCTGCAATCCCGTGCTAATGGCGTAGCAACTTACCGTAACCAGGACTTCTTTGGTCTGGTGGATGGTCTGGATTTTGCCCTGCAGTATCAGGGTAAAAACGGCAGCGTAAGCGGTGAAAACGATACGGGTCGTAGCACCCTGAAACAGAACGGCGACGGTTACGGCGCGTCTGTAACCTATAACCTGGGCGCTGGCTTCAGCCTGGGTGGCGCAATGTCCTCTTCTAAACGTACTGCTGATCAGAACGACACCACTAACCTGGCTCTGAAAGGCGATGGCGATCACGCTGAAGTGTACACCGGTGGCCTGAAATATGACGCAAACAACGTCTATCTGGCTGCACAATACTCTCAGACCTATAACGCAACCCGTTTTGGCGATTCCCAGACAAGCCGCAGTGATGCGATCTACGGTTTTGCTAATAAAGCGCAGAACTTTGAAGTGGTTGCTCAGTACCAGTTCGACTTTGGCCTGCGTCCATCCGTGGCGTACCTGCAGTCTAAAGGCAAAGACATCGAAGGTTACGGCGATCAGGATCTGCTGAAATATGTTGATGTAGGTGCGACTTACTACTTCAACAAAAACATGTCTACCTACGTGGACTACAAAATCAACCTGCTGGATGACAACACCTTCACCAAACAGGCTGGTATCGGTACTGATGACATCGTAGCACTGGGTCTGGTTTACCAGTTCTAATCCCGTTTCAGTATTACAGAGGGGCCATTAGGCCCCTTTTTTCTTGCATTTTATAGGGTCTTACAATTGGCCCGTTTTGGTGTACTCTTGCCGCCCTGGCATGAGGATAATAACGAATGGACATGATTTTTTTACGCGCCAGCTTTCTGGCTACCCTTTTTTTTCTGACAGCATGCGACTCTTCTACGCCTCCCGCAAAAACGGACGCGCCAGCGGCGACAGTTCTGGAAGGCAAGACAATGGGGACGTTTTGGCGTGTCAGCGCCATTAATCTTAGCGATGATCGGGCAAATGAGTTGCGTGGCAAAATTCAGTCACAGCTGGATGCCGACGATCAACTGCTTTCAACCTATAAAAACGATTCTGCGCTGATGCGCTTTAACCTGTCCAAAAGCACCTCCCTCTGGCCGGTGAGTGAAGCGATGGCCGATATCGTGACCGAAGCGATGCGCGTGGGCTATAAAACCAATGGTGCGATGGATGTTACCGTTGGGCCGCTGGTCAATTTGTGGGGATTTGGTCCCAACAAACAGCCCATCAAGACACCTACACAGGCGCAAATTGATGACGCCCGCGCAGTGATCGGGTTACAGCACCTGACGGTGATGAATCAATATGGGCAACAATATCTCCAAAAAGACATCCCTGATTTGTTCGTCGATCTCTCAACCGTAGGAGAGGGGTATGCGGCTGATCATCTTGCTGCATTGATGGCCCAGGAAGGCATTTCGCGTTATCTGGTGTCCGTGGGGGGCGCACTCGTAAGCCGGGGTCTGAATGCGAGTGATAAGCCGTGGAGAGTGGCGATTCAAAAGCCGACTGACCAGCAAAATACGGTTCAGGCGATTGTGGATATTAATGGCCACGGAATCAGCACATCCGGGAGCTACCGTAACTATTACGAGCTCGATGGCAAGCGCATTTCCCATGTAATCGATCCGAAAACGGGCCGCCCTATTACGCATAATCTGGTCTCGGTGACGGTGATCGCCCCGACAGCTCTGGAAGCGGATGCCTGGGATACCGGGTTGATGGTGCTTGGTCCGGACAAGGCAAAAGAAGTGGTTCGTCAGGAAGGGCTGGCGGTCTACATGATCACCAAAGAGGGAGACAGCTTTAAAACCTGGGCTTCGCCGCAGTTTAAAAGCTTCCTGGTGAGCGAATAAAATTAAAAAGCAAGGTTGCGGGTTTTTGTTCAGTGGCATTCAGGCAAGGTGTGAGTATGCTTGTAAAAGGAGCTGATGATGAAGAACCCAACCTTTAATTCCGATGAGGATCGCTGGCAGGCAGTTCAGACCCGCGATCCGAGTGCAGACGGTCAGTTTGTTTTTGCCGTGAAGACGACCGGTATTTTTTGCCGTCCATCTTGTCGTGCTCGCCATGCCCTGCGTAAAAATGTCTGCTTTTATTCTGATGCCCGGCAAGCCGTACAGGCTGGATTTCGCCCCTGTAAACGCTGTGTGCCTGACAAGATTGACCCGCAAGAACGCAAACTGGCGATAGTGGCAAAAGCATGCCATCTACTGGAGCAGGAAAAGACGCTGACGCTGGAGGCATTAGCCCGGCAGGTCGCCATGAGCCCGTTTCATTTCCATCGTCTGTTTAAATCCGTAACGGGAATGACCCCAAAGGCCTGGCAGCAGGCGGCTCGGGAGCAACGTCTGCGCGCGGCGCTGGCTCAGGGCGAGAAAGTCACGGATGCCGTTTTGGCCGCAGGGTTTCCAGATAGCAGCAGTTATTACCGTCAGGCAGATGGGGCTCTGGGCATGACGGCGAAGCAGTATCGTAAAGGAGGGCGCGATGTGCCAGTTCGTTATGCCATCAGCGATTGCAACCTGGGTCGATGTTTGGTGGCGGAGAGCGAGCGAGGCATCTGCGCAATATTGCTAGGGGACGATGACTCGCTGTTATCAGACGAACTGTTATCCTTGTTCCCGCAGGCAGAGCGCGAACCTCTGGACGGTGCATTTGCCCGACGCGTCCGGCAGGTGATGACCAGCCTCGACGATAATGCGACGCCGCTGACCTTACCGCTCGATATTCGTGGTACAGCTTTTCAGCAGCGGGTCTGGCAGGCGCTACGCAGTATTCCCAGTGGTGAAACGGCAAGTTATCTTCAGGTGGCGCAAGCGATCGGCAACCCCGGTGCTGTCCGGGCCGTTGCAGGTGCTTGTGCTGCCAATAAACTGGCCATTGTGATCCCATGTCACCGCGTTGTGCGAAGCGACGGTGCACTGTCAGGCTATCGTTGGGGGACGGCGCGTAAGGCGCTGCTGCTGAAACGCGAGGCGAAAAACCCGGAGGGATAATGCTCGATCTTTTTGCCGATGCGGAACCCTGGCAGGAACCGCTCGCCCCAGGGGCCGTAATCCTGCGCCGCTTCGCCTTGTCGCGTGCGGCGGTGCTTTTCGACGGCATCAACGCGATAGAGGCGGTTTCACCGTTTCGCCATATGATCACCCCTGGTGGCTACACCATGTCGGTTGCGATGACCAATTGTGGAACACTTGGATGGAGCACTGATGAACACGGGTATCTGTATTCACGCTACGACCCTGTGACCGGAAAACCCTGGCCGCCGATGCCTTCGGTATTTGAGAGGCTATGTCACGATGCTGCCGCTGCGGCGGGTTATTCGGGTTTTCATCCTGATGCTTGCCTCATTAATCGCTATGCTGTAGGCGCAAAACTCTCCCTGCATCAGGACAAAGATGAACCAGACCTGCGTGCACCGATTGTTTCTGTCTCGCTTGGGCTGCCTGCCATCTTTCAGTTTGGGGGAGCACGGCGCAGCGATCCGCTTAAACGCCTGATGCTTGAACACGGAGATGTCGTGGTGTGGGGCGGAGAATCACGGCTGTTTTACCACGGTATTCAACCCCTCAAACCCGGCTTTCACTCGCAGTCGGGGGCATTTCGCTTTAATCTGACCTTCAGACAGGCTACGTATAGCGAATAAAAATAAGAATTATTCTTGATGTGAGCGTAAGGCAGTTTACACTGCTGGCTGTTTTTATTGCCCGGATTGCTCAGTATGCAACTACTTCTCCTTGTCTGGCGTCAGTACCGCTGGCCCTTTATTGCCGTTATGGCGCTCAGCCTTGCCAGTGCCGCGTTGGGTATTGGTCTTATCGCCTTTATCAATGTGCGCCTGATTGAGATGGTTGATACCTCTTTGTCCGTCTTGCCAGAGTTTCTGGGGCTGCTGCTGCTGTTAATGGCCGTGACGCTGGGATCACAGCTGGCATTAACTGTGCTCGGACACCATTTCGTCTATCGCCTGCGTAGCGAGTTTATCAAACGTATTCTGGATACACAGGTAGAGCGTGTTGAGCAGCTTGGGAGTGCTTCTCTGCTGGCAGGGTTAACCAGCGATGTTAGGGCGATAACCATTGCCTTCGTGCGTTTGCCCGAGCTGGTCCAGGGGATCATTTTAACCTTTGGGTCGGCGGCGTACCTGGCCTGGCTCTCCACCAAAATGTTGGCGGTGACGGCGCTGTGGATTGTGATCACCATCTGGGGCGGTTATATGCTGGTGGCACGGGTGTACAAACATATGGCGGTGCTGCGTGAAACCGAAGATAAACTCTACAACGATTATCAGACGGTGCTGGAAGGCCGTAAAGAGCTAACGCTGAACCGCGAACGTGCTGAACATATCTTTAACCATCTTTATATCCCGGATGCGCGGGAATACCGTCACCACATTATTCGTGCCGATACGTTCCACCTGAGTGCGGTGAACTGGTCCAATATTATGATGCTGGGCGCGATTGGTCTGGTGTTCTGGATGGCTAACAGCCTGGGCTGGGCAGATACGAACGTGGCGGCGACGTATTCGCTGACGCTGCTGTTTTTACGCACCCCGCTGTTATCTGCCGTGGGCGCGTTGCCGACCTTGCTGAGTGCACAGGTGGCTTTCAATAAACTCAAAAAATTCGACCTTGCACCGTTTAAAGCAGAATTCCCTCGTCCACAGGCGTTCCCGGACTGGCAAACACTGGAGCTGCGCAATGTGATGTTCCACTACCAGGATAATGCGTTCTCGGTCGGACCGGTTAACCTGACGATTAACCGTGGTGAGTTGTTGTTCCTGATTGGGGGCAACGGTAGTGGGAAGTCAACGCTGGCTATGTTGTTGACTGGGTTATATCAGCCGCAATCGGGTGAAATTCTGCTCGATGGTCAAGCCGTTAGCGTGGAGAAACCGGAAGATTATCGCAAGCTCTTCTCAGCGGTATTCACTGACGTCTGGCTGTTTGATCAACTACTGGGACCTGAAGGACACCAGGCCAATGCTGCCCTGGTCGAGAAATGGCTGGCGCATCTGCAAATGGCCCATAAGCTTGAGTTACACGATGGCAAGATCCTGAATCTCAAACTCTCTAAAGGGCAGAAAAAGCGCGTGGCATTGCTTCTGGCGCTTGCCGAAGAGCGTGACATTATCTTGCTGGATGAGTGGGCTGCCGATCAGGACCCGCATTTCCGTCGTGAGTTTTATCAGGTATTGCTGCCGTTGATGCAGGAGATGGGCAAAACTGTTTTTGCTATCAGCCATGACGACCACTACTTCATTCATGCCGATCGCCTGCTCGAAATGCGTAATGGGCAGCTCAGCGAGCTGACGGGTGAAGAGCGCGATGCTGCGTCGCGTGATGCGGTGGCGCGAACGGCCTGATGATTCTCTCCGACCCTCTCCTACAGGGAGAGGGTGCTATATCTCGCTATTCGCCTTTTTTTTGCCCATTCCTTTGGCATGTTTATTCTTATTTACATATCCCCGCGCTATGCTTAGTTCCATCTCATTTCATGGATATATGATTGATGTCGGTAATAAACAAAAACAGCGCAAGGTTGCGCGATCAGGAGCGTGCCCGACTTATCTGGCTGCTCACGACCGATAAAGCGGTTACCTCCGCGTTGTTGGGCAAATTGACCCTGGCTGAGCAATATGATGTCGGGACGCTGTCCGACGATATTGCTGAGGTTGGTGCGCTGGTTGCCCATTTACCCCCTCCTGATTTAGCCGATACGCTCGAAGCACTCCCTTCAGAAGAGCGTCACGCCCTGTGGCGCCTGGTGCAGGATCATGAACGGGGCCAGGTCCTGCTGGAAGCCTCAGAAAACGTCTGGGACGATCTCATTGATGAGATGAGCGACCGCGACATTCTCGATGCACTACAAACGCTGGATATTGATGAGCAGATCTACCTTGTTCAGCATTTACCGCGAAATCTGACGGGACGCTTGCTCGCATCGCTTCCCGCAGATGAACGTGCGCGCGTGCGCCAGGTGATGAACTATGAGAAAAACAGTGTCGGCGCGATCATGGAGTTTGGCGTCATCATGGTTCGCCCGGATGTGACGCTTGGTACGGTGCAGCGCTACCTGCGTCGTCTGGGTAGCATGCCGGATAACACCGATAAGCTGTTTGTCACCTCGCGGGATAAAACCCTGCTCGGCGAGCTGGAACTGAAAACCATCCTGCTGAACAGTACCCAGCGGCTGGTGAGTGAGGTGATGGAAACAGAGCCCATGGTTTTCTCCCCGGAAGATGATGCGGAAAAGGCAGCCCGAACCTTCGAACGTGACGACCTGGTGAGTGCGGCGGTGGTTGATTCCGTAGGAAAGCTGATGGGGCGTTTGACCATCGATGAGATCGTTGATGTAGTTTACGAGGAAACCGATAACGATTTGCGTGCCCTGGGCGGGTTAAGCGCAGAAGATGACGTACATGCTTCTGTCGGTAAAGCTGTGAAAACGCGCTGGGCATGGCTTGCCATTAATCTGTGTACGGCATTTATTGCATCGCGCGTCATTGACGGATTTGAACACACCATTTCACAACTGGTGGCGCTGGCGTCTCTGATGCCTATTGTTGCGGGGATTGGTGGGAATACCGGTAATCAGACCATCACCATGATCGTCCGTGCACTGGCTCTGGAAAATATCCAGCCCGGTAACTTTACCTTCCTGATCTTCAGAGAGATGGGCGTTGCGCTGATTAATGGTCTGGTGTGGGGCGGTATTATGGGCGGCATTACCTGGTGGCTTTACGACGATATGGCGTTAGGCGGGGTGATGATGCTGGCGATGGTGCTGAACCTGCTGGTGGCTGCCATGATGGGGGTGATTATTCCCCTGACGATGACCAAACTGGGGCGCGACCCCGCAGTGGGGTCGAGCGTGATGATTACCGCGATTACCGATACCGGTGGGTTCTTTATTTTCCTTGGTCTGGCAACGATTTTTCTTTTATAGCCAGGACGTTACGCTTAAGGCGTGCGGGAAGGATAACCATGACAATAATCCCACCCAGCACGCCAATGGCCAGATTTCCGGTAGAAACGGTTGCTGCAACAGTGACCAGCATGACGAGCGTTTCGGCCACGGGCGCACCTTTCATTTTGGCAGGTTGAAGGCTATGCCAGTTGAAGGTTTTGAAAGCCACAATGGCCATGATTCCGGCCAGAACGGCCATCGGAATTTTTGCCATCACATCACTGAGTGATGTCACCAGTATCAGCAGGACGATGCCTGCGGCAATCGTTGAAATACGACTCCGGCCTTTCCCCATCTCAACGTTGACAATGGTTTGTCCAATCATTGCACAACCCGCAATTCCACCGTAAAAACCAGACAGAATATTCCCGACACCCAGCCCGGTACTTTCGCGGCGTTTGCCTGATGGTGTGGCCGTCAGCTCATCCACCAGTTTTGCTGTCAGCAAAGACTCCAGTAAACCGACAAAGGCAATACTGAGAGCGCAGGGCCAGATAATACCGAGCGTCTCCAGATTCAGTGGTACAAGCAACGGGGTCAGACCTGGCAGACCACCGCTCATTGAACCTTCATCGCCCACGGTTGGCAGCGTTTGGCCGCTTAACACGGTAAATAGCGTGAGTGCAACAATAGCGATCAGAGGGGAAGGGATGTTTTTTATATAACGCGGGATCCACAGCACAATCAGCAGTGTCAGCATGAACAGGCCCACAATCAGCGGGCTGTTACTCCAGAAATGGGGAACCTGTGCAATGAAAATCAATATGCCCAGTGCGTTAACAAAGCCAGTCATTACCGACTGAGGAATAAATCGCATTAACCGCGCCATACCCAGTATGCCGAACAGGATTTGGATAGCTCCAGCCAGTAACACGGCAGGCAAAATGTACTGCACACCATGCTGATGAACCATAGGACCTATCACCAGCGCGACAGAACCCGCAGCTGCAGTCACCATTGCCGGACGGCCACCAAGCACAGAAAGCACCAGGCAAAGTACCACCGAGGCAATCAGGCTTACTTTAGGGTCAACGCCCGCCACCACGGAAAATGAGATCACTTCAGGAATCAGTGCCAGGGCGGTAATCACCCCGGCCAGCGTTTCACGCATCATGAGTGTGGGAGAGCGCAGCACGATGGCAACGCGGCCTTCGTTGGAGGCTGGAGTAGAAGAGTGTGGTAATGACATAACAATTCGCAGGTTAGGGCAGGCTTCCGTGCGCGCGATCACAAAGTGCAGCATAGTAGCCAGAAAACGGCTGTTTTGCCAGCCGCATCCCTCAATCCCATACAAACAATCCATCATTAAATTTCACAATTACAATAATTTCGTAACCTTTAAACAATATTTAAAAGTTGTTACCGTTCCCCGCAGTTTTTTCACCTGCAATTTCCACGCATAAAGCACTACTACAACGAAGGCATAAATTATGAAAAAAATGACTGCCATGCTCATGACCCTGGCGATGGGGCTGAACGCTGTCTCAATGACTGCGAAAGCCGACACGCCGAAAGAGCAGGAAACGGACGTCCTTTTAATTGGTGGCGGTATCATGAGCGCCACGCTGGGAACCTATCTGCAAGAATTACAGCCAGACTGGTCAATGACCATGGTCGAGCGCCTTGATGGCGTGGCAAAAGAGAGTTCTAACGGCTGGAACAATGCCGGCACAGGACACTCGGCACTTATGGAGCTGAACTATACGCCGCAGAAAAAGGACGGCTCCATTAGTATCGAGAAAGCAGTAGAAATTAACGAAGCGTTCCAGGTGTCTCGCCAGTTCTGGTCACACCAGGTGAACAGTGGTGTGATGCATGATCCACATGCCTTCATCAATACCGTTCCACACATGAGTTTCGTGTGGGGTGACCAAAATGTGAACTTCCTGCGCGCGCGTTACGCCGCTCTGCAACAAAGCAGCCTGTTCCGTGGCATGAAATATTCAGAAGATCACGCTCAGATTAAAGAGTGGGCTCCGCTGGTGATGGAGGGGCGTGACCCAAATCAGAAAGTTGCAGCGACCCGTACCGAAATCGGTACGGACGTTAACTACGGTGAGATCACCCGTCAACTGGTCGGTTCCCTGCAGAAAAAAGAGAACTTTAACCTGCAGCTCAGCACCGAAGTCCGTGGCTTCAAGCGCAATGCGGATAACAGCTGGAGCGTGACGGTTGCCGATCTGAAAAACAAGGATGCGGAACACGTCATTAAAGCGAAGTTTGTCTTTATTGGTGCGGGTGGTGCGGCGTTGAAACTGCTCCAGGAAACCGGTATTCCTGAGGCGGATGATTATGCTGGTTTCCCGGTAGGCGGTCAGTTCCTTGTATCTGATAACCCGGAAGTGGTGAATCGCCATCTGGCGAAAGTGTATGGTCAGGCTTCTGTCGGTGCGCCGCCGATGTCTGTTCCCCATATCGACACCCGTATTCTGGATGGTAAACGTGTGGTGCTGTTTGGGCCATTCGCAACCTTCTCCACCAAATTCCTGAAGAACGGTTCTCTGTGGGATCTGCTGAGCTCCACGACGACATCCAACTTTATGCCAATGGTGGATGTGGGCCTGGATAACTTCGATCTCGTCAAATACCTGATTGGTCAGGTGATGCTCTCCGATGACGATCGCTTTGCGGCACTGAAAGAGTATTATCCACAGGCGAAGAAAGAAGACTGGCGCTTGTGGCAGGCGGGTCAGCGTGTACAGATTATCAAGCGCGATCCGAAAGAGGGCGGTGTGTTGCGCCTTGGCACTGAAGTTGTGAGTGATAAAGACGGTACAATCGCTGCACTGCTGGGGGCATCGCCTGGTGCGTCAACCGCAGCGCCAATTATGCTGCACCTGATGGAAAAAGTGTTCAAAGATAAAGTTTCCAGCCCGGCGTGGCAGGCAAAACTCAAAACGATTATTCCGTCTTACGGCACGAAGCTTAATGGCAACGTGGCGGCAACAGAACAGGAACTGGAATACACCAGCCGTGTTCTGCAGTTGCAGTATGTCAAACCGCAGGTAGCGGATACGGCACCGAAGGCAGAGCTTAAGTCTCAACCTGAAAACAAACCGGTAGCGGATATCGCGCTGTAATGTAAAAAGCCGGGTAGCGATAGCGCTTACCCGGCTTTTTATTAACGAACGACAGCGTTTCTCGTCTCTTCTTCTGCCTTCCACACTCGATATTTCACATCAATATTCTCTGGCGTATATACCACGATAGGTAACTTGCTGTTGTAGCGCAGCAGGCTGTTATCGCCCAGATATGCGGTTACAAATTTGTTCTCTTTCTTGCCATCCGGGCACGCCATCATAGTGGATACCGGCGAGGTCACTTTGTCGAAAACGTAGTAATCGTAGCCCCATCCCTCCAGAGTCTTGCTTTCCAGTTGGCCGCCAAGACGATGTCGATTACAGTCCACTTCCAGCGTCTGGCCGATTAACAGCTCAACTTTGTAATTCGTTTCGTCTTCCTGAACCGGTAACTGAATCACCTGACGCTTCATTCCTTTCTCCGCTTGCGGATAAGGAGCAACTTTTTCCAGCGGTTGCACATTTTTAGCATCAGTGGCGAAAGCGCTCGCGCTAACACAGGCTGCGGCGATCAGGGCAATTGCAAATTTTGGTGCGTTTTTCACAGTCATTCCTTTATGTCAAACGATCCCGTTCAGATTAGCATAACCTTGCTGAATAAGTAGTTTTGTTTACCTATTCTTTCATTTATAGCAGAGTAATGAGCTGGTTTTTTGTGTTATATCTGGATTTTAATGCTGAATTGGAGTCGTGTGGGAGATCGTGTTAGTGTGAGCGTTAAATCATGTTATTTATCTGTAAAGGAAGAGAGAGATGGTTCGCGCAAAACTGAAAACACCTGAAGGCCGCAAATTCTTACTGGCTCTGCTTGTTGTATTTTTGATTGCGGCAGCAGGCGTCGGCCGGGCCACCATTGTCGGTGTTATCGAACAGTACAACATCCCGCTTTCAGCATGGACGACAAGCATGTACGTCCTGCAATCGGCGATGATCTTCGTTTATAGCCTGGTGTTCACCGTTCTTCTTGCCATTCCGCTGGGGATTTTTTTCCTGGGTGGGCGTGAAAAACAGTAAGTACAGACTCGCCATTTTGTTACTGCCCAAAATGATGGCATTAAAACCAATCGCCTGCGTTGGCCGGTATTTCTTGCTGGGGTTGGTTCGGTGTTGATGGTCTGTGCTGTGAGTGGATAATGCCTCCCGAACGCTAGCTGCTTCAATTCCCCTTTTGTCGCAAACGCTGAGCAATGCTCAAATACAGGTGCTTAATCAGGCTGGCGGCGTTAAACCTGCCCCCAGTCTGGCTAAAGGACGTCTTTTCGCAAGGGGGGCGGGTGGCGACATTACCGCCCAACTGGGCAATTCAGTACGGGAATGCACTTGTGGCCCTGGCTCAAACTCTGTGGCCAGCGAGACCAGATGTGGAACAAATGCGCAAACAATGGCAACGCTGACTCAGCGTGGGTGCGCCTCCTGACTGGTTGAGCGTTTGAATGTACTGGATGGGCAAAAGGGGAAATAAACCACCGTTAGCGGGCTGAAATCTCAGGTATTCACTTTTACTCAGACTGTTAGCCGATCGGTCCCGGCGGAAGAACAACTTCGTCAATTTCAATCAAAGTTTTCGCGTGAGTATTATTCTTGCGATTAGCTTCGTAAGGTGCGGATTAACAACGCAAGGGGTTTTGCATCAGGGAAGGAAACGCAAAGGTACTGTGTATACACAAATTACCACATAGAAAAAGGGCTAACCCGATCAGGCAAGCCCTTTATTTAACGAGTAAGATTGGTCGGCACGAGAGGATTAAATAAAGCAATATAATATATTGATTATAATTGATTTTTTTTATTGAATTGTATCAGTGTATGCCTAAAAGGTAAAGTCATCTTAGATGGAGGAAAAACACTGCTACTCTAAAATTTCACCTGACTTAAGGGTTGCAGTAAGCTAAAGCCACCACATGGATTCAAGGGGCGGGCTGGATGATGAAAAATTGGTCAGTTGAGCATACGAAGAATGTTAAGACATGGCTGGATATTGATACGTATCGCGGGAAGAGCTGACTCTCATACCGCTCTACGATGATCTGATGGCAAGGATTCAAGCCAAATCAGGAGTGTTTAAAGTGAAAGCCATAAGCCTCAACATATTTAGGGTTTTCAGCAGAAACCAAATTTATCATTTAACATTAGGCTCATTATATTAGCTTTGTGAAGAAGATATAATGATTGGAGGAGAAAATAAAGATAATAAATATCTATATTGCTTTTTATTAAAAGATCGTATAAAATAAGTAAGTAGATACTTCATTAGTTGATCAATACAAAGGAGGATTTATGCTACATAATCTATTAAAAAATATCACAGAAAACGCTTATTTTGAATAAAAGAGTATTTTTTAATTAAAGAGCAGTTTAAACTGCTCTTTTTTTTAAGGCTACCTAATGAAAAATGATAATAAATTTTCATTGCAAAACGTAATATATATATTAGTTATCTTTAGCATTATTTTTTTAATCGGAGTGCTATTTTTCTGTCAAACAAAACCATTTAATATTAGATCACTCAACCGCAGAGATTGGTTGTATATATCGCTGATATTATTATTCAGTTTTAGTTTTTATTTAGTGTTATCCATAAAGTATGAAGAGATAAAAAAATCTTTAGTTGTGATATCTACAGCGATGTTTTTAACACTTTCCATATATTACTATTTAATGTCAAAGATATCTATGGAGTATCAGACAACGCTTTCACTATTGGTGAGTTCATTATTTATTTGTGCTGGTTGGTGGACCCAATCAACTATAAATAGATCATCGCAACGTAAAAGTCATACACTAAATTTGATTATGAATCAGAGATTTAGTGATTTATATATGAGAAAGAACGACGATCTAGTTAAAGCCTTTGGAATGAATATTACAGTACATCCAGATTGGTCAGATAGGGTGTTTAAAATTAAGGATCAACCAAAGCCGTCATTTCAAAATCCGTTATATGCATCAGAATATTTCTCTTATGTCGAGGGTATTAAGGGGTTGTCATATCTCCTTAATTTTTATGAATTTGCAGCAGTTGGAATATTAAAAGGAGATCTTGACGATAAAATGATGAAAGAATGTTTCAGCGGCGCAGTTTGCCGTATAGAAAAAAGAGCATTCTTTTTAATCAGATATTCTATTGCCAGGGACCCAAATGCATATGAGAATTTTATAAAGCTGATGACGAAGTGGGGGAATGAATCCTTAGTAATTAAATATAAGGACAAAACGGATGATACAATTTGTAATGATAGTAGTTTTATAGATATCTTTACTATATCCAAAAAACCAACGGAGTTTTTAAAATAAATAAACCTCATGTTGAATTGACAAGATTTGACATGAGTGTTGGCTTTCAAGCTAATAAAAAGAGTCAAATCAAAAAACAAAATCCTAATAAGGTGCCATATAAATTTATAAACATAATATTTTATCAAGTATAAAGTGAATTTAGTAATCATTCCGCCCACATAAATTGATTAAATATTAGTTAAAAGGTTAACGTAATGGGGTTTATGAAAAACTGGTCAGTTGAGCATACGAGAGATGTGAAGAAGTGGCTGGATGTTGATAGCTATCGCAAGTTTGAAGAGCTTCCGCTCATACAGCTTTACCATGAGCTACTGGCAAGAACACTGTTCTTTAAGCCGTATCATGAGGAATTTGAAGCAGAAGCGGTCAGGCTATACATCGACAGGATCTTCACTGGAAAACCGTTTCTCATCACAGAAAAGCATCTCGGCTATCTCACAAGAGAGGATACCCTTTACCAGCCACCGCACTTCTTTCTCACAACCACCGAACGACTGGCACAGTTGAGCATCAACGGTCTGCGAAATTCACTGTTCTTTTGGGATGGGAGTGATGAGTATTCGGTTAACCGTGAATTCCTCGATAGCCCTGTATCAGAAGCTCTCCCCAAGTTGTTCAGGGATACGGTCATGGTCGAAATTGACCTTGCGAATGGAACTGATGAGGAAATAGCTGAATCACTCAAAGCAGCGCTACCTCAATGGCGTAAAGTCAGAGGTATCGAGGCAGATACAACGGACGCTATCCGCTTCGGTTATGGAACGATTAAGAAACTCATCAACTACAGATTGATACCCATGATCGACATCCTTGTATGGTCAACCTTGCATAAGGTTCGCATATCAGAAGATCGACTTTCACGCCTCCTTTACACCGACGATGATGATGAAGAACAGACCCGACTTAATCACCAAATTCGGGACACAGACAGACCACTGGCGATAAAAGCAGCCAGTATACCTTTCATCCGACAGTTTCATCTGTTCATCAACAAAAACAGCCATCTCAAAAACCTCAGAGTTTCAGACGTGATGAAAATCGCTGATTCTGACTAAGGCCAACCTCCATTAGCTCTGGCGTTCCCAGCTTCTGTCTCTTTCCCGCTGATTCATTCGTATAGTCGTTTCCATCAAAACGAAAGAAGAGGAAACGACTATGAATCAGCACAACAGCCGTCTTATTCGCCTCCCTGAAGTTCTCAATCGAACCGGTTATGGTAAAGCCTGGATCTATCATCTAATCAGCAAAGGATGTTTCCCATCACCAGTGAAAATTGGATCTCGTGCAGTTGCTTTCATTGAAAGTGAAGTGGAAGAGTGGATTCAATTAACTATCGAAAATTCAAGAAAGCATGTCGCCTGAAATAAAATTACAGCCTTCATATTTATGAAGATTAATTCTCATATTTGTAAAGTTTATATCTTAACAAAACCTATATTTAACGTAATTCTTTACGTTTTTTCATGCAGGGCTTACGCCATAGGCATTTAAAGGTGGTTTCTTAATATCGGGTATGGATACCATTATCTAGCCGTACCTGTTTCTTTCACGTGAAAGAAATTTTTTTAAATATTTAAATTCATTACAAATAAAGTCTTATATAACAAAAAATTTGCAAAATTTAAATTGATAAAATAAAGATAAGCCGTAGTGATTACTAAATGTAAAGTTTTTGGAGGGTTATTATAATGCCATATCAAATAAAAAAATTTGTGATGAGCAATGGCGAACGAGGATGTTTGGTTCTCGATAAAGAAACGCAGTTGCCTGTTTATTATCAAAATCTCTATCTTACAACCAATGTCAGGAATAGAAGTGCGACCGCATCAACGATGGAGATAGTTGCAACAAACTTACTAATACTAAGCAAATTCCTAAAAAGCAGGAAAATAAATATCATTGATAGAATTGGAATTAAGGAGTTCCTAAGTGTAGCAGAAGTGGATGACCTGATACGCTATGCAAGGCAGAGATTTGATAAGCAAAAGATTACAAATGTAAGATTAATAAAAGGGTATCAGATTGCAAGAAGAACTTTCGGTTATAGGATTTATGTTTTTTCGAACTATCTTAACTGGCTATGCGGGTTGATTCATTCTATTAATGGAATTCATGCTAAGTATGAAGTCGAGAGTTTCATAGAAAGTATTAAAGCACATCTCCCGCGAAATAAATCTCTTAGCATGAATGACAGAAAAGATAAATCACTGAGCAAAGAAGAGATAAAAAAACTGTTTGAGTTATTAGAAATTGAAGGAAGCCAAAATCCTTTCCAGAAGGATGTTCAAGTGAGAAACAGACTCATTTTTACCTTACTATTGAATTGTGGTTTAAGAGCAGGAGAGCTATTAAATCTAAAAGTTAATGATTTAAATCCTAGGGATTACACACTAAGTATTTTCAGAAGACATGATTGCATTGAAGATCGAAGGCTGAATCAACCTTTAGTCAAAACTGGTGAAAGGGAAATTCCATTGTCGGACGAGTTAGCATTGGAGATTTTGGATTACATAAATAACTATAGAAATAAATACACCAAAAAGAAGAAGCATGACTTCCTGTTTGTTACACACAGTTCATGTAAAACAGTTGGAGAACCTTTATCTGTTTCAGCATATGAAAAGATAATTTCGACCATTAAAAAATCAAGCCCGGAATTAAAGAATTTATCAGGTCATAAATTGAGACATTCTTGGAACTATTTCTATTCAAGTGAAATTGATGATTCGAATTTAGATATCAGCCGAAAATCAGGTTTGAGGTGCTATCTCATGGGGTGGTCAAAAGACTCAAAGATGTCAGAAATTATAACTTCAAACACATATCAATAAAAGAAAAGGAAGTTATTGGAAGAGTTTATGACTCTTTGAGAAAAATAACTAAAGGGGAATGAAATGAAAACAAGCACTTTAAAAAAAGAGAATGTAGTTTTTGCAATGATGAAAGGGTATAGCTTCAGGATTTCTGATATTAAATGGCAATTAGATATAAATATTTGTGTTTACCCATATAAGGTTGCCGATAAAATGCCAGAGTCGATGCGTGTTGGTTATCTCAATACCTTGGCATATTTTTCGTCTGAATATAGTTCAGGTTACATAAAGAATATAAACCACATCTTTATCCAATGGCTAAGATTGATGGATCTTGAAATGATTAATTCCACAGCGGTTTATCAATTTAATGTTAGCTTAGGCCCTGAGAAAAACTACAAGCTAAATTCAATAAAGAATTTTCTTAGTAAATGGAAAAAACTCGGTTATGAAGGAGTTGATAACTCAGCTCTAAGAATGCTGGAAAAAATAAGCATTAAACCTAATTTAACGGGGGAGGCCGTTAGACGAAGAGATCCGAATAGTGGACCATTAACGGAAGAAGAGATGAAAATCATACTTGAAAGTATCAGCAACTTGTTGAAAGAAGATAAAATCCCTCTGTTTATTTATTGCTACATTATTCTATTAGCAACAACGGGAAGGAGGCCATTACAGTTAACTTCGTTAAAAGCGAAAGATCTCATCAGAACGGGAGAAAATTGCTTTCTAAAAATACCGAAAGTAAAACAAAGGAAGAACTTTAGAAGTGAGTTCAGCTTGGTAAGTATCGATGACTCCCTTTATGAGAAACTAACAACCTTGGTTAATATGAATCAAAAACATATTGAAGATAGCGTTAGTCAGAGTATGGACCATATAAAAAATGAATTACCCATATTCATGAACACTAAAAAATCTTTATTGATTCATTCTGATGAAAGTTTAGATACCATCATGACAACTGATTTTTTACATATGAATACTTATTTTATCTCAAACAAACTAAGTAATTTGACTACTAAATTCAATATTAGGTTATCAAGTAATAACGATCATATACTGTAAGCACACCTGTTTTAGTTCCACACACTTTTTGAGATTTCCGGTTTTTCAGCCATCAGCCGGTACTCTTCCGGCGTCAGGTTATTCAGGGATTCATGAGGCCGCTCGTTGTTATATTCCATCAGCCAGCGCTCGGTAATTTCCCGCGCTTCATTCAGTGTTCTGAACAGGTAAAAATCCAGGATTTCTGTCCGGTATGTTCGGTTGAACCGTTCGATAAAAGCATTTTGTGTAGGCTTACCCGGCTTGATAAATTCGAGCTGTACGCCATTTTCTTCGGCCCATTGTGCCAGCGCCAGCGAGACCAGTTCTGGCCCGTTGTCCATCCGCATTTTCAGCGGGTAGCCGCGGTTTGCCACGATCCTGTCCAGCACCCGGATGACTCGCTGAGCCGGGATATTCAGGTCGATTTCTATCGCCAGTGCCTCACGGTTAAAATCATCCACCACATTGAAGGTCCGGAAGCGCCTGCCGCAGACCAGCGCGTCGTGCATAAAATCGATGGACCAGCTCTGATTTAGCGCTTGCGGCGTCGCCAGTGGTGCTGGATTACGCACTGGCAGCCGCTGTTTTCCCTTGCGACGAAAATTCAGTTTCAGCAGGCAATAAATCCGGTGAACACGTTTATGGTTCCAGGTATTGCCCTGCCTGCGTAGCAGTTGGAAAAGCTTCTTAAAACCGTAGCGCGGATAGCGTTCTGCCAGCTCAGTCAGCGCATGGATCACCGGTTCATCACGCCGGGTATCAGGCTGATAAAAATACACCGTCCTGCTCAGCGATAACGTCCTGCAGGCCTGGCGTAAACTCATGGCAAATTGTGCCGTCAGATAGCTGACAAGTTCACGCTTTATCGCTGGTTTTAAAGCTTTTTTTCGATGACGTCTTTAAGTGCCCGGCACTCAAGGCTGAGATCAGCAAACATCTGTTTAAGCCTCCGATTCTCGTCTTCCAGATCTTTTATTTTTTTAATATCGGCCGCTTCCATCCCGCCATATTTTGCCTTCCAGTTGTAATAGCTGGCTTCCGAAATAGCGGCCTCACGGCACACATCCTTAACGGTACGTCCGGCTTCGACGGACTTCAATACAGCGATGATCTGGTGTTCAGTGAATCGGATCTTACGCATAGCGATCTCCTCAGGGGACATTATCAGTATGTCGGAAGATCTCTAAAAGTGAATGGGCCGTTTTGCCGGGATACTTACAATAGCATTGTCAGAAAAGCGGGAATAATAATGGTTTTCCTTTTTAAGTTTACCTCGTGTTCACCCGTTTTCTTATTAACGATAAGCGCATCTTTATATGCATCATACGAACCATCCTCACTATATTGGCGAAGTTCGTATCTATGGATAGTGTGTGAACTTCTGAAAGGGATACCATAGTCAGAAATCTGCTTCTCATCCCCTGTGTTGGTTTTTACCCAGATATGACCATTGCCTAGATCGGAGTCGATGACAGTGGCAGAGAAGGTCTCAATAAATGTGAAAGTTCCACCAAACAGCACAAAATTGGGTGTTGTGATTTCCGTTTGCAGAGGATCATTAGAAAGACCAGCTTCAGCTTCTTTCTTCCTGCTTTTCGTAGCGGAGATGTTCATACAAGTTCCTTAGTTTTTGAGATGAAGTCATATTCGCTGATGTATGAAACCGTCCTGGCTAACAGTTGAGATGGTAATTGCCATTTCAAACCCTGCGTTTGAGCTAATGATAAGTAAATAAACTAGTTAAATCATATTGTTATATGATTGCATGTAAATTGACATTTTGACTTAGTTCGTAAGAAACGCAAATCACTTGTACCGATCGATTACTGATTAATGATAGTTGTTGGCTATCAGGGCTGGATTATCGATCGGTTTAAACGATCAATATATTGGGCTGTATCTATCAAAAAAGGCTTGCCAGCCTTACATCGAAAGCGAAGCTCTTCTGGATTGAGGTGCTGATTCGATGAGATTTTTTTGGGGGAGAGGCATAATCTCTACCACTGTCACGCCAGTGATGGTTTTGTGTTTTCGAGGGCGTTTAAGGGTTGGGATTTTGAGGTTTTTGAAGATGGTAATGATGGTATTGAGATAGGGGATGGTTTCTAACCATCTGAACGTTGAAGCCCTATAGCTTCGCTTGGAGGCTTCTTTTACCGCTTCGGTAGCAAATTCTTCTTGAGCACCAGCACTTGGTTCTAAGTGAAGCTGTTTGGCTAAAGCGTTAGCGTATTCGTCCTGACCAGCACGGTTATCATGGATAAGCGCTGCTATGGGGCCGTTAGCTTCTGTTGTTGTGATTTCAGGAGCATCTGTAGTCATGAACATACAAGGCGCTTCACTAACCGATGCCTTACTGACTGAGGGCATTTTCAATGCAAATAGGAAACCATTATCGCGTTCCGGCTGGTAATCGAGTTTGCCCTGTAAAGCTGGCCAAGAATATGCTTTGCCAAGCTGAGATGCCTTGAAAGAAATTCCGCTGTATTCGAATGAGAAGCCGTTCATTTTCCCTGTTGAAGCAATATTTGGGATGGCTTTGATCCTTTGAGCAAGAAGCTGTTGCACGAAGCCGATAATAGATTGCCTGCTGCCAAGCAGTTCATTTAGGGCGTTTTGGATGATCGCTTTTGGGCATAGCTCACCAGTTCTCTTTTCTATCATCATCTCATTACGGGATTTTTTGAGCTTCGGTTTAGGTGAGGGCGCTGCTGGAGATGCTTTCGGTCCTTTGGTTCTGGTTAACTGGTAGTCTTGCTCCAGCTCTTCAATGATACGTGTGCTGATAAGGTTCTCATTTTTACCTAAGTAGAGCTTCCCCGAACTGAGTTCGATGCGACTGGCGATGATATGGATGTGCTGGCCGGCCGCATCATCATGAAGGACGTAGCATCTGAGATGCGTTTCAGAGAAGCCCATGCGAGACATGTAATCATCTGCTATTTCAGACCACTGAGCATCAGTCAATGCCTCGTTTTTAGGCAAACGAAGCGAATTGTGCCATACCGCTTTAGCGACTTCTGGACGAAGCGTTTTAGTCGCATTGAATTCTGCAATCAACTCTCCGACATCGCTTCCATCCATGTTCCCGCCAATTACTATCGGATCTTTTTTATGATGAGAAGCTGGTTTTAATGCGTAAAGCACGACCCCTGCGAAGCTCTTACCCCTGCGGATTTTTTGCATTCCCTTCATGGGAAGCTCTCCACAGGTCAGCGGTAATTAAATGCAAGCGAAGCTCTGAGACCTGACGCTTTACGGCGAAGAGTTCAGTTTGCGTCAGAGAGCTTTCATAGCTCTTGCTATCAAGATGAGCCACAAGCTTGTTTAGCTTCTGCGAAATCTCACCAAGGGTTTTCCAGGCTTCAAAATTGATGGCTGGAACGACAGCAGGAAGTTTATTAAGTAAAGATAAGCGAAGCCACTCGCCTTTACGATGACGGCCTCGTTTCTCATTGAGAAGCGTTAGCTCTTCATCATTTAATCTGACACTGATGCAATGAGAACGAAGCTGGTTGTGTGAGAGCTTCGCTTCGTTAACGCTTCCATTACGGGAATGCTTACTTACAAAAATTTTATTAAAAGTATTACTTTCGACCATATGAACTCCTTTTCATATAATTAAATAAAAGCATATTCCTTATGCTTAATTTATTTATATGATAGATGCGAATAATGTCAATGTAGTGTCTTGATTTTGCTTTTAATTTTTTTCAACCGAAGGGCGGAAAAACAAGGGGAACTCGAAGAAGCAGCGTAGCGCTTCGATGGGTTAGCCCTTGCTAAATATAATATTAGTTGATTTGCTTGACACGGTAAAAATAAGTGTTAAATATTAAAATAAAAAATAGGGGGAGTTATGATAAATATAATTAAAATATTGTCCGAAGAAAATAAAAATATACCCATGATAGTCTTGCATATATTTTGCATCCTGCTATCTATATTCTTTATTTTTCTTTCATTTCAATGGGGAATTATCCCCGGCTGGTTGGAATTAATATCTGCAATATATATGGGGATGTCAATAACAACATTCCCCATCTTTACTATATATATTTTAAGTTGATTGTTTTTCTTTATTTATTATTTTTATTGTTTTTGTGAAACCTGATCTTTGAATATAACAAAGCTGAGATAATAAGCAGCTTTGTATTTTTTAAAATGCCCGCTTTCTTTTTTATGATTTCATTTTTTTTGTAGTATCTTCTGCTTTCTTCTATTGTTTCACCCCATGAAATTAAACATTTCGTGGTGGCAAAAATAGAAAATGTTTGTAATATTAAAAATAAAATGATTTGTATAATTCCATTTGCTTCGTGGTCATACAAGTATTGTGGCAGGTTTAATCCACAAAGTGCTGTAGCTGCTGCAATAGCTGCACTGCTAAAAGTTATAGTATCAGTAAGTTTCTTAAGATAGATTTTTGCAGTCTTATAAGCCATATAATATAAAAAATAACCAAAGGCAATTGGTGTGGAAAATAATAATATTTTACCTACCCATGAAGATGGGAGAATAAAGAAAATTATAATGGTAATTATATAAAATAATGAAATGATCACAGTTAAAAAGTGTTTTAATGTTTTTGTTTTTATAAACTCCGTTTTAAGTATTAAACTTGAGTCTTCATCATGATCAATCACCACATCAATTGTTTTTGTATTTTGACAGAATGAAATAACTCTATAATCTATGCCAACAATATTTTCAGTCTTTTCAGAATAACTATCTAGTTGAACTGTGATTTTTTTACTACTTAAAAAATCATAAGCTTTTTCTTTTACACTGTCTTTATTTGGAGACGTTTCGACCATTTTTTACCCCTTTTAATATCGCGCTGATAATTGAAAGAATTATTCTTCATTTAAACTGTACAAAGCTACTTTAATCCCAGCGAAACCACACCAGCGGAAAATAGGTTATCAGGATCATTATAACCAGCATCATTTTTCGGAATCGCCATTCAGATGCTAACATCTTGTAACATATTAATTAAATGGTGTATCCTCATTTCTATAGGAAAAATCCGCTTTAAAGCGGTTGCTGATTGTGATTATTAGCTTTGTGAGGCAATGGCAATGTGCGAAAGGATGTTAAAAAAAGATGTTTATTCTGAATGGGTTATACGCAATAGCCTGTACTGGATGACTTCGCTTACTCAGTGGAAGCTTTGTGAAGATATATCCTCCTGGACAATCTCTTTTGAAAACGACAGTCCCGAATGCCTCTATGAATTCGAGAGGCTGCTGAATGATTACACTTTGCGAGAAAAACTACAGCATAAAACAGGGGCGTTGAGAGATTCTATTGTCCATAAAGTGCTTCGCAGTGTCGATGAAAGGCTTTCGTGATGGAATTGATGCCATTCAATTTTGACAGATTGCCTAATGGACAGGTGTTTATAAGCAACCTCGCTGGTTTTCATCACTTCATTGATGAGCAAGAGCTGCTTGATCTTTCTGATGAGCAAATCAGTGCGGAACAATCAAACGCACTTGAAAGCAAGCTGTTCATAACCAACGAAAGCTCATCAGCTATTGCTCCCTATGCTTTAAGTTCTGCTTTTGCAAAACGATTGATGAATGAACTGGCGATCGGGCCAATTTTCATGATTGTGCCCACATTACGTTGCGACCATACCTGCAAGTATTGTCAGGTTAGTAGAGCTTCAGTGAACGCCTCTGGTTATGATCTAGATGCCGCTCTCATCCCTGATATCATTTCTACTATCAAAAAACTATCAACTCCACCTTACAAGATAGAGATACAGGGTGGAGAGCCACTCTTGCGGTTCGATTTAATTCAGTCTATCTATGAGCAATGTGCTGAAACGCTGGGAAGCACCGATTTTGAGATGGTGGTAGCTTCAAGCCTGTCTGTCTTGAATGAGGATATGCTTGAATGGTCGAGAGACAGGAACATAACGTTCTCTGTTTCGCTTGATGGTGAGGAAGTTGTTCACAACAGTAATCGAATTCTTGGTCATGGGCTTGCGTACAGTAGAACAGTGTCAGGGGTAGAGGCTATCAAACGGTCTTTAGGCGCTGGTCGCGTTGCAACGGTTACTACAGTTACTAAAGATCTTATCAGGCATCCTGAATCAATTGTCCAGGCTCACTTGTCTCTTGGCCTCAAGGACATGTTTATCCGACCTGTTAGTCCCTATGGGTTTGCACAAAAAGCATCGTTCACATTTTCTATGGAGGAATACTTCAGTTTCTATGCTTCGTTGATAGATGAAATCCTTAAGATGAATAATGAAGGAATAAGGGTTGTGGAACATTCGGCCTCCATTCATCTGAAAAGGATCTTCAATCCCGGCTTTAGTGGTTATGCGGATTTAAAGTCGCCAAGCGGGGTCGTGCTTAACAGTATTCTTTTCAATTATGACGGTCGAGTATATGGTAGCGATGAGAGCCGTATGTTACAGAAGGTGAACCCTGAAACGGAGTTCAGTGCGGGTGAGGTTAAAACGCTATCATTTTCTAAGAGTCCTTACTATAACGCAGTGTTGAGTTCATCGTTCAATTTTGCTCTGCCAGGTTGTGATACATGTGCATATCAACCATTTTGCGGTGCAGATCCATGCCAGAACATAAGTGTACAGGGTGAGCCTGTTGGTGATAGGAGTCGTTCAACGTTTTGTCAGTATCACAAGGGGATGTTCAGGTATCTGATGAACTGCATCTCAGAAGGTGGTCCGAAGGCTGAGATGCTAAAAGGATGGGCATATGTCTGAGGTTATTAGGCACGATATCTTTCATTTTGCTTCAAAAAAGAATGTGCCTACGGGGTTCTATCGGTTATGCAAACAAAAACCAATGAACCCTTTATTCTTTTTGCCCAATTTACTGGTAGTTGCTGAAGGCAATAATGATACCATTCAACCATGCTTTGATTTCTCTGTTATTAGCACTGAATTATATGAGTCAATTGAAGATGGAGATATTGGGATAATCAACAATGGCAATATGATACGCGTAATTCTGTCCCGCAGAGCCAATCATAATACTGTCTTAGTAACGGAACGCTGCAATAACTTGTGTCTGTTTTGTTCGCAGCCACCAAAGAAATCAAATGATGACTGGCTACTTACCCAATCAGCTCTTGCTATAGCTTCATTTGGTTTGGATGGAGTTGTTGGGGTCAGCGGTGGAGAACCTTTGCTGTATGGAGATGATTTCCTTCACTTCATTGATTTTATCATCGAGAATTCACCAGATACTGCTTTGCATGTTTTAACAAACGGACGCAAATTTGCTGATATCAACTTTACTCAGGAAATGGCAAAGCGAAGCAAAAAGATCAAAATCACCTTTGGTATCCCGCTCTACTCATCAAGACCACTTGTGCATGATCATCTGGTAGGGAGTGATGGCGCATTTAATGAAACGGTTAAGGGGTTAATCAATGCAGGAAACTCAGGGATTAATATCGAACTTAGAGTTATTCCGACACTGGCTAACTATACAGAATTGGATGATATTGTAGAGTTCGTTGGCCGAGTGTTCTCCAACATTAATCAGATTTCCCTTATGGGGCTGGAATCTATCGGTTGGGCACGAAAGAACTGGTCAACAATCTTCATTGAGCACAGCAGTTATAGTGAGAAAATAACCTCCGCCATAGACACTGCACACAGGTCAGGCATACCTCTAACAATTTTTAATTATCCTTTGTGTCATCTTCCTGAAAGAGCTTGGGAGCTTGCTGCTCAGTCGATCTCTGATTGGAAAAATTACTATCCGAAAGAATGTGATGAATGCACTCAGAAGTCTTCCTGTGCTGGTTATTTCAGTTCCTCAACAGGCCGTTTTCATCAACCACCGAGACCAATTTTATGAAAAAATTTAATTTTGCTGCTCTACTTCCGGGATTTTTGGCACTTAATAATTCTGTATGGGCAAGTGATTCATCTACCGGAGCAAGTGATTTGCCTGGTATGACTCTTAATGAACATGATTTAGTGATAGCACCACTTAACACCGAAGTTCCATTCTACATTGCAGGGCATCGCAGTCATAGCTCCCATCGGAGCCATAGTTCTCACCGATCATCATCAGGCGGCGGGTACTATGGTGGCAGCACTCCTTATTATCCAAAAACATACAGCTCACCAAGTTCATCCGGGTCTTCAAGTTCAGGAACAAGTTCCTCATCGTCCTCTTCCTCTGTGCGTTCGCTTCGTTCTAACGACAATATTAACTCTACTACTACGAATTCAGTTGGAACTACAGAAGCTAACCGTGCAAGTAATGGGCTTACTTCTGGTACAGAGAAGCGTAAGCGCTTAATCATGCGTGTTCAGTTCGCATTGCTGGACAAGGGATTTTACAATGGGAATATTGACGGCATAATGGGACCATCTACGAGGCAGTCTGTGAAAAATTACCGCATTGCGAACGGATTACCTATTCCTGCAACTGAAACGCTGGATGCTCAATTATTGAATTCCTTAAGTATTTTGGCGAGATAATTTTTTCTTGTTAAACTTATAACTTTCTTTAAGCAAGGTTAAAAATGATTAATGATGAATTTGTAGATGAAAAAAACAGTGATTTAGGGGCCGGGGAAAGGGCTTTTCTTATTGCAAAATTGGAAAGTGAAATAGAACTTCTGGCAGAAGGGGAAAATTCTTCAGCAGCATGTGAGCCTGCTAGAAATGCTCTAGTTGAGGTCGTGAAAAACATTTGTGCAATAAGTGGATCATACACAGGAGCGAATTTTGAGCGGGTTCTTGGC
This sequence comes from Enterobacter sp. RHBSTW-00994, assembly GCF_013782625.1. Taxonomy (NCBI): domain Bacteria; kingdom Pseudomonadati; phylum Pseudomonadota; class Gammaproteobacteria; order Enterobacterales; family Enterobacteriaceae; genus Enterobacter; species Enterobacter sp. RHBSTW-00994. The sequence goes on along the minus strand of NZ_CP056199.1, from coordinate 3,216,341 downwards.
AAGGTTGAACTCGCGACCCAAGGGCATAGTGAGGTAGCTATAATATTTATCCGTTGTTTATCAGTTGATGGATTAATACCGATTGATGAAACGCAAAATATTATGATTAGAAAGCTAATAACTCTTTGCGAAAACTACACCCCAGCTATATTAAAGATTTTTAAAGTTGACAGGCAACAAAATCATGAAAAAATCAATCTTATAAAAAAGATCCACTCTGCAATTTGTGTTAATTACAATCCTCTAGCTCAAGTTCCAAATAACTTAAAGGAGTTCTTAACACAAAAAGAAACGATTTTAAAATGTTTAAAACATAAGGTTTATCAATCTTATTTAGAAGTTTATAATTTTATACCCATTCGTTCAAAAATTGAGGCCCTAATTGAAGCTGTTGAATCACATCTTTCTAGCGAGGGCGCAGACTATAAAACTAGTCTGGAGGAATTAGAACGAATTGTCTCTGAGTTGTCTTTTTTACTCGATGAATCGAAGTCTTTTTTTACAAAAAAATATGCCACCCCATTGCTCACAAAAATTAAAAATGAAGTGGATAGCATAAGAGAAAATTCCTCAGAAATGAGCGGTGCCGTTATTGAGCTAAAAAGGCAGCCACCTAACTCAGCAGAAAAAAGATATCCCCTTCACCAGAAAGATAAAGAATTAAAAATAATCATTCCATTCATAAATAAAGGTCCAAGTACTGCTCTCGATGTTGATATAGAAATAGATTGCGGGGGTGATGAAAATATCATAATTGCTAATGAGAAAATTAAGTGTGGAGATGTCAGGCCTGGGGAGTTTGCTGTTTGTTTAGAAGCACATATTATCGAGCCTGCAAAGAAGCTTGAGTTAACATTGGCTATTAATTGGAAGGAAATATTTGGAAGTGAAAACAGCCAGATATACGATATGTGTATTGAGGGGCAGAATGAAAAAGTTGATTGGAACGAGCTTGAGAAATTAGAACCATACAGTCTTGAGGTTGCTGAAGGAGATATGTTTGTTGGGCGTAAAGCTAAGGTAAGTAATATAGTTAATAAATTATTAAAAACACCAATGACCTCAACATATGTTACAGGTCAGAAGAGAATAGGTAAAACTTCATTAGCAAAAGCTGTTGCAAATAATTTAGAAATAGAAAACAATGATTTTCATAGTTTGTATCTTGAGTATGGAGAATATTGCTCAACTTCACCACAGAAAACTTTACAGTCACTTGGCGTAAATATCTTTAATTTTTTGCACGATTTTTTTCCTGGAACCTATCAGCAAACCCCAGATTTCTCTGAATCCTTGGCTGATCTAAATATGATGGCGAGAAGTTTAGAGTCTAAATCTCCCCAAAAACGCTTTATTATTATATTAGATGAATTTGATGAAATTCATCCAGAAATGTACCGATCTGGTCCATTAGCAGAAACTTTCTTCGCTAATCTTAGAACCTTGGCAGCCAGGAAGAATTTGGCGTTTATATTGGTAGGTGGCGAAAAAATGCCATTTATAATAGGAGCGCAAGGTGATCAATTAAATAAATTTTCACGGGAAAGTCTTGATTATTTTTCTCGAAGCTCTGAATGGGATGAGTACATCGATCTCATTAAAAAACCAGTTGATGGAAAAATTAACTGGGATGATGCGGCAATAAATGCCATATTCAATCTAACTCATGGGCACCCTTATTATACCAAACTCTTATGTTCCAAAATAGTTAATGCATCAATAAAAGAAAGAGATACTGAGATCATTGTTTCAGATGTTTCGAAAGATATGGTTTTTCTATTGTCTGAATTAGACACCAATGCTTTTGCTCATCTATGGAAGGATGGGATTAATTTTGAGAGAGAAAAGACTGAAGTTATTGAATTAAAACGTCTCAGGCTTTTGGTTTCTATTGGAAGATGTATCCGAGAGAATAGTCGAACTCTTGAGGATATTGAAAAAAACATTAATGGCTCTCAACTACTCAATCAAGAAATAGCTCCTCATCTATCTGATTTCCAAAGAAGAGAGATTATATACGAAAAAAACAAAGAGTTTTATTTTACCATCCCTCTCTTTGAAAATTGGCTTAAAGAATTTGGTGTGAATAAACTCATTACTAGTACTTTAGGCGATGAGTTAGAAGAGGGGATAAAAAGAGCGGAAGATGAGGCTCATGTTACCTCTGTTGAAATTCAAAAATTAGTTGAGAAGTGGCCATTATATCGTTCGCAAAGAGTTGATGGAGAAAGAATTAGAGCCTGGCTGGAACAGGTTCCAGATATTCTCTCACAAAGATTAATGTTCAAGCTATTAAATAATTTGAGATTTATTGCTCCTCTTGAGATAGATTCATTCTTAAAAGATGCACATTCAAAAATTGTTCGAGATACAATTGGCATTACTACGATGATAAAAAGAAGCGATCGCAGAACAGATATTCTCATAACTTCTTGTGATGGTATAGGGAAAAGTGGAACGCAATATGCTCGAATGTATGCTAAAACTAATTCCATTTCGACTAGTTGTATTGTGGATTTAAACTCGCTTATCAAAAAAATAACATCTATTGACTTAGAAAATCCGGCACCCAAAGCTATAGTGTTGGTGGATGATGTTGTTGGAAGCGGTGAAACTCTTTCAAAAGGAATAGAGGGTTTATTAAATTCTATTGGAAGTCATCTTAAAGATTTAAAGATTCCCTTGTTAGTTATCGCTCTCATTGGCACTGAAGAGGGTGAAGAAAAAGTTAATAACATTCTTAAACAACATTCTGTAATTAATAAAATTCATGTTTCGGAAATGCTCGAAAATACAAGTATCGCTTTTCCTAAAGAAGGGTTTGGATTTTGGGAGGATTTAGATGAAATGCACCGAGCTAAAGCGTTAGCTTTAAAGCTTGGGACTAAAATTTACAAGAAACCTCTGGGCTTCAATGAGCAAGGATTGCTATTGGTATTACCTGAAACTTGCCCAAATAACAGTTTACCAATTCTTTTCCAGAGCAAAGCGGGGAAAGAACCGTGGAAACCATTATTTGAAAGACCTGCATCCTAAAACAGCCTAAGAATTCCCACGACTCGATTCAGTCGGAAATTTAATGTTTGAATCGAGTCGTTAAGTTCTAAACTAATACCATTAGCATGTCGTTTGAAATGTATTCTAAAAGTAGATTCAAAATTATTTATTTTTTTAAGTAAGTGCATGAATTAATTATAATTATTTTATAAACACTTCTTCATCATGGGGGTAAGGCGTGTTATGGCCGGTATCGATCCCATACTTGTTCCACCATAAGAAGCTGCTTCTACATACTCACCCCACCAGATCATCATCTCTCTACGCTGTTCCAGATACTGTGATCTGTTATAGGCTCTCCTGACTTCGTTAGTATCGATATGAGCTAAAGCAGCTTCAATCACGTCTGGTGGAAAACCTTTCTCGTTAAGCACTGTTGAGGCAATCGCTCTCATTCCATGAGCCACCAACAGATCTTTGAAGCCCATCCGTTTAAGCGCCATGTTTGCTGTCTGACTATTCATAGGTTCAAGTGGATTCCGGTAGCCGGGGAAAACATAATCTCTGTGCTTACTGATGGGCTTCATCACTTCCAGAATAGCCAAAGCTTGCTCAGAAAGTGGAACGATATGTAAGTATCCCGGCAAAACGGCCCATTCACTTTTAGAGATCTTCCGACATACTGATAATGCCCCCTGAGGAGATCGCTATGCGTAAGATCCGATTCACTGAACACCAGATCATCGCTGTATTGAAGTCCGTCGAAGCCGGACGTACCGTTAAGGATGTGTGCCGTGAGGCCGCTATTTCGGAAGCCAGCTATTACAACTGGAAGGCAAAATATGGCGGGATGGAAGCGGCCGATATTAAAAAAATAAAAGATCTGGAAGACGAGAATCGGAGGCTTAAACAGATGTTTGCTGATCTCAGCCTTGAGTGCCGGGCACTTAAAGACGTCATCGAAAAAAAGCTTTAAAACCAGCGATAAAGCGTGAACTTGTCAGCTATCTGACGGCACAATTTGCCATGAGTTTACGCCAGGCCTGCAGGACGTTATCGCTGAGCAGGACGGTGTATTTTTATCAGCCTGATACCCGGCGTGATGAACCGGTGATCCATGCGCTGACTGAGCTGGCAGAACGCTATCCGCGCTACGGTTTTAAGAAGCTTTTCCAACTGCTACGCAGGCAGGGCAATACCTGGAACCATAAACGTGTTCACCGGATTTATTGCCTGCTGAAACTGAATTTTCGTCGCAAGGGAAAACAGCGGCTGCCAGTGCGTAATCCAGCACCACTGGCGACGCCGCAAGCGCTAAATCAGAGCTGGTCCATCGATTTTATGCACGACGCGCTGGTCTGCGGCAGGCGCTTCCGGACCTTCAATGTGGTGGATGATTTTAACCGTGAGGCACTGGCGATAGAAATCGACCTGAATATCCCGGCTCAGCGAGTCATCCGGGTGCTGGACAGGATCGTGGCAAACCGCGGCTACCCGCTGAAAATGCGGATGGACAACGGGCCAGAACTGGTCTCGCTGGCGCTGGCACAATGGGCCGAAGAAAATGGCGTACAGCTCGAATTTATCAAGCCGGGTAAGCCTACACAAAATGCTTTTATCGAACGGTTCAACCGAACATACCGGACAGAAATCCTGGATTTTTACCTGTTCAGAACACTGAATGAAGCGCGGGAAATTACCGAGCGCTGGCTGATGGAATATAACAACGAGCGGCCTCATGAATCCCTGAATAATCTGACGCCGGAAGAGTACCGGCTGATGGCTGAAAAACCGGAAATCTCAAAAAGTGTGTGGAACTAAAACAGGTGTGCTTACAATACCAGCCCAGAATTGAGGGCGTAATCCATCACTTCATTGATACGCTGGCTTAGACGTTTAACCGTTTCGAGTCTTCCGGCAGCGTGTGTTGGCTCTAACGCTCCGATGAACTGCTGAGCCGTGATGTTAGCAATGGGCATAGAGCCAATATGTGGGAATACATATTTACTCATAGAACGCCAGATATCGTTTAACGTATGAGTTGCCAGCCCCGCTGATTCTTTGGTTTTAAACCAGTCTCCTGCAACCTTTTCAAAGGTGCTTTCTGTGGCACTTTTTTGCCGCAACTGTTCAGTTCTTTTATGTTCCTGCGGATCAATATCTTTGCTTAATAGAAGACGGGCATCTTCACGAAGTTGACGAGCCTCAGAGAGAGATACAGCAGGGTAAGCACCAAAGCTAATCATTGCGCGTTTGCGAGTGAAAGGTTTGTAATAGCGGAATCGCCAGAGTTTTGAGCCTCCGGGCTTCACCAGTAGTTCTAAGCCATCCCCGTCATACAGGATAGTGGCACGTTCAGTCGCTTTGGCATTTTTGACTTCGGTGTTGTTAAGGGGCTTTGTCTGACGCGCCATATTATTCTCCAATCACTGGTTAGGCATATGGCTCAGACGACACGATGGATTGTATGCCTAAAGATATGCCTAAAAATGTTGGATTTCACTGTATCAGCGTGGACTTTACTAGACAACAGAAAAACACCGGGTCTACACAACCCACTGTTAATTCTGTTTTTTATAGTCTTGTCTGGACTTCAGTAGACAAAACGTTGGGGATAATTTGGTCGGCACGAGAGGATTTGAACCTCCGACCCCCGACACCCCATGACGGTGCGCTACCAGGCTGCGCTACGTGCCGACGCATAAAAATAATACTACTCGTTTCGTTGTTGAATGCAAGAGTCGCAACAGTTAACTGGTTTATAATTAATCAGTTAGCAATAAACCGCTTCTCATCCGTCAGAACTTGCAGTAGCAGGCTTAACTGCGGTTTTTGGTCATGCAGTTTCTGACCCTGCAAGTTGTACGTCTGATAGTTGCCATTGCTATTCAGCACCAGCGTCAGCTCTGGCGTTGTCACGGCGAGCGTATTGTTGCCTGCGGCGGTGACCCAGTTATGCCGGCGTGTGGCGCTGAACAGATCCTGCCCTTGTGAGTACTCATTTGCGGGTGTGCTGACATGCAGCAGACGTTGCATCAGCGTGGTCATGACATCTTTATGGTCGGTCAACATATTGATGCGCTGTGCCGGTGTTCCCGGCCAGTGAATCACCAGAGGAACCTGCAAGCTCGGGCGTGACCAGCCCATATTCTTCGCATCATTACCGAGCGGAACGCCGTGACCCGCAGTGATAATCACTACCGTGTTATCCAGTTTGCCGGATTCGCGTAATGCATTGAGTACGCGTTCGATTTGTACGTCGACATCGCCAGCTGCGCGGCCGTAACGGCGTTCAAAACCTTTCTGGTTACTGTCACCCAACGTTGTACCGTTAAAAGCAACCCAGGAGAACCAACGGTTATCTTCCTGGGCATAGCGTTGAAGCCAGCTAACCCATTGGCTGGCTGTCTGTTCATCAGACTGGCTCTGTGCAGCCGGCAGCGAGAAATCAGACAACAGTGCCTGACGATACAACGCGCTACTGAAACCATCTGAGGAGAATAACCCAAGCTGGTATCCTTGCTGATTAAGTCCGGTAATCAGCGCCGCAGGAACTCGAGCAGAAAGCACCCCGTCCATGTAGGCTGCGGAAATCCCGTAGAACAGACCAAAAATACCTGTATCCGCCGCGTTACCAGAGCTCATATGCTGTGTGAACGTGATGTTCTTATCTGCAAACTCTGCCAGGGCGGGCATCTGTTTTTCGTAGCGCGAATAGTTCAGGCCATCAACGGTAATGAGCAAGACATTCTGACCGCGACCCATGTCCCGATAGCGCAGATCGCTCAATGGATACTGAACCGTTACCGCTTCGGGGTTGCCTTGTTCGATCAGACGACGCTGATACTCCTGCGCGTCCAGCAGGCCATGTTTTTCGAGGAACCGGCGGGCCGTCATCGGATAAGAAAGCGGCAGGTTTGCGCGCTGCATCGTAATTGGGCGATAGAAGTTTGCATCGGCCCAGATGTACATGATGTGCGAGCTAACAAAAGAGGCGAAAAAGAGGGCTGCAACAGGCTTCGCATAATGCCGACGGCGAGTCAGGCTGCGGAGTTTTTGCCAGCTCCAGGTTGCAAACAGCATCTCAATCAGAAGAATGATGGGCACGCTAATAAACATCAGCTGCCAGTCTCGCGCAGTTTCGTTCTGGTCGGGGTTAATCACCAGTTCCCAGACGATGGGATTGAGATGTAAGTGAAAACGGGTAAAGACTTCGCTGTCGATAAGCAGCAGCGTCATGCCCACCGTCGCAAGGATGGCGGACAGGAAACGCATCAGGCGCTGCGACATGACGATAAACGTCAGGGGAAACAGAATCAGCAGGTAAGTGGCGAAAACCAAAAAACTAAAATGACCAACGACGCTCATCCAGGAGTAAATACGCCCGGTCAGTGTTGTTGGCCAGTCCGCCACAAACAGATAACGGCAGCCAAGCACCATCGCCAACAAAATGTTGAACAAGGCAAACCAGTGCCCCCAGCTAACCATCTGGGAGACTTTTTCGCGGTAGCGCTGACGATTCGTCACCATAAACTGTCGTTCTTTTCCCTTAATGGGCCTGATCGTCGCTAACCGATGACTGCAAAGCCTGGGCGAAAGATTTGGCGATCGCCTGACGTTGTGCCGGTGCAACGCTGGTATTGATAAGGTTGGTGACCATATTTCCCAAAACCATGAGAGAGAGATCGGTCGGCGTTTTATGTTTTTCCAGTACGTTGACCAGCTCACTGAGCAGTTGTTCAACGTGTTCGTCACTATAGCGGGAATGTTGTGGCATAAATCAAAAATCAGTTTGTTGATGAAAGGGCAACATATTACCGTAGCAACAGCTTTTTTTCCCCTTTTTTATCTAGTGTTGCACACATGCGTGGGTGGTGGTTGAATACTGCCCGGCCTAAAAGGAGAGTTTATCATGAGTCTGGATGTCAACCAGATTGCCCTGCACCAGCTTATCAAGCGTGATGAGCAAACCCTTGAAGTGGTGCTGCGCGAATCGTTGCTTGAACCAACGCCTACTGTTGTCGAGATGATGGCAGAGTTACACCGTGTTTACAGTGCTAAAAATAAAGCCTATGGCTTGTTCAGTGAAGAGAGTGAGTTGGCGGACAGCCTGCGCTTGCAGCGCCAGGGCGAAGAGGATTTCCTGGCTTTCACCCGTGCGGCAACCGGACGTTTGCGAGATGAGCTGGCGAAATATCCTTTCGCTGATGGCGGCATTGTGCTGTTTTGCCATTACCGATACCTGGCGGTGGAGTATCTGCTGGTTGCGGTGCTGAATAACTTAAGCAGCATGCGTGTCAACGAGCAGCTGGACATTAGTTCCACACACTATCTGGATATCAACCATGCAGATATTGTGGCACGAATCGATCTGACAGAATGGGAAACCAACCCGGAATCGACTCGTTATCTCACCTTCCTGAAAGGACGTGTTGGGCGCAAAGTGGCGGATTTCTTTATGGATTTCCTGGGCGCCAGCGAAGGGTTGAACGCCAAAGCGCAAAATAAAGGTTTGCTGCAGGCCGTGGATGACTTTACGGCTGACGCTCAGCTTGATAAATCTGAGCGTCAGAATGTGCGTCAGCAGGTGTATAGCTATTGTAATGAGCAACTGCAGGCGGGTGAAGAAATTGAACTGGAATCGCTGTCGAAAGAGCTGGCGGGTGTCAGCGAGGTCAGTTTCCAGGCGTTCACGGCGGAGAAAGGCTATGAACTTGAAGAGAGCTTCCCCGCGGATCGCAGCACGTTGCGCCAGTTAACCAAATATACCGGAAGCGGTGGCGGGTTAACCATCAATTTTGACGCGATGCTACTGGGTGAGCGGATCTTCTGGGATCCGGCGACCGATACCCTGACTATTAAAGGGACGCCGCCGAATTTGCGCGATCAGCTACAACGTCGTACGTCTGGCGGTAAATAGCCGCCATAAAAAAACCCCGCATTGCGGGGTTTTTCTCAACTTGTCAGCGATTAAGCGCGAACGAAGTCGATGTGAGACAGTTTTGGCTTGAACGGGTGACGCTGAACAGCCTGAACTTTCACTTTTTCTTCTTTACCGCCAACAACGATGGTCAGAACTTCGCTGTAAAACTCAGCTTTAGTCTGCAGGTTCCACACTTTGTCCTGGTCCAGTTCGATAGAAACTGGAGCAGCTTCGCCACCGTAAACGATAGCTGGGAACTTGTTGGCGTTACGCAGGCGGCGGCTCGCACCCTTACCCTGTACGCTACGTACTTCTGCTTCGATAGTAAACATTGATTTCTCTCTGTAAATAAGTCCTGCTACAGGCGACCCAGCAGCAGGTGAGTGTTCTGCCTCACGGATGTGAAGCGGGCGGCATTTTATACTCAAACGCATTTCACATCAATGAAAAGTCCCGCTATCCCCGTAATTCATTTGCCCGGCGATAGCGCCCTTCGTAGTCAAAAACTTTCTCTCGCACCTGCCAGAACTGTCCTTTTTTACGGGCGACAACGAAATCAGGATGGCGTAACAGCGCCTGCTGATGCACGATGTCGGCAACGGTTATCCAGCGGAGTGGTACGCCCGGCGTGCGGGTGTGTGGGCGGATAAACAGCTGTTCAAAGGCAGTTCGTTGCGCTGGTGTATGAAGGCGAAAGCGCTCGCTAACATCCGCGCCATCTTCATCGTAATAGGTAATTTTTAGCCATTCGCCTTTGTCATCAGCCCCTGGCTGGAGGGACATGCCGGAACAGCGCAGAACCAGCGCATCCTTAAGCTTTAGTGCCGCTTTAAGCATGTCATCAGGATCGACCAGCACCGTGTCGCACTCACGGCAGCGGCGAGCAGCAATATCGTTCTCCGCATTGCATTGTGGGCAGTTTTTAAAGCGAAAACGAAAATCACACTGTTCGCGATGCCCTTCCTCATCTTCGAACCAGCCCTGACAGCGGCGACCAAAGTGTTCAATGAGTGTCCCGTCTGATGTGGTTTTCCCCCAGAAGGTGTTCGCAAATCCACATGCAGGGCAAAAGACCTGCACCGGCACGTTATCACTTTTTCCTTTGGGTGCGCCCACTTCCGGCGAATACAGGTCATGCGGGTTGCCGGCATAATCCAGTATCAGGCAGTCGGTTTTTCCCGGAGCAAGCCGAAGACCTCGTCCGACAATTTGTTGGTAAAGGCTGACGGATTCGGTTGGACGCAGAATGGCTATCAGGTCGACATGTGGCGCGTCAAATCCGGTGGTTAAAACCGATACGTTGACGAGATAGCGAAACTGTTGTGCTTTGAAGGATTCAATGAGTGTGTCCCGCTCGGAACCCGGTGTTTCGCCGGTAATGAGCGCAGCATCGTCAGCAGGCAGTAAACCGGTGATTTCCCTGGCATGTTCTACGGTAGCCGCGAAGATCATTACCCCTTTGCGTGTTTGAGCAAATTCCTCAATCTGGCTGATGATATGGGGGGTTATGCGTTGCTGCTTTTTAAGTTCGTGATTGAGATCGGCTTCGCTGAACAAGCCATTACTTTGCGCCTGCAATCGGCTGAAGTCGTACTGAACTACAGGCATATCCAGGCGTTCAGGTGGCGTCAGGTAGCCATGTTTAATCATGTAACGCAGCGGGAGTTCATAGATACAGTCGCTAAAAAGCGCTTTTTCATCTCCGCGTACCATGCCGTGGTAATGAAAGCGATAAATCCAGCCCTTGCCCAGACGGAAGGGGGTGGCCGTCAGGCCGAGCAGACGTATGTGAGGATTCACCTCTTTCAGATGAGCGAGGATTTGCTGATATTGGCTGTCGTCGTCATCGCTGATGCGGTGGCACTCGTCGACAATCAGCAAGGAGAACTCGCTGCGGAAATGCTGCAGATTGCGGGCTACCGACTGCACGCTACCGAACACCACTTTTCCATGGCTCTCTTTGCGTTTGAGTCCGGCGGCAAAAATATCCGCCTCAAGCCCGAGGGCGCAATACTTGGCATGGTTTTGCGCCACCAGTTCTTTGACGTGGGCCAGCACCAGAACCCGACCACGGGCCAGGCGTGCCAGTTCGGCGATCACCAGGCTTTTGCCTGCACCTGTTGGGAGCACAATAGCGGCAGGTTCCTGGTGCTGGCGAAACCAGGTGAGGGTAGCGTCAACGGCTTCCTGCTGATAGGGGCGAAGTGTAAATGTCATGAAGTCTCGGTTTAGTTATTTCGCACATATACACGACATCCTTCAGGCTGCGACTGCTCACCCCGTCACTGACTTGAGTAAGCTCCCAGGGATGCTCAGGCATACCGCTTTGACGCAGCTTGAATGATTTTGTGTATCTACAGTATGCCACGAAACTTTTTCCCTTGAGTGGCACAACCAGACCATTATACTGAACTGTTTCTGACTGCTTCTTTTTCGGACGCGTAATCCGACTTCCAGCATTTTTTAAGGCTAAAAAGACTTCATGCGACTTGATAAGTTTATCGCTCAGCAACTCGGCGTAAGCCGCGCTATTGCCGGACGTGAAATTCGCGCCAGCCGCGTTACCGTGGATGGCGACATTGTGAAAGACAGCGCTTTCAAACTCCAGCCTGAACATCAGGTTGAATATGACGGCAATTCGCTTACTCAGCAGAATGGCCCGCGCTACTTCATGCTCAACAAACCGGAAGGCTATGTTTGCTCCACTGACGATCCTGATCATCCGACGGTGCTCTATTTTCTGGATGAACCCGTTGCGCATAAACTGCATGCGGCGGGACGTCTTGATATTGATACGACAGGCCTGGTACTGATGACCGACGATGGTCAATGGTCACACCGTATTACCTCTCCGCGTCATCACTGTGAAAAAACCTATCGGGTGACTCTGGAATCTCCGGTTGCCGATGACACAGCGGAGCAATTCGCCAGAGGCGTTCAGTTGCATAATGAAAAAGATCTGACGAAACCGGCGGTGCTTGAAGTGATTACGCCGACCGACGTTCGTTTGACCATCAGCGAAGGGCGCTATCACCAGGTGAAACGTATGTTTGCCGCAGTGGGGAATCGTGTTGTGGGTTTGCATCGTGAACGTATTGGCGCGATAGCACTCGATCCAGAGCTTGAACCCGGTGAATATCGGCCGCTGACAGAAGAAGAAATCACAAGCGTTAGTCTGTCTTCACGTTAATTTCAGGAGAACTCTGTGACCACCAGGCCACACTCATCTTTCAGGATTGTGTTTATTCTTGGCCTGTTGGCCATGCTGATGCCCCTGTCCATCGATATGTATTTACCTGCGCTTCCTGTGATTTCCGCGCAGTTCGGTGTTCCGGCGGGCAGCGCGCAGATGACGCTCAGTACCTACATCCTCGGTTTTGCTTTTGGGCAATTGCTCTATGGCCCGATGGCTGACAGCCTGGGGCGTAAACCGGTTATCCTGGGCGGTACGCTGGTTTTTGCGGGGGCGGCCGTTGCCTGTGCTCTCGCGCAGACCATTGATCATCTGATTATCATGCGTTTTTTCCATGGTCTGGCCGCCGCAGCGGCAAGCGTGGTCATTAACGCCCTGATGCGCGATGTGTATCCGAAAGAAGAGTTCTCGCGCATGATGTCGTTTGTCATGCTGGTCACAACTATTGCACCACTCATTGCGCCAATGGTCGGGGGCGCAGTGCTGGTCTGGTTTAGTTGGCATGCGATTTTCTGGATCCTGGCGATTGCGGCATTGCTGGCTTCAGCGATGATCTTCTTCTTTATTGATGAGACGCTCCCCGTTGAGCGGCGGCAGAAATTTCACATTCGTACCACGCTCGGGAATTTTGCTTCGCTGTTTCGCCATAAACGCGTGTTGAGCTATATGCTGGCAAGTGGGTTCAGCTTTGCGGGGATGTTCTCTTTCCTGAGCGCCGGGCCCTTTGTTTACATCGAACTTAACCACGTTTCCCCACAGCATTTCGGTTACTACTTTGCGCTGAATATTGTGTTCCTGTTTATCATGACCATGATTAACAGCCGTTTTGTCAGACGTGTCGGGGCTCTGAATATGTTCCGCGCTGGTCTGTGGATCCAGTTTGTGATGGCTGTATGGCTGGTGTTGAGTGCGTTTCTTGGCGTGGGCTTTTGGGCGCTGGTGATTGGGGTTGCAGCATTTGTGGGATGTGTTTCTATGGTCTCGTCCAACGCAATGGCCGTGATACTGGATGAATTTCCACACATGGCGGGCACGGCATCCTCTCTGGCAGGCACGTTCCGTTTCGGGATTGGTGCGATTGTGGGCGCACTGCTTTCAATGGCTACGTTTAATACCGCCTGGCCGATGCTGTGGGCCATTGCATTTTGCGCCACCAGTTCCATTCTGTTCTATCTCTACGCCAGTCGGCCACGAAAGCTCGCACGCTGACGTTGATAAAAAGGCTCACTGAGGGCCTTTTTTTTGATACATATCAACCAAAGGTGTGTTCGTTTACCCGGTGTTTGTTTCTTTTATGTAAAATCTATTTATGTAAAAAGTCACATCATTGTAGTTAAAAAGGTTGAGTTAGATCGCAGAAACGGGTACATATAGCGCCGAAGCGAACCTGAAACTCACCAAAAAAAGCCCTGATAAATGAGACGCTAATGCCCACAAGATGCGGCTGTAAGCGTTTTCTCATCAAAAACAGAGCAGGTTAGCGATGATGTGTTACTATAAATGTAAATAAATTGTGAAGTAATTTTTGCTTCCGGGGAACGAACGTGAATACATTACAACTCTCCATTGTCCATCGCTTGCCCCAGAGCTATCGCTGGTCTGCGGGTTTTGCAGGTTCGAAAGTTGAACCGATTCCGCAAAACGGATCAGGCTGCGAGAATTGTCTGGTCGCGCTCAAATTACTGAGCCCGGATGATGAAAACGCATGGCCCGTGATGGAACGTCTCAGTCAGGCGCTGACGGATATCGAAGTGGATAGCTCGGTACTGGAGTGCGAAGGTGAGCCATGCCTGTTTGTTAAAAGTCAGGATGAATTCGCCGCGACGTGCCGCCTGAAAAACTTTGGTGTTGCGATTGCCGAACCCTTTTCCGGTCAATACCCTTTCTAAGCGCTAGCCTAACGATAACAGCTGGCGCGTGTAAGTCTGCGTTGGCGCAGAAAATACGTGCTGGCATTCACCCTGCTCAACCACTTCCCCCTGCCGCAAAACGATCACCTGGTGGCACAACGCGCGAACGACGTGTAAATCATGGCTGATAAAGATATAGGCCAGTTGATGTTTTTCCTGTAATCCCTTGAGTAATGCCAGAATCTGCGCCTGCACGGTTTTGTCCAGCGATGACGTGGGTTCATCAAGAATGATCAACTCCGGTTTGAGGATCAGCGCGCGGGCAATAGCAATACGCTGACGCTGTCCGCCAGAAAACGCTGCAGGGTAGCGGTGTCGCGTATGCGGATCTAATCCAACCTCCTCCATAACCCGAATCACCTCCTCTTCGCGTTGTTGCTCCGAGAGTTCCGGACGATGTACGCGCAAACCCTCTTCGACGATCTGTAGTACGTTCAGGCGAGGATTAAGCGACGAATTAGGATCCTGAAAAACGACCTGCATACGTGGGCGAACAGGAAGCATCTGGCGGCGGTTCAAACTGTGTAATGGCATCCCATCAAACAGAATATGGCCTTGAGAGGCAATTAAGCGCAGAAGTGCGAGGCCGGTGGTACTTTTGCCTGAACCCGATTCGCCCACCAGCCCCAGCGTTTCGCCTGGCCGCAGGGAAAAGCTGATGTCTTTCAGCACCAGATTCTGATCGACAATGCGTCGCAGAATGCCTTTACGGACAGGGAAAGAGACGGACAGATTCTCAACGTGCAGCAGGGGCGCGCTGCTGGCTCTGAGTGGCACAGGGTCACCGGAAGGTTCGCTATCGAGCAAACGTTGTGTATAGGGGTGCTGAGGCGCGCTAAGCAGAACCTTTGCTGCATTTTGTTCTACACAACGCCCGTTTTGCATTACCGCAACGTTGTCTGCGAGTTTTCTCACGATGCTGAGGTTATGAGTAATGAACAACAGGCTCATGTTCAGCTCGTCACGCAGCTCCCGCAATAGCTGTAAGATTTGTGCCTGTACGGTGACATCCAGTGCGGTAGTCGGTTCATCGGCAATCAGTAATTCAGGACGCGTCAACAAGGCCATCGCAATCATTACGCGCTGACGTTCTCCCCCGGAAAGTTGATGCGGAAAATCCGTCAGCCTTTTTGCCGCATGGCGGATACCGGTGCGTTCAAGGCAATCCAGAATCTCGCCGCGTGCTGCCTCTTTTCGCATGCCACGGTGGAGTGACAGCACTTCATACAGCTGCTTTTCCAGAGTATGCAACGGATTGAGTGACACCATGGGCTCCTGGAAAATCATGGCAATTTTATTACCACGGATGCCGCGTAAGGTTTGTTCGTCAGCCCGTAACAGTGATTGACCGTGAAACAGGATATCCCCATGGGGATAACTAACCGGCGGAGAGGGAAGAAGACGTAACACGGAGAGCGCCGAAACGCTTTTCCCTGAGCCAGACTCACCGACCAGTGCCAGTGTTTCTCCCGGCTGAATACGCAGTGATAAATCGCTGACTACGGTCTGCATTTCCCCTTGCTGAGAAAACGCAATCGACAAATTTTCGATACTCAGAAGTGGCTGGGTCATCTTATACCGCCTTATTGGGATCAAAGGCATCGCGTACCGCTTCGCCAATAAAAATCAGTAATGAGAGCAATACCGCCACGGAAAGAAAGGCGGTAATACCCAGCCAGGGAGCCTGAAGGTTATTTTTGCCTTGCAGCAACAGTTCACCAAGAGACGGTGAGCCAAGCGGGAGCCCAAAGCCGAGAAAGTCTAGCGACGTCAGCGTGGTGATTGAACTGCATAAAATAAACGGCAGGAAGGTCAGTGTGGCGACGACCGCATTGGGCAGCATATGGCGGAAAATGATACCACTGTCGCTCACCCCAAGCGCTTGTGCAGCGCGGATGTAATCAAAATTTCGTGTGCGTAAAAATTCGGCGCGAACGACACCAACCAGCGTCATCCAGCCAAACAGCACGGTGATGCCAAGTAGCCACCAGAAGTCAGGTTGTACAACGCTTGAGAGCAAAATAATCAGAAATAGCGTTGGCATTCCAGACCAGACTTCAATGAACCGCTGCCCCCAAAGATCAATTTTTCCGCCGTAATAGCCCTGGACTGCACCAGCAATCACACCCATTACGCTGGAAAATAGCGTCAGCATCAAACCAAATAAAATGGATATCCGCGTGCCATAGAGAATGCGAGCCAGGACATCACCGCCGTTGGCGTCCGTCCCGAGCCAGTTCTGTGTTGACGGTGGTGAGGGGAAGGGCGTTGATGTTGAAAAATTAATGGTGTTTGCACCAAACCGGACTGGGGCCCAGAGTGCCCAGCCCTGTTTTTCAATCTGATTGCGAAGCCAGGGGTCCTGGTAATCAGCCACGGTGGCAAAAGGTCCACCAAAGTCACTTTCGCTGTACTGAGTGAGCACAGGGAGATACCAGCGGTCGTTGAAATGCACCAACAGGGGTTTATCGTTAGCAATCAACTCAGAACACATGCTTAGCACGAACAGTACGGTAAAAATCCATAGCGACCAGTAACCGCGGCGGTTATGCCGGAAACGGGCCCATCGGGCCTGATTGACGGGGCTTAAACGTGGCATCAGCGGCCCTCAAAATCAATTCGGGGATCAACCAGCGTATAGCAGATATCACTGAGGATATTCAGCAGCAGGCCAATCAGCGTGAAAATGTAGAGTGTGCCAAACATCACCGGATAGTCGCGTGACACAGTGGCTTCATAGCCAAGCAGACCCAGGCCGTTCAGCGAGAACATGACCTCTATCAGCAGCGAGCCGGTAAAAAACATACTGATGAACGTGGCAGGAAAACTGGCAATCACCAGCAGCATGGCGTTGCGGAAAACATGTTTCCACATGATCTGCTGTTCACTGACGCCTTTTGCACGGGCAGTTACCACGTACTGTTTGCGGATCTCATCGAGAAAGGCATTTTTAGTGAGCATGGTCAGGGCTGCAAATCCCCCAATCACCGTGGCAAGAACGGGCAGGGTGATATGCCATAAATAGTCGGTAATTTTTTTATACCAGGGTAAGGTGCTGAAATCGGCTGATACCAGCCCACGTAGCGGGAAAATATCGAAATAGCTGCCGCCAGCAAAAAAGACAATCAACATAACCGCGAACAGGAATGCCGGAATGGCGTAGCCAATGATGATAAATGTGCTGCTCCAGATATCGAAACGACTGCCATTGTAAACGGCTTTTCGGATGCCGAGTGGAATCGACACCAGATAAATAATGAGCGTTCCCCATAGCCCCAGAGTAATGGATACAGGAAGGCTTTCTTTAATCAGTTGCAATACTGACGCGCTACGAAACAGGCTGTCGCCAAAGTCAAATCGCAGGTAATCCCAGAGCATTTTAAAATATCGCTCATGGATGGGTTTATCAAAACCATAACGATGGGTGATCTCGGCGATCACCTCTGGGTCCAGACCACGCCCGCCCCGGTAGTGACTCTCGCTGATATTGCCTGTACCGGTTCTTGCGTGGCTGGCACTCAGGCTTTCTCCACCACCACCAGGTACACCGCTACTATTACCAAATTCAATAGCCGCGATTGCCTGGTCGACCGGGCCGCCAGGGGCAATTTGCACGATAAAAAAGTTAATCGTGATGATGGCCCACAGGGTTGGAATAACCAGCAATAAACGGCGGATCAGGTAAGCACCCATCTTGATTCCTTAGCGCCGCTCTGCGGGAAGTTTGGCTGCCTTATTGACGTCATACCACCAGTTGTCAAATCCCAGAGAGTAGATTGGGCGAACGGATGGCATCGAGAATTTGTCCCAACGAGCGACGCGATCCTCGCCCATGAACCACATTGGCAGCATGTAATAATTCCAGGTTAATACGCGATCAAGCGCACGTCCCAGAGGGAGAAGCTTGTTCTTATCTCCCTGAGCCGCGACGATTTTAGCGATCAATGTATCAATCGCCGGGCTTTGAACACCTGGCGCGTTATACGATGAGTCGATATAGCTTGATGCCCAGGAGATCTGTAAGTCACCACTCGGCCAGGGTTGAGCAGGCCAGCGTCGCTGCATCATATCGTAATCGCGACTCCGCATTCGGTTGGTAAGCTGTGCGTTATCCACCTGACGTATCGTCATCGTAATGCCAAGCCGCGCAAGGCTATGCTGGAAAGGCAGAACCCACTGATCGTTGCCGCCAGAGGACAACAGGAGTTCAAAGCTGAGTGGCTTTCCGGTTTGCACATTGACGCGTTGCTGATTTATTAACGCCCATCCCGCCTCATCCAGCAACTTGCTGGCTTTAAGCAGGTTGTCACGATCAAACCCATCGCCTTTTGAGACCGGAGGCTGAAATACACGTGTGAAGACTTCAGGTGGAAGTTCTGATTTCAACGGTGCAAGCAGGGTGAGTTCATCAGCATCCGGGTATTGACGGGCGGCGTACTCCGTATTCTGGAAATAGCTGTTAGCACGGCTGTATGCACCGTAAAACAGGGCCTTGTTCATCCATTCAAAATCAAACGCCAGGGTGATTGCCTGGCGAACCCGACGGTCAGCAAACATAGGGCGTTGGATATTAAACGCCAGCCAGCGCGTATCTTGCGCTGACTCGTTTTTATGTTCGTCTTTGACAATGTAGCCGTTTGAAAAGTTTTTACCTTTGTAGCGGGTGGCCCAGTTTTTAGCGCTACTTTCCTGACGCAAATCGTAAGCACCTGCTTTGAATGCCTCAAAGGCAACGTTATCGTCGAGGTAATAGTCGTACCGCAGGCTGTCAAAATTCCAGCGGCCACGGTTGACGGGTAAATTTGCCGCCCAGTAGTCTTTGACGCGGGAATAGACCACATACTGCCCCATACGCCAGTCGGTGATGCGATAAGGGCCGCCTGCAAGGGGAGGTGTTGATAAGGGATCGCTGAGCTTATGACTTTTCCAGAATGATGCCGGCATGACGGGCAATGAGAACAGGCTGAGCATGTTCTCTTTATTCGGCTCGGCGAGTTCAATACGTACCGTGAGCGGCGCAATGGCTTTTATGGTTGTGCCTTTATAGACCAGGCGAAACTGGGGGACACCCTCAGTCATAAATTTCTGAAATGTGAACGCGACATCGCTGGCTTTTACGGGGGAACCATCATGAAAACGTGCCCGTGGATTAAGTGATATTTCGGCCCAGGAGAAATCTTCAGCGTAACGAACGTTTTCAGCTACCAGAGGATAGTAGCTACCAGGCTCATCATCTGAGGTAACAAAAAGTGTGTCATAGAGTGATTCGGTACGTGCCGCGGCAACCCCGCGCAGTGCAAAACGGTTGAAGTTATCAAATGTGCCGATAGCGGAGAGCGTCACGTTTCCCCCCTTTGGCGCAGCAGGATTAACGTAATCGAAATGATTAAAATTGACCGCGTACTTAGGTTCGCCCAGGACGGCGAACGCGTAGCTCTCTTTAATCGCCTGGGCCTGACTGGACAGACTCACTAATGCTAATAGCAGCACAACAATGCGCATAAACATCTCCCGGCGGATCCCTCTTGATTCTGACTCACGTGCGGAGAAGTATTCAGATAAGCTGAATAATAAGTGACGTAGCCACCGTTGTGAAATTATTCACCTGCAGGCGGCGTGTCTGGTTGCCATTTGATGAACTGCGCGAGCGGCATTGGACGGCTAATCCAGTAGCCCTGCAAGAAATTAACGCCATGTTCACGCAGCCAGGCGGCTTGCTCCGGCGTTTCAACACCTTCCGCCACGGTTGACATATTAAGACGCCTTGCGAGCGTTAGCACAGCATCCAGTACGGGAGACGTCACTGTTTCAGTACCGATTGCGTTCACAAATCCGCGATCGATTTTGAGATAGTCCATGGTGAAACGCTCAAGGTAGATGAGTGCGCTGTGGCCCGTACCAAAATCATCAATAGCGACTTCGAAACCTTCAAGGTGTAGCCAGTCGAAGAGTTTATTTGCTTCACGCTGATTAAGCATATCCCGTTCGGTTATTTCCAGAACGACCTGGAAATGATCAGGCGGTAATGATGCGGCAAACTTGCGCATATCATCTTTGAAGCTTTCAGCATGCAGGTGGCCTGGAGCGATATTAATTCCCAGCTTTGCTCCGGGTGGTAGCAAGGTTTTTAAAACGGCGGCATCGCGAATGATGAGATCAAAAAGATGAAGCGTCAGCGGCACAATCAGTTTTTGGGCTTCTGCAAAATTGATAAAGGCATCAGGCGGGATTTCACCGGCGCTTGGGTGACGCCAGCGCATCAGGACTTCGACACCCCGCATTTTTAACTCTTTGGCATCCACCACGGGCTGGTAAACCACGTAAAACTGGTCTCGTTTGATAGCGGTTAAGATCTCTCTGCCTGGGTTCAGGCGCACGGTCAGGATGTAATAGCTCAGCGTTCCGGCTGCGATCCCGGAGATCATGCCAAAAAGAAGCGCAAACAGAAGGCTCTCTGCTTTCCACGATTCGGCGTACAAATTAATGGTCAGGGGAATATTATCGAGTTTTGTGGTGCGCGCGGGATGCTCGGTTAACTCGCTTGCCTTAAGCAGATGATCGGATCCCGTGGAGAGCGCATTATTTCCCACGACCAGCGCGATACCCGCAAAATCATCTTGTCGTGAGGTATAGAGAAGATAAGGTGTCAGATTGATATTTATCGACGTAAAAACACCGCCATTATTTACCAGGGGGTTACGATACCAGATAACAATGGCCGGTTTTTTGGGCAACATTGGCGTACCGGGTAACAGCGCCATATCAACGTTTTTTTCGAGATCAAGTTCTGGCATCAAATCCGTTAGCGGTGCGTTCATTTCCCCTGTTGCGGAGGAGCAAAATACGATGCCATCTCTTACCAGTAGAAACGCACGTACATTAATGCTAAACGCCGCGCGAGACGTTAGCTCACTGCTCACATCGCGGCAATGACTTAACGTCAGTGGTTGAAGCGTATCGATCGTCTTTTTTAACTCACCGAAGTAGTTATTCATGTAGACACGAAGATCTAACATCAACGTGTCGAGTTTTTCTTGTCGCTGGTGGTAGCTGGTGAAGAACTGCAACGCGCCGCAGAGCAGGGCAACAAGAAGCCCCGCAATGATACTGCCGGTCAGCATTTTTCGGCTGGTTGAAAAGTAGCGGCTGAACATAAACGTCGTTGTTCCTGATGTATCGTTTGTAGCACCAATGCGGCTAAACTGACGGTTTTACAAGACTATAGCCTGGTTTATTCTATTCAGTCAGGCAATGTTGTTCGCGACCTGATGATGGACAGACAAAAAAAAACACTGCCGAAGCAGTGCTTTTTTTTATCGAATCGTCAGCCAAGGGATAACCAACGATACGATAGAGTCATTAGCTGCGACTCAGAACGCGGCGCGCTTCGTTGTAGCGCTTCTTCCAGTATGGCTCGTTCATGCTGGATATCGTCACACCACTGCTGGTGGAAGCATGAACAAACTGGTCGTTGCCAATGTATATTCCTACGTGTCGGCCTGTAGAACCAGCCCGGAACAGAACTAAATCGCCGGTACGCAGTTTGGTACGCGAGATCGATTTACCCATTTCCTGCTGCTCATAAGTCGAACGCGGAAGGTCTAACCCGAATTGCTCACGGAAAGTACGTTGTACAAAACCGGAACAATCGATACCTTTTTTGGTGCTGCCACCAAGACGATAGCGCACGCCTTTCCAGTCAGCATATTGGTCCATAATACGGGACTTCACGTCCAGGTTACGTACCATATTCTCAAATTCATCCTGAGAGGCTTGCAGTGAAGAGGAATCTTCCATTCCCACAACACGCGTCTCAGGATGCATATTCTTAGCGGTATTCGATGTACTACATGCGGACAGCAGAACCGCTACTGCTATCGCCGGGATCCCCCGCAAGATATATCTCAAAATCGGTTGAGATTTGACCATTTTGTTTATTATCCCTTGAAGTCCTTAACGATAAATATCGTTATAAAAATGCCAAACGTGACGAGACTAATTATCTGTGCACATCGAGACAATTCTTTATGGTCAGATTTGTGGCATGACGCACAAATTTCTTTACCCTGCAAAATTATCTCTATGGGGCAAAACGAGTTCGAGATTAACCGATTGCTTACACCATTGCGAGTAAAAATATCCGTTTTTGTATAAGAAATTGTGATACAGAAAGTGAATAATCGGGATTGCGCAAAATGCCGTCAATTTAGGTTAAGAAACGTGCAACATGTTCATTTGTATCACGAATAATATTACGAGAAGATGACGAAAATGAAGCTGACGGGGAAAAGTGCGTCAGGGATCAAAAATGATCCCTGATGGATGAGGTTAATTTAGGTTAGTTATTTGTTTTTAATTTGTTGCGTTTTGCCGGGAAGATAGCGTTCAAAAACGGCAATAATCCGATCGCTCAGTGGGGTCATTAACCACCACGGCAGGCCAATCAAAGCAACAGAAAGTGAGCCTACTGCAATATCAGTAAACCAGTGCGCGCCAATCATTACGCGTGGGAAGGCAAAAACTACAAAAATAATCAGGGCTACAGCGAACGCTTTTTTACCAAAATAACGCAGCATAATTGCGGAAAAAATAAGCAGCATCATGCCGTGATCGCCAGGGAAGCTGTCTTTAGACGCATCTTTCGTCGGAATATGCAGTAATTCACTCACGCGGTTAATATTGCTAAAAAAGAGGGTTGGGCTGGCGCGTTTAACCGGAATAAGTGCCTGTGCCAGTTGGTTGAGCACCACGGCAGTCAGTAACATGACCAGTCCAATAATCAGAATACGTCGACGTCCGGCCTTATCTTCTTTCAGCCAGAAAGTGAGCATCAGGCTACCCATTGCCAGAAGCGAGCAGCCATCAAAGGCTCGGTTGTTAGTGACAGCGACCAGCCACAAGAACGCTTCACTTTTGACCAACTCCTGGTTAAAGAAATGAAAAATGGCGGAATCCAGAGGGAACCAGAAACCATGATTCACCGGCAAATACCAGGAGAGGAAAAGCGCCAGACCGGCGACATTCAGTAAAATTATCAAGGGAAATCGAGTTGTCATCATCATTCAGCAAGCAGTTAATTCAGGGGCAACGTTAGCCTCCGGAAGTTAAACGAAGCTTCAACAGGCTGGACTGAAGGGCATTCCAGTCTGCATTAACCGCACTAATTAACTCTATTCGGCTATCAGGCGGTGCAATATTTTGCGTCTCAATGAAGAAATCTGCGCCCTGGCGATTTATGCGTACCAGTCCATCCGGTGTCCTCATGATCCCCTTAACACGATCGACTGGGGCGAGGCGGGCCCACTCCAGTATGCCAATTGTGTCAAAGCACGTATCAGCGTCAAAAATCCATCCGCAGGCCTCATAGCCCTGGCCATTGTTGAGGCTGCGACGCCAGCGCTGATGTTCAGGCAGGCTCAATGCGGCCAGACCTTGCTTCACACTATGGCTGTGGGTGTGTGCGGCGCTGGCTGGCAGTTCCGCCTGGTTCAGACGAGGAAGATCGAGTAGCGCGTTTTCGATATGGCCCTGAGTCGTCTGAATACGCTGACGCCCGCCACCAAAGTGTTGCCACCAGGCGTCGAATGCCTCACGACTCTCTGTCGTTGCACGATCGGCTTTATTGGCGACGATGATATCCGCAGAGGCGAGTTGATCGCGGAAGTTCTCATTGCTCAGAGCTTTCTCATCAAGAAGTTGGCGCGGATCAAGCAGGCACAGCGTGGCACGCAGATCGATCCAGGGTTCGTATACGGGCGCGGTGAGTAAATCGAGAATTTGTTTTGGGTGGCCCAGACCGGTTGGTTCAATCAGCAGGCGATCGGGTTTACCCTGGCGCAGCAGTGTGTTCAGACCCACCTGCATGGGTAACCCATTCACGCAGCACATACATCCACCGGGGATTTCTTTGATCATCGCACCGCTGTTTGACAGCAGCGCACCATCAATGCCGACTTCACCAAATTCATTTACCAGTACGGCCCATTTTTCGGCCGGATCTTTATTGGCCAGTAAATGCAGAATCGAGGTGGTTTTACCGCTGCCGAGAAAGCCGGTAATAAGGTTGGTTTTAGTCACGTGCGCTCCAGAAGATAATTGTGATGCTATAACAATTATCCGCCATCCTGACGAAAAAGGAACGCGATGAGAAGGGGGAGGGCGAACGGAGGGCCGCTCCGTTCGTCTTAATCGCAAAAATGGCTAAATTTTTAACGTTTCAATAACAGCCTGGCGTGCGCCGTGGCGAGTAATGAGCTGGTAGGCTTGCTTCACAGAATGGACAAAATACGGGTCGGATGGAAGGTCCTGACCAAAGACTTCGCTGAGAGCCAGCAGAGCGTCGACACGATCCTCTTCGCGGCTGTCTTTAACGCGTGCGCGAATTTTGTCGCTGAGCGGATCACGAACATCAATCTCGTTACCGTTATCATCTATGCCGCTGACGTAGCGCATCCAGCCTGCCACACCGAGAGCCAACAGTGGCCAGGTGCTTTTGCGTTCTAAATGCACCCGGATCCCCTCCAGCATGCGCTGTGGTAATTTCTGGCTACCATCCATCGCAATCTGCCAGGTTCGGTGTTGTAACGCCGGGTTGGCAAAACGCTCGATCAAGCTGTTGGCATAGGCTGTCAAATCGACATCTGTGATACGCAGCGTGGGGGCTTGTTCATCGAGCATTAAGCGGTGGGCTGCCTCGCGGAAACAGGGTTCCTGCATACATTCATTGATATGGGCGAAACCTGCAAGATAGCCCAGATAAGCGAGGAAAGAGTGACTGCCGTTCAGCATCCGTAATTTCATCTGTTCCCACGGCAAAACATCGTTCACCAGCTGTACGCCAGCCACTTCCCATTCAGGACGGCCAGCCACAAAGTTGTCTTCAATCACCCACTGGATAAAGGGTTCACAACTGATGGCGCAGGGGTCTTCAACGCCCATTTCCTGGGTAATTTCTGCCAGAGAAGCCTCTGTAGCGGCGGGAACAATTCGGTCGACCATGGTTCCAGGAAAACTGACATGCTGGCTTATCCACTCTGCAAGGGCTGCCGACCGTTTGTGAGCCATCCCGAGAACCGCATTTTTTACCACATGGCCATTGTCAGGAATATTGTCGCAGGAGAGCACCGTAAAAGCAGGCAGGCCACGCTCCCGACGTCGATGGAGCGCTTCCACCAGAATACCCGGTGCGGAATGGGGCTCTGAAGGGTTTTCCAGGTCATGGAGAATGCGGGCGTTTTGCATATCCAGTTTGCCGGTCGCCGGATCGATGCAGTAGCCTTTTTCGGTAATGGTCAGTGAGACAATGGCCACCTGGGGCTCACAGAATTTTTCAATAATAGCCGCCAGGGAGTCCAGCTTTGCATTCAGGCATTCGTGAACAGCACCGACAATGATGGGCTGATTCCCCTCAGCGCCTTTCTCCAGCACAGTGAACAGATGGTTTTGCGCACGCAACTGGCTCATCAGCACATCGCCACTGAAGAGGCTGATCTCACAAATACCCCAATCGCCTCCCTTCGCGTTCAGCACACGATTTGTTAACAACGCCTGATGTGCACGATGAAATGCACCAAACCCAAAGTGAACAATGCGGGAGCGTAACTGCTGGCGATCGTAGCCAGGCTGCTGAACGTGGGCTGGGAGCTGAGTGGAGGCAATAGTCTTCATGAAATACACACCTGATTAACCATTAATTAACAATGCCAGTGTAAAGTTATATGACAACAAATTAAATTGGTGAGCCGTAAATATCCCTGTTCTGTGAGTTTGATCAATCAATCTGTTGGCCAGGATTGACCCTTTTGGCCAAACATGTATGGTAGTCGTCATCACGGTAACACATATTGGTATAACAACTTGAAGGGGTGGGCAATGGAACAAACCTGGCGTTGGTACGGGCCGAACGATCCGGTTTCTCTTGATGATGTGCGTCAGGCAGGCGCTACGGGTGTCGTGACGGCGCTGCATCATATTCCTAACGGCCAGGTCTGGCCGGTCGAGGAAATCAAGCAGCGTCAGGCGCTGCTGGCAGAAAAAGGCCTAACCTGGTCTGTCGTCGAAAGCATTCCTGTTCATGAAGATATCAAAACGCATTCCGGTGAGTTTGAGACCTGGATTGCTCACTATCAGCAGAGCATCCGTAACCTGGCCGCCTGTGGCATTGACACTGTCTGCTATAACTTTATGCCCATTCTGGACTGGACGCGTACCGACCTTGAGTATCAGATGGCAGATGGCTCAAAAGCGTTACGTTTCGATCAGATTGCGTTCGCTGCATTCGAGTTGCATATCCTTAAGCGTCCAGGTGCTGAAGCGGACTACACCGCGCAAGAGCAGCAGCAGGCGCAGGCATGGTTTACTGCAGCAAGTGAAGCCGATATTGAAAAACTGACCCGTAACATCATTGCGGGCCTGCCAGGGGCGGAAGAGGGCTACACCCTGGATCAGTTCCGCGCACGACTGGCGGAATACGGTGATATCGATAAAAATCAGCTGCGCGAGAATATGGCGTATTTCTTGCGTGCTATTGTGCCGGTGGCGGAAGAGGCTGGCGTTCGTCTGGCGATTCACCCGGATGATCCTCCGCGTCCCATTCTCGGTTTGCCACGCATCGTTTCAACCATTGACGATATGCAGTGGCTGAAAGAGACTGCTGACAGCATCTATAACGGGTTTACGATGTGCACAGGCTCTTATGGTGTGCGCGCCGATAACGACCTGGTTCAGATGATTGAAACGTTTGGTGATCGTATTCACTTCACCCACCTGCGCGCGACCTGTCGTGAAGAGAACCCAAAAACTTTCCATGAAGCGGCACACCTGGGCGGCGATGTGAACATGGTTGCGGTGGTTGACGCTATTCTGGCTGAAGAGTTACGCCGTAAACAGGCAGGGGATGTGCGTCCTATCCCATTCCGTCCAGATCACGGACATCAGATGCTGGACGATCTGCGTAAGAAAACCAACCCAGGCTATTCGGCGATTGGTCGTCTGAAAGGGATGGCTGAAGTGCGCGGTGTGGAACTGGCACTGAAGATGACGAAGTATCCTGAGTTGCTGTAAAGGCCGTTTCAGGAAAAAGAAAACCCGGCTTTCGCCGGGTTTTTCGTTTTAGTCTGCACGACCCATATAGCGCTTTTCTTCGATATGGATGCGAATTTTTTCGCCAGCAGAGAGGTATTCAGGAACCTGAACCACCAGACCTGTAGTCAGCGTGGCGGGTTTGTTACGCGCACTTGCAGACGCGCCTTTGATACCCGGTGCTGTATCAACGATTTCCAGATCCACAGTCTGAGGCAGCTCCAGCGCCAGCAGCACACCATCCCAGGTCAGAACTTGCATATCCGGCATTCCGCCTTCAGGAATAAACAGCAGCTCTTCTTCAATCTGATCTTTGGTGAAGATGTACGGGGTGTAATCTTCTTTATCCATGAAAACGTATTCATTGCCGTCAATGTAAGAGAAATCAACATAGCGACGGGTCAGGGTTACGGTATCAACGATATCATCACCTTTAAAACGTTCTTCAACCTTCAGGCCAGTACGGACATCGGCAAAACGCATTTTGTACAGCGTTGCTGCACCACGGGCGCTCGGGGCCTGAATATCAATGTCTTTCACAATCAGCAGTTTGCCGTTGTAATTCAGTACCATACCTTTCTTAATTTCGTTCGCTCTTGGCATTGCAGTAATCCTGTTCACGGGGAGGTCAAAAATATCGCGCCAAATTACTCGTGCGCAGCCTTTCAGGCAAGAGGAATTCGTGGCTTTTGCTATCAATACGAAAAAGGTGTTACTGTGCGCGCCATGCCCGGCTGTACGGGTCTTCGTCACTGACAGAGAGCATTTATGGATTGCCGTCCAGACTGTGGCGCGTGCTGTATTGCACCGTCCATTTCAAGCCCTATACCGGGGATGCCGCATGGCAAGCCTGCAAATACGCGTTGTGTTCAGTTGTCGGAAAGCAATCTCTGTCTCATCTTTGCCTCACCGTTGCGCCCGGCGGTTTGCGCGGGGCTTCAGCCTTCGGGAGAAATGTGCGGTAACACACGTACACAGGCAATGACGTATCTTCTTGAGCTGGAATCGCTCACTGCGCCCTAAACGTCTTTAATCCGTGTCAGGCAGCCAATTGTCAGGATGCACATCACCAGCGCAATCCAGAAGACGGTGTGATAACTCCAGATCTCAGCCACAACACCCGCCATTGAACCCGCAATGATCCAGCCCACGCGGGTGGTATTGGTATACAGCGTGGTGGCTGAACCTGCCTGGCCTGGCATCAGATCCTGGAAGTAAAGCATGCCGATCCCGGCCAGAATCCCAATATAGATAGCGTTCAGCAACTGTAAACCCAGCAGCAGTACCGGGGTGTGTACTGTTAACATGCCGATATAGAACAACAAACCGGCAGCGGCGGCAATGCGCATTAAAAAACGCTTTCCGAAGCGCTTAGCGTAATAGCCAGCAATCAGCATGGTTGGGATTTCCAGCCCGGCGGCAGTACCCATCATGATCCCTGCCAGTTTTTCCGGCAGATGCAGTTCATCAATAATAAACAGCGGCATATTGATGATGTACAGGCTGTTTGTGCCCCACATCAGCGTGCAGGTTATAAATAAGAGTAATGCATCACGTCGGTTGCGGCGAGGCGCTTCCAGTGAGCCAGTCACGGGTTTTGGCTCTTTACGCATGGTCGGTAAAAAGAACCACACCATAAGGCCGCATACCACAAAAGCGACAGCCGCGCTCAGGTACATCACCGTAAAGCCAAAACCCATTGCCAGCGCGTAGGCCAGCGGAGGGCCAATCACCCATGCCAGCGATACCTGGGCACGCAGGATCGAACTGAACATCACAGCTTCACGGCCGGTATGGTCGGCGTGTTCACGGGCAAGGGCAAACATTTGTGGGTTAGCAGTCGAACCGAAGCTGCTCAGGAAAACTCCGATAAACAACAGTACAAAATAGTTACGATTCCATGCAAACAAAAGGCAGGCGAAAACGCCCAGCAGGCAGCAAAAAACGATAAGACTTTTACGGTCACCTTTTCGATCTGAGCGACCGGCTAAAAACTGGCTGACCAGGATGCCGATAATGGCGCTTCCGGTAAAAAAGAAGCCAACCATTGCCGGACGAGCGTGGACTTCGTTGGTCAGAAACAGACTGAGCGTTGGAGTTTGTAACGCACCGGCGATCCCGGTGAGGAAGGCAACAATCAAAAACGCCGTTGACGTCAAATCAAAAGGCTTTGGTGAGGCGGCAGCGGGGGTGTTGTGCATGTTTCTATATCAGCGATTTATCGAGAGACGCGGAGTGTACGCCGCTTGTCAGAAAATAAACAGATGCTGCGGTCAAATTCGCCACAAAAAATCAAAATGGCATTTCAAGTTACATCTTCTTGCTGATGTCTGCTGAAGGAGGGTTGCTGAACGTCAGCAAAAATGAGTTGAACGGAGAAGAAATGTGCTGCACATCTAACTTCTGAAATGAGAAATGTAACTTTCCTTGCAAGACCTTATAGAAAGAGCAAGACTTCTTGAAACGTTTCAGCGCTACCTTGTTTTAACTGACTGAACAGGTTAGCGCATTTTTTCTCATTGTAGCTGAAACGATTCAAGTTCAGCAGGAGAGGAGAACCATGTTCCAGTTATCTGTTCAGGATATCCACCCGGGCGCACAGGCCGGGAATAAAGAAGAGGCCATTCGTCAGGTCGCCGCTGCGCTTGTACAGGCGGGCAACGTTGCTGATGGCTACGTTAACGGTATGCTTGCGCGTGAGCAGCAAACCTCAACCTTCCTCGGCAATGGCATCGCTATTCCGCATGGCACAACCGACACCCGCGATCAGGTGCTGAAAACCGGTGTTCAGGTTTATCAGTTCCCGCAAGGCGTACTGTGGGGTGACGGGCAGGTGGCTTATGTGGCTATCGGCATTGCTGCCAGTAGCGACGAACACTTAGGCCTGCTGCGTCAGCTGACGCACGTGCTGAGTGATGACTCCGTAGCGGAACAACTGCAATCTGCCACGACGGCTGAAGAACTGCGTGCATTGCTGATGGGCGAAAAACAGAGCGAAGCGCTGAAACTGGATAACGAAACGCTGACGCTTGATGTTGCCGCTACCGATCTGGTGACGCTGCAGGCGCTGAATGCCGGCCGCCTTAAAGAGGTTGGTGCGGCAGATACGGCATTTGTGACCCATGCTATTAATGATAAGCCGTTGAATCTGGGTCAGGGTATTTGGCTGAACGACAGTGCTGAAGGTAATCTGCGTAGCGCAATCGCCGTCAGCCGTGCAGCTTCTGCATTTGATGTCGAAGGTGAACGTGCAGCGATGCTCGTCACCGTGGCGATGGCTGATGAGCAGCCGGTGTCTGTGCTGAAGCGTCTGGGTGATCTGCTGCTAAATAATAAAGCTGAAAAATTGCTGAATGCTGATGCAGCCACTGTGCTGGCGCTGTTAACCAGCGATGATGCATTGACTGACGATGTCCTGAACGCGGAGTTTGTGGTGCGCAACGAACACGGCCTGCATGCCCGTCCAGGCACAATGTTGGTTAACACCATCAAACAGTTCGAAAGTGAGATCACCGTAACGAACCTGGATGGTTCGGGCAAGCCGGCCAATGGCCGTAGCCTGATGAAAGTTGTCGCTCTGGGCGTGAAAAAAGGCCACCGTCTGCGGTTCACCGCACAAGGCGCAGATGCTGAACAGGCGCTGAAAGCAATTGGCGATGCCATCGCGGCGGGTCTGGGGGAGGGCGCATAATGAGCAGACGTGTTGCGACTATTACGCTGAATCCGGCTTACGACCTGGTGGGTTTCTGCCCTGAAATTGAGCGTGGTGAAGTTAACCTCGTACGTACCACAGGCCTGCATGCTGCGGGTAAAGGGATCAACGTCGCGAAGGTCCTTAAAGACCTTGGTATTGATGTCACTGTTGGCGGTTTCCTCGGTAAAGATAATCAGGACGGTTTCCAGCAACTGTTCAGCGAGCTGGGTATTGCTAACCGTTTTCAGGTGGTGCAAGGCCGTACCCGCATCAACGTTAAGCTGACGGAAAAAGACGGAGAAGTCACCGACCTGAACTTCTCGGGTTTCGAAGTGACCCCTTCCGACTGGGAGCGTTTTGTTAACGATTCTCTGACCTGGCTGGGACAGTTCGACATGGTGTGCGTGAGCGGCAGCCTGCCGTCTGGCGTTAGCCCGGAAGCGTTCACCGACTGGATGACGCGTCTGCGCAGCCAGTGCCCATGCATTATTTTCGACAGTAGCCGTGATGCGTTGGTCGCTGGTCTGAAAGCTGCACCGTGGCTGGTCAAACCAAATCGCCGCGAG
This sequence comes from Enterobacter sp. RHBSTW-00994, assembly GCF_013782625.1. Taxonomy (NCBI): domain Bacteria; kingdom Pseudomonadati; phylum Pseudomonadota; class Gammaproteobacteria; order Enterobacterales; family Enterobacteriaceae; genus Enterobacter; species Enterobacter sp. RHBSTW-00994. The sequence continues at coordinate 3,184,978 of NZ_CP056199.1, read as the reverse complement.
CTGGAGATCTGGGCGGGCCGTAAGCTGCCAGAATTAAAAGATGTGATTGAAGCTGCGCATGCGCTGCGTGAGCAGGGGATTGCTCATGTTGTGATTTCGCTTGGAGCAGAAGGTGCGTTGTGGGTTAACGCATCTGGCGAATGGATCGCCAAACCGCCGTCGGTTGAAGTGGTGAGTACCGTTGGCGCAGGGGATTCGATGGTTGGCGGTCTGATTTACGGTCTGCTGATGCGCGAATCCAGTGAACATACTTTACGTCTTGCTACCGCCGTTGCTGCCCTGGCCGTGAGCCAGAGCAATGTCGGTATTACCGATCGTACCCAGTTGGCCGCGATGATGGCGCGCGTTGACTTAAAACCCTTTAACTAACAGCAGGAGAGGCATAATGAAAACGCTGCTGATCATTGATTCCGGTCTTGGACAGGCTCGCGCCTATATGGCGAAGACCTTGCTGGGAGCGGCGGCAAATAAAGCAAATCTGGACATTATTGACAACCCAGGCGAGGCCGAACTGGCTATCGTGCTGGGAGACAAAATCCCGGCGGATAGCGCGCTGAATGGCAAAAAAGTGTGGCTGGGCGATATCAACCGCGCAGTGGCGCATCCGGAGCTGTTCCTGAGCGAAGCCAAAGGCCACGCAACGGTGTACAGCGCACCTGTTGCTGCGACTCCGGTTGCGGCAGCAGGCCCGAAACGTGTTGTTGCTATCACTGCATGTCCTACCGGTGTGGCACATACGTTCATGGCGGCTGAAGCTATTGAAACGGAAGCCAAAAAACGTGGCTGGTGGGTAAAAGTTGAAACGCGTGGTTCCGTAGGCGCGGGCAATGCAATCACTCCTGAAGAAGTGGCTGAAGCCGATCTGGTGATTGTCGCGGCGGATATCGAAGTGGATCTGGCGAAATTTGCCGGTAAGCCGATGTACCGCACTTCTACTGGCCTGGCGCTGAAAAAGACGTCACAGGAGTTTGATAAAGCGCTGGCGGAGGCGAAACCATACCAGGCAACTGGGAGCACTCAGTCTGCGACCGAAGGTAAGAAAGAGTCTGCTGGCGCGTACCGTCACCTGTTGACGGGGGTGTCTTATATGCTGCCGATGGTGGTGGCAGGCGGGCTGTGTATTGCACTCTCCTTTGCGTTTGGTATTACGGCGTTTAAAGAAGAAGGTACGCTGGCTGCAGCATTAATGCAGATTGGTGGGGGTTCAGCGTTTGCGCTGATGGTTCCCGTTCTGGCTGGCTTTATTGCGTTCTCAATTGCTGACCGCCCAGGTCTGACTCCAGGTCTCATCGGCGGTATGCTGGCTGTGAGTACAGGTTCTGGCTTTATCGGCGGTATCATTGCTGGTTTCCTGGCGGGTTATGTTGCGAAGCTGATTAGCTCAAAACTGAAACTGCCGCAGAGTATGGAAGCGCTGAAACCCATCCTGATCATCCCGCTGATTTCCAGCCTGGTGGTAGGCCTGGCGATGATTTACCTCATCGGTAAACCGGTTGCGGGTATCCTGGCGGGTCTGACTCACTGGCTGCAAACCATGGGTACAGCGAATGCTGTTCTGCTGGGTGCAATTCTGGGCGGCATGATGTGTACCGATATGGGTGGTCCGGTTAACAAAGCGGCATACGCCTTTGGTGTCGGCTTGCTGAGTACCCAAACCTATGCGCCGATGGCTGCTATCATGGCTGCCGGCATGGTTCCGCCACTTGCACTGGGTCTGGCGACGATCATTGCGCGTCGTAAATTTGATAAAGCGCAGCAGGAAGGCGGTAAAGCGGCACTGGTACTGGGTCTGTGCTTTATTACCGAAGGTGCGATTCCATTTGCTGCTCGTGACCCAATGCGTGTTCTGCCTTGCTGTATCGTTGGTGGCGCGGTGACCGGTGCTATCTCCATGGCAATTGGTGCGAAACTGATGGCTCCACACGGCGGTCTGTTTGTTCTGCTGATCCCTGGCGCAATCACCCCAGTAGTGGGTTATCTGCTGGCAATCATTGCTGGTACGCTGGTCGCAGGTCTCTCCTACGCTGTACTGAAACGTCCGGAAGTGGAAGCGGTCGCAAAAGCAGCCTGATTTCACTCACATCTTCAAGGGCAGAGTTTTCTCTGCCCTTTTTTTGTTTCTAATGTGTGCCCCACCTCTCAACTTTCCTTTTCCTCTCAAAGTGTCTCTATAAAAAAATGTGATTCTGTTCATATCTATTTGCTATAGATCCGCATGATCGATTTACTTTGTCAAAAGTACGCATATTATGAGCACATGTTTGCATATGAACACGTGCTCATAATATGTTTTTGTTTTGCATTGAGCATTATTGAATAACGTATCGTTATGGCGATTTATTACCGGGGGATGTGCTATGCATGAAAATGAATACATAGTAACGATAGGCTCGGCCAATATGGATGTTGCCGGGTATTCGCATGCCTCACTCAATTATGCGGATTCAAACCCAGGCAAGATAAAATTTACTCCAGGGGGTGTTGGACGGAATATTTCACATAATCTGGCGCTTCTGGGTAAAAACTCCTGGCTACTGACGGCAGTCGGCAATGATTCATATGGTCAATCATTGTTGGCGCAAACTCGCCAATCCGGTGTGCATGTGGATAAGAGCTTACTGGTCTCTGGAGAGAACACATCCTGTTATTTATCGTTACTCGATAATACCGGTGAGATGCTGGTAGCGATTAATGATATGACTATCTCAGAACATATTTCAGTGGCGTTTTTATCCCGGCATGCTGAGTTTATTCGTGGGGCAGCCGCCATTGTCGCAGACTGCAATATCAGTGAAGATGCACTGACCTGGATACTTGAAAATGCAGGACGTGCTCCCGTATTTGTTGACCCCGTTTCCGCCTGGAAGTGCATCAAAATTCGTGAACAGCTTAGCAAAATCCATACCCTGAAACCTAATCGTCTGGAAGCTGAAACACTCAGTGGTATCGCACTTTCCAGCCGGGAGGATGTCGGGAAAGTTGCCGCCTGGTTCCATGAAAATGGGCTAACCCGTCTGGTGTTGAGTATGGGAGGCGATGGCGTCTATTACAGCAACATCGATGGCGAGAGCGGCTGGTCATTACCGATTCAAACCCGCGTGATTAATGTGACCGGAGCCGGGGACGCCATGATGGCCGGGCTTGTTTCCTGCTGGGTTGACGGCGTGTCTTTTATCGATTCTGTTCGATTTGCACAAGGTTGTTCATCAATGGCGCTTGCCTGTGAATATACCAATAATCCTGATTTATCTGTTACGAATGTGACCTCGTTAGTGGAGAAAACCGAATGTCTGAATTAAATCTGAGTTCTGAGTTATTACAGGTTTCACCAGAAGTACAGGAAGCACTAAAACACAATAAGCCGATTGTTGCGCTGGAATCCACGATTATTTCTCACGGAATGCCTTTTCCGCAAAATGCGCAGACGGCGATTGAGGTTGAGCAAACCATTCGTAATCATGGTGCGGTCCCAGCGACGATCGCTATTATTGGCGGCGTAATGAAAGTCGGCCTGAGTAAAGAGGAAATTGAATTACTTGGACGTGAAGGCCACAGTGTAACGAAAGTCAGTCGCCGGGATTTACCATTCGTTGTGGCGGCAAAGAAAAATGGCGCAACCACCGTGGCTTCAACCATGATTATTGCCGCTCTTGCGGGGATTCATGTTTTTGCAACCGGCGGTATTGGTGGTGTTCATCGTGGAGCAGAACAGACATTTGATATTTCAGCCGACCTTCAGGAACTGGCACATACCAATGTCACCGTCGTTTGTGCGGGGGCGAAATCTATTCTCGACCTGGGATTAACCACAGAATATTTAGAAACCTTCGGCGTGCCATTAATTGGTTATCAGACAAAAGCGCTCCCGGCATTTTTCTGCCGTACCAGTCCGTTTGAGGTGAGTATTCGCCTGGATACCCCAGAAGAGATCGCTCGCGCAATGGCGGTGAAATGGCAAACCGGTCTCAACGGTGGTCTGGTGGTCGCCAACCCTATTCCGGAACAGTTTGCGATGGCGGAAGGGAAAATCAATGCAGCTATCGATCAGGCGGTGAAGGAAGCGGAAGAACAGGGGGTGGTGGGCAAAGAAAGTACGCCGTTCCTGCTGGCTCGTGTCGCTGAGCTCACTGGCGGCGATAGCCTGAAGTCCAATATCCAACTGGTGTTCAACAACGCGATACTGGCCTGCGAGATTGCGAAGGAATATCAACGCCTCTCCTGACAGCACTTTTCGGGCAGAAAGCGGTCGCCCACGAATATCAAACATACTAAAACCTGGCGTTTGCGCCGGGTTTCCTGGCATGAAGGGAAAACCATTATGGACATGATGAGAAGTGTGGTGGGTATGGCGGTATTACTGGCAATCGCTTACCTGCTGTCAGTCAATAAAAAACGGATCAGTCTTCGGACTGTGGGGGCAGCACTGATATTACAAATAGCCATTGGCGGAATTATGCTCTATTTCCCGCCTGGGAAATGGCTGGTTGAACAGGCTGCACTGGGGGTTCATAAGGTGATGTCCTACAGTGATGCGGGGAGTGCATTTATCTTTGGCTCGTTGGTTGGGCCAAAGATGGATGTGCTGTTTGATGGCGCGGGATTCATCTTCGCTTTCCGTGTATTGCCTGCCATCATCTTTGTTACTGCGTTGATCAGTTTGCTCTATTACATTGGCGTGATGGGCCTGCTTATCCGCATTCTTGGCGGCATTTTTCAGAAAGCGCTCAACATCAGTAAAATCGAGTCATTTGTTGCCGTAACGACGATTTTTCTCGGTCAAAATGAGATCCCGGCAATTGTGAAGCCGTTTATTGAGCGTCTTAACCGCAATGAACTGTTCACCGCAATTTGCAGTGGGATGGCTTCCATTGCAGGGTCAATGATGATCGGTTATGCCGGAATGGGTGTCCCAATTGATTACTTACTGGCAGCATCACTGATGGCCATTCCGGGCGGTATTCTGTTTGCGCGTTTGTTAAGCCCGGCAACGGAAGAGTCAAAAGTCACCTTTGAAAACCTGTCATTCACCGACACCCCACCCAAAAGCATCATTGAAGCGGCAGCGACAGGGGCGATGACCGGACTGAAAATCGCCGCGGGTGTGGCCACGGTCGTCATGGCTTTTGTCGCCATCATTGCACTGATCAACGGGATTATTGGCGGCGTTGGTGGTTGGTTCGGTTTTGGTCATGCGACGCTGGAAGGGATCTTCGGCTATGTACTGGCTCCCCTCGCCTGGATCATGGGGGTGGACTGGAGTGATGCGACGCTTGCCGGAAGCCTGATTGGGCAAAAACTGGCAATTAACGAGTTCGTAGCCTATCTCAGTTTTTCACCGTATCTGCAAACGGCCGGAATGCTGGATGGTAAAACGATCGCCATTATCTCTTTTGCTCTCTGCGGTTTCGCAAACTTTGGCTCCATTGGGGTCGTGGTTGGCGCGTTTTCTGCCATTGCACCGAAGCGTGCGCCGGAAATCGCTCAACTGGGCATGCGGGCGCTGGCAGCAGCAACGCTCTCTAACCTGATGAGCGCCACCATTGCCGGGTTCTTTATCGGTTTGTCACAATAAATGTGACCGGATGATCCCATGGGCGGGTCATCCGGTACTTTGTTCAGGCTTGTGTCGTTTGTAACAGATACAGCGCGTTATCAGCAGAAAGGGTTGGGTTGTTAATACTGACGCTGGCACGGGATAACGCAGCGCAGGCCATCGCGAAGTTCGCACTGTCTCGAAAATCGCTCCCTTCCAGGAAACTGTAGATCAATCCCGCCATAAAACCGTCATCGGCTCCGAAGCTGTCAACGACCGTATGGGGCGGAGGTGAGAGCAGGAACTGTTCACCATTCTTCCGGCTGCAAAAGACCGATTCATCTTTCAGGCACACAAAAATGTGCTCGACGCCTTGCTGGTGCAGCGCGTTAACGGCTTCTGTCATCTCTGCATCGGTGTGAATAGGCTGTCCCCAGAGGATCTCCAGCTCTTTTTGTGTCGGTTTAAGCGTGTGGATTCGGGAATACCAGGTTTTCATTTTCGCGGCTTTGAATTCAGACACGGTATCGATAAAGACCGGGATATCATCCGCAATGGTAAAGACCCACTCAATGGCTTCGGGTGTGAGGTTACAGTCTGCCAGCACGATACCCGCGTGACGAATCAAATCCCGGGAGCTGTCCAGCAACTGCGGCGTTAGCTTTTGCAGGATGTGCGTATCGTTGATCGCGAGTACCGTTTCTTCCTGTTGATTGGCGATAGAGAGATAGGTCGACGTATTGTGCCCGTGCAGACGAATGCAACTGGATATGTTCACGCCAGCCTGGCGTGTCTGCTCCAGCAGCGTTTCACCGTAAAAATCGCTGCCAACGGCTGAGATTAAATGCACATCACGCCCCAGCAGCGCCAGGTTGTGTGCGATATTTCGTCCCACGCCACCGGCTGAACAGTGGATGCTGCCTGGGTTAGAGGCGGCCTGCGGATAGTGAATATCTGCGACACCGCGAATATCCATGTTGATAGCTCCGACCACCACACAGTATTCCTGCTCAGTAAGGATATAGCCCTTACCTTTGATCATCCCTTTGCGCATCAAATCCATGATATGCGCGGCAACACGAGAACGGCTGATCTGCAAAATATCGGCGATTTCATGTTGCTGAATAAGTGGATTACGACGCAGGATCTTGAGTATCTGCTTCTCTCTGTCGTTCATTATTACGCAACCGCCTTTTCAATCTGTTGCGCCTTTAGCCAGGCAATTTCTTCTGCCCAGATATCCGGATTCACGGTTTCGAGCACCATCGGAATGCCGTCAAAACGGTCGTCCTGCATGATAAAGCGGAAAGCATCGTGGCCGATATTGCCTTCGCCCAGGCTGTGGTGGCGGTCAACCCGGCTACCAAAGGCACTTTTGGCATCGTTTAAGTGCATTCCACGCAGGTAGTTGAAACCGACAATGCGATCAAATTCGGCAAAGGTTTTTTTGCACTCGTCGAGCGTGCGCAGGTCGTACCCGGCGGCAAAGGCATGACAAGTGTCAATACAGACGCCGACGCGAGATTTATCTTCAACACCGTCAATAATGGCGGCCAGGTGTTCGAATTTGAACCCAAGATTGCTGCCTTGTCCGGCCGTGTTTTCAATGACTGCCGTCACGCCTTTGGTTTGGGCAAGGGCGATATTGAGCGACTCCGCAATACGCGCCAGACAGGCGTCTTCGTCAATCTGCATCAGATGACTTCCCGGATGGAAGTTCAGCAGCGTCAGCCCCAGTTGTTCACAGCGCTGCAGTTCATCAAGAAAAGCTTCGCGTGATTTTTCCAGAGCGTCTTCAACCGGATGACCGAGGTTAATCAGATAGCTGTCATGGGGGAGGATCTGACCAGGCCCAAAATGGTATTTCTCGCAGGCCGCTTTGAAATCGTCGATGGTTTCAGTGGTGAGGGGGGCGGCACGCCACTGGCGCTGGTTTTTGGTAAACAGGGCGAAAGCGGTCGCCTCGATTTCGGCGGCGCGAATGGCGGCATTCGCAAGGCCACCAGCAGCACTCACGTGCGCTCCAACATATTTCATAAAGGGACTCCTGTTAACCCGAAATGCTTATGATAGCGGGTTAACAGGAGAAGGATGTAGTGGTTTATGCCATCAGGCTATGAACGGCCAGGTTGATTGCCCCCCCGCCTACGATGAGCCAGATGAAAAGCACCAGCGCCATCAGCAGTGGTTTCGCACCTGCTTTTTTTAGTGCACTGACATGGGTCGTGACTCCAAGAGCCGCCATCGCCATTGCCAGAAGGATGGTATCCAGTGTCACCAGCATATCCACTACATATTTTGGCAACAGGTGGAAGGAGTTAAATATCGCCACCACAATGAACAGAATGGCAAACCACGGAATGGTGATTTTACTCTTCTGGTTACTGCCCACTGGGGCGAGTTGCTTAACACGAGCCGCCAGAATAATCAGGAACGGTGCAAGCATCATGACGCGCAGCATTTTGGCAATCACGGCGGCATTTTCAGCATCAGGGTTAATGGCGTGGCCGGCAGCAACCACCTGCGCGACTTCATGCATCGTCGAGCCAATATAGATGCCGTAAGTTTCCGGGCTAAACCAGTGAGCAACCAGCGGATACATCGCCGGGTAAAGGAAAATGGCCAGCGTGCCGAAAATCACTACCGTCGCGACCGCAACAGTCACTTTGCTGGATTCTGCTTTGACCACGGGCTCGGTTGCCAGTACTGCCGCTGCACCGCAAATACTGCTCCCCGCGCCAATTAACCAGCTGGTTTGTTTATCCAGCCCGAATACTTTCTGACCGATAAAACAGGCCAGTAAAAAGGTACTGGTCAGTGTCAGGACATCAATGGCAATTCCGCTGACGCCAACATCGGCTATCTGGGCGAAGGTAAGGCGAAAGCCGTAAAGAATGATGCCCAGCCGCAGCAGGTGTTGCTTGGCGAATATCACGCCGCCGTCGCAGGATTTCCATATATGCGGGTAAACCGTATTCCCGACAACCATGCCGAGCAAAATAGCCAGCGTCAGGGCACTGAAACCTGCGCCCGCTACGGCAGGAATGCTGCCGCCCCATAATGCTACGCCAGTGACAACGGCACTGAGCGCAAGACCCGGCACGAAGTGCCACAATGTACGATGATTCTGTAGGGTGAGTTCTGTCATAACCTTCTCCTTTCTCTGGATAAAAGGTTACGGTGCTCTGGCTTAAAAATAAAATTGATTATATATTTATAATTAATCTTTATAAGTGGTAAGCAACCATGCACATTACATTGCGTCAGCTTGAAGTCTTTGCTGAAGTGCTGAAAAGCGGTTCAACAACGCAGGCCTCACAGATGCTGGCTCTGTCTCAGTCAGCGGTTAGCGCCGCGTTGACCGATCTCGAAGGCCAACTGGGAGTTCAGCTTTTTGACAGGGTAGGGAAGCGACTGGTCGTTAATGAGCATGGCCGCCTGTTGTATCCGCGCGCGCTGGCGCTACTGGAGCAGGCGACAGAAATAGAACAACTGTTCCGCGAAGATAACGGCGCGATCCGTGTCTATGCCAGCAGTACGATTGGCAACTACATCCTGCCGGAGGTGATTGCTCGTTATCGCCGGGATTTCCCGACCTTGCCGCTGGAGATGAGCGTAGGTAACAGTCAGGATGTTATTACTGCCGTTATCGATTTTCGGGTTGATATTGGTCTCATTGAAGGCCCATGCCATAACGTCGATATTATTGCTGAACCCTGGCTTGAAGATGAACTGGTGGTCTTTGCCTCTCCGGCATCTTCTCTTCGACAGGGGGAAGTCACGCTGGAAAGGCTGGCGCAGGCGCAGTGGATTTTGCGTGAACATGGTTCCGGTACGCGAGAAATTGTCGATTACCTGCTGCTGTCGCATTTGCCGCAATTCCAGTTGGGAATGGAACTGGGTAATTCTGAAGCAATCAAGCATGCCGTGCGTCATGGCCTCGGGATCAGCTGTCTGTCCCGGCGGGTCATTGCCGAGCAATTAGCGTCCGGTACGCTGGTCGAAATTCCGGTTCCGCTACCAAAACTGGTCCGTACGCTGTGGTGTATCCATCATCGACAAAAGCATCTTTCCAACTCCCTGCAACGTTTCCTGCGTTACTGCGAGATCTAAATGATTCCGTTGCGCGCTTCTCTGCGGGGAAGGCGCGGCGACCAGATTCATGCTTTGCTTATAATTCCAGGCCAGTCATGAAGCTCTCTTATAACAGCGCATTTCTGCCAGAAGGAATGCGTATCGTCTGCTACAATCTCGCCTCGTTTTTTGAATGGACAGCATTTTCACATGGTTTCAGAAATTAAAACCACAGAAGCGCCCACGCTACGTCGTGAACTCAAGGCGCGTCACCTGACGATGATCGCGATTGGCGGATCCATCGGCACAGGTCTTTTTGTTGCCTCTGGGGCGACAATTTCTGCTGCGGGCCCGGGTGGGGCACTCTTTTCTTATATTCTGATTGGCCTGATGGTGTACTTCCTGATGACCAGTCTCGGTGAACTGGCAGCCTATATGCCTGTTTCCGGTTCTTTCTCAACGTATGGCCAGAAGTATGTCGAAGAAGGCTTCGGCTTCGCGCTCGGCTGGAACTACTGGTACAACTGGGCTGTGACCATCGCCGTTGACCTCGTGGCATCGCAGCTGGTGATGACCTGGTGGTTCCCGGATACGCCAGGCTGGATCTGGAGTGCAATCTTCCTCTGTGTGATCTTCTTGCTCAACTACATCTCTGTGCGCGGCTTTGGTGAGGCAGAATACTGGTTCTCACTGATCAAAGTGGCTACCGTCATCATCTTTATTGTGGTGGGCGTGGCGATGATCGTTGGCATCTTCAAAGGTGCGGAACCTGCTGGCTGGAGCAACTGGGGTATTGGCGATGCGCCGTTTGCCGGTGGCTTCTCGGCCATGATTGGTGTGGCGATGATTGTCGGTTTCTCCTTCCAGGGGACGGAACTGATTGGTATCGCGGCGGGTGAATCTGAAGATCCTGAGAAGAATATCCCCCGCGCAGTACGCCAGGTGTTTTGGCGAATTTTGCTGTTCTATGTGTTTGCCATTCTGATTATCAGCCTGATCATTCCCTACACGGATCCTAGCCTGCTGCGTAACGATGTGAAAGACATCAGCGTTAGCCCGTTCACGCTGGTGTTCCAGCACGCAGGCCTGCTTTCCGCCGCTGCGGTGATGAATGCGGTGATCCTGACGGCCGTACTGTCTGCGGGTAACTCCGGTATGTACGCGTCGACCCGTATGCTCTACACCCTGGCGTGCGATGGGAAAGCCCCGCGTATTTTCGCCAAACTGTCTCGTGGCGGTGTACCGCGTAATGCACTGTATGCCACGACGGTGATTGCCGGTCTGTGCTTCCTGACGTCAATGTTCGGTAACCAGACGGTTTATCTGTGGCTGCTTAATACCTCGGGTATGACGGGCTTTATTGCCTGGCTGGGTATTGCCATTAGCCATTATCGCTTCCGTCGTGGCTACGTTATGCAGGGCCATGATCTGAACAATCTGCCGTACCGCTCCGGGTTCTTCCCGCTGGGGCCGATTTTCGCCTTCGTGCTGTGCCTGATTATTACCCTGGGACAGAACTATGAAGCTTTCCTTGCGGACACTATTGACTGGGGCGCTGTCACGGCAACCTACATTGGTATTCCGCTGTTCCTGATTATCTGGTTTGGCTACAAACTGACAAAAGGAACCCAATTCGTTCGCTACAGTGAAATGGAATTTCCGGAACGATTTAAAAAATAATGCACTTCCTCTCTCTTAACCCGCTCATTTGAGCGGGTTTTTTTATCTCCATATTATGTAAATTTGACATGATTCCTAACAATTAAATTGATAATGGTTATCGTTTGCTTTATCGTTACGCCGTAATCAAAAAGGATGAAGGACTCGGTATCACCCCCTTTATCAGGGCAGTGATATTGCTGCCACACCTGCAAATAAAGAGATGATCGACCTGCCAAAGATGCAGGCGGTATATACGGCACTGTGAGCAATAATTATTTGATTTAGTTGTTTTTACCTCATGGAGATATGGAATGTTTAGGTTGAATCCCTTCGTCAGGGGAGGACTTTGTGCGTCCGCAATGTCCCTGGCACTGCCTGTCATCGCAGCAGAATCCGGCGACACGATGGTCGTGACGGCATCGGCGACCGAGCAAAACCTGAAAGACGCACCGGCCAGTATCAGCGTGATCACCCAGGAAGATTTGCAACGCAAACCCGTTCAGAATCTCAAAGATGTGTTACAGGACGTTCCAGGCGTGCAGCTCACGAACGAAGGTGACAACCGTAAAGGCGTTAGCATCCGTGGCCTCGACAGCAGCTATACGCTGATCCTGGTGGATGGCAAACGCGTTAACTCCCGCAATGCTGTTTTCCGTCATAACGACTTCGATCTTAACTGGGTCCCGGTGGATGCAATTGAACGCATCGAAGTGGTTCGCGGGCCAATGTCCTCACTGTATGGCTCAGATGCACTGGGCGGCGTGGTTAACATTATTACCAAGAAAATTGGTCAAAAATGGACCGGTACGCTGACGGCAGACACGACTATTCAGGAACATCGCGATCGCGGTGATACCTACAACGGCCAGTTTTATACCAGCGGTCCGCTGGTCGATGGCGTACTGGGGCTGAAAGCTTTTGGTAGCCTGTCTAAACGTGAAAAAGACGAACAACAGAAATCTGCAACTTCCGCAACCGGCGAAACGCCACGTATCGAAGGCTTTACCAGCCGTGATGCCAACGTTGAGTTCGCCTGGACGCCGAGTGAAAACCATGATTTCACAGCAGGTTACGGCTTTGACCGCCAGGATCGCGATTCAGACTCTCTCGACCAAAATCGCCTGGAGCGCCAGAACTACTCCCTGAGCCATAATGGCCGTTGGGATGTGGGTAACAGCGAGCTGAAATTCTACGGCGAGAAAGTGGATAATAAGAACCCGGGCAACAGCAGTGCGATCACCTCTGAAAGCAATGCCATAGACGGAAAATTCGTGCTGCCGCTGAGCCCGATTAACCAGATGTTTACCTTCGGTGGTGAATGGCGTCACGACAAGCTCAGCGATCCGGTTAACCTGACGGGTGGCTCCAGCAGCAAAACCTCTGCAAGCCAGTACGCTCTCTTCATTGAAGATGAATGGCGTATTTTTGAGCCGCTGGCGTTGACCACTGGCGTGCGAATGGACGATCACGAAACGTATGGCGACCACTGGAGTCCGCGTGCGTATCTGGTCTATAACGCCACCGACACCGTGACGGTGAAGGGCGGCTGGGCGACGGCCTTTAAAGCGCCATCGCTGTTGCAGTTAAGCCCTGACTGGACAACCGGTTCCTGCCGTGGTGCATGTGAAATTGTCGGTAGCCCGGATCTGAAACCTGAAACCAGTGAAAGCTTCGAACTGGGTCTTTACTATGCCGGGGAAGAGGGCTGGTTAGAAGGCGTTCAGGCCAGTATCACCACCTTCCAGAATGATGTGGATGACCGTATTAGCATCAGCCGCACGGCAAATGTGAAGCAGGCAAAAAGCTACCCGAACTATGTGGGGCTTAACGCCGACGGGGAGCCTATTTTCCGTTATTACAACGTCAACAAGGCCCGTATTCGTGGTGTCGAGACGGAACTGAAATTCCCGCTGGCTGAAGACTGGAAAATGACGCTGAATTACACCTACAACGATGGGCGTGATATCAGTAATGGTGATAACAAGCCACTGTCTGAGCTTCCGTTCCATACCGCGAATGGCACGGTTGACTGGCAGGCGACGCAAGACTGGTCATTCTACGTGCAGGGTAACTACACCGGTGAAAAACGTGCCATCACTGATGGCGCGGCGACACCGGGAGGGTATGTTGTGTGGAATACTGGTGGCGCGTGGCAGGCAACGAAAAACGTTAAGCTTCGCGCGGGTGTCCAGAACCTGCTGGATAAAGATCTCAGCCGTGACGACTACAGCTATACGGAAGATGGCCGTCGTTACTTTATGGCGGTGGATTACCAGTTCTGATGTAAAGATGCCCGGTCAGCACTGTGCGACCGGGCAGCGGTGCGCTTATTTACTTCAACAGATGCTCCGCATGGAAGCGGAGATGATCTTCAATAAACGATGCGATGAAATAATAGCTGTGATCGTAGCCTGGCTGAATGCGTAACGTGAGCGGCCAGTCTTTCTGGCGTGCTGCTTCTGCAAGCACGGCAGGTTGTAACTGTCCCGCGAGGAACTGATCGGCATCGCCTTGATCGATAAGCACAGGAAGGGCATTTTCCGACGGGCTTGCCAGCATTAATGCACAACTGTCCCATTCCTGCCATTTTTCCGCATCATCACCCAGATAATTCGTGAACGCTTTTTGCCCCCACGGCACGTGAGCCGGGTTCACTATTGGCGCAAACGCTGACACGCTGGTGAATTTTCCAGGGTTTTTCAGCGCCAGGATCAACGCCCCATGTCCCCCCATTGAGTGACCGCTTATCGCACAACGTTCGCTCACGTCAAACTCACGCTGAATCAGCGCAGGTAATTCATCGCGGATGTAATCGTACATCCGGTAGTGGCTTGCCCAGGGTTGCTCGGTGGCATTCACATAGAAACCAGCACCTTTACCCAGGTCGTATCCGGCATCGTCTGCCACCCCGTCGCCGCGCGGGCTGGTATCCGGCATGACCAGGGCAATTCCCAACTCTGTGGCAACTCGCTGCGCGCCTGCTTTGGTCGTGAAATTTTCGTCATTACAGGTTAAACCGGAAAGCCAGAACAGAACGGGAGGTTTCACGCCTTCATCTGTTGGTGGCAGAAAAATGCTGAACGTCATGGCGCAGTTCAGCACGGTGGAGTCGTGCCGCCAGCGCTGCTGTCGACCTTCAAAACAACGGTGCTCTTCGAGCAGTTCCATGCAAGGCTCCTTGTACGAATTGATCTTCATTAAAGCCATAATACAGCGTTTTCATTTACCTGTGAGCAACTTTCACTTTCGCTCTGTGGCACTATACGGCATCATAAATTTACTTATTTTTAACAATTGGAGTGGCCATGGCGCTGCGTATTGCGCTCAGCGGGTTTGTCGTTCTGGTCGTGGTGATGGGGATCGGTCGTTTTGCCTTTACACCTCAGGTTCCACTGATGATTGCGGCCGGACAACTCACTTTAACCAGCGCCGGGTTGGTGGCCGCGATGAACTATTTGGGGTATCTGGTGGGCGCATGGGACGCGATGCGTGCGCACCGTTTCGTTGAAACCCGGCTGTACGTCGGGATTTTCGGCGCGGTAGCGCTCACGCTGCTCTCTGCTCTTGCGGATAACGCCATTATTCATGGTCTGATTCGCTTTGTGATTGGCTGCATGAGCGGCTGGTCCATGGTGCTGATTGCGGCCTGGACAAATGAACGGCTTGGACAACTGGGCAAACCTGGTCTCAGTGCGGCGGTATTTGCAGGCCCTGGAGCGGGCATCGCCCTGAGCGGGTTTCTGGCGGTTTATATCCAGTCGCGAGCGCTCTCTGCCGGCGCAGCCTGGCAAATTTATGGGGTGCTGGCGCTGGTTTTAATTGTCCTGGTGGCGCGTTACCTTCCGCGTACGGGGCAGCTACACCGACCGGAAACCGCACCTGAACCCCTCATCCTCACGGTCGATTTACGGCGTCTGGTCTGGAGTTATAGTCTGGCCGGGTTCGGTTATATCCTTCCGGCGACGTTTTTATCACAAATGGCCGCAGCGCGTTTTCCGGGCAGTCTGTTCGCACAATTTGTCTGGCCGCTTTTTGGTGCAGCCGCGGTGGTGGGGATTGCGCTCAGTATTGCGCTTCGGCATACCTCATCATCCAATCGCCGGCTGGCTATTGTCTTGTGGTTGCAGGGTGTCGGTGTACTGGCTGCCTGGCTGTTGCCGGGTCTCAGCGGTCTGTTAGCGGGTGGGTTGCTGGTGGGCGGCGGATTTTTATGTGCCGTTCAGCTCTCCTTACTCTATGGCCGTGAACTGGCTCCAGAGTACACACGCTATATGGCGGGATTGCTCACTACAGGCTACGCAATCGGGCAGCTCATTGGCCCCGTCACGTCAGCCCTATCCACCTGGTTTACGCACCGGCTTGAGCCTGCGTTGGGGCTTGCGGGCGTTGCGTTGTTTGTTGGAGGGGCATTAGTCTGGAACCGACAAACCGAAAGGTAACAACAATTGCAATAATTATCGTCGTGAATACTGGATTATGTGTGCTACCTCACGCACAATGAGCGCACACTTTTGCCACAACGAGGGCAAAAGACAGTCACACCTGCAGGAGACAAGAATGCCATCACTCAGTAAAGAAGCTGCCCTGGTCCATGAAGCCCTGGTGGCGCGCGGTCTCGAAACACCACTGCGTCCGCCAGTCAATGAAATTGACAATGAAACACGCAAGCGTCTGATTTCCGGGCATATGACCGAGATCATGCAACTGCTGAATCTCGATCTGAGCGATGACAGCTTGATGGAGACTCCGCACCGCATCGCCAAAATGTATGTTGACGAGATCTTCTCTGGTCTTGATTACGCTAACTTCCCGAAAATTACCGTTATCGAAAATAAGATGAAGGTCGATGAAATGGTGACGGTACGCGATATCACGCTGACCAGCACTTGCGAGCATCACTTTGTCACCATCGATGGCAAAGCGACCGTCGCCTACATCCCGAAAGAGACGGTGATTGGTTTGTCCAAGATTAACCGTATCGTCCAGTTCTTTGCCCAGCGTCCGCAGGTGCAGGAGCGTCTGACGCAGCAGATCCTGACAGCGCTGCAAACATTGTTAGGAACGAACAACGTGGCAGTGTCCATCGACGCGGTTCATTATTGTGTGAAAGCGCGCGGCGTTCGTGATGCCACCAGTGCGACCACCACGACCTCACTGGGCGGTCTGTTTAAATCAAGCCAGAACACCCGCCAGGAGTTCCTGCGCGCCGTGCGTCACCACAACTAATACACAGGGCAGGGTACATGGAGCGAAACGTCACGCTCGATTTTGTTCGCGGCGTCGCCATTCTCGGTATCCTGCTGCTAAATATCAGCGCCTTTGGCCTGCCGAAGGCTGCCTATCTTAATCCTGCGTGGTATGGCGACATTACCCGTCGTGATGCCTGGACCTGGGCTGTGCTCGATCTCTTCGCGCAGGTTAAATTCCTCACTCTCTTCGCCCTCTTGTTTGGCGCGGGTCTGCAAATGCTGCTTAAACGTGGCAAACGCTGGATCCAGTCGCGTCTGACGCTGTTGGTTATTCTCGGTTTTATCCACGGGTTGTTTTTCTGGGATGGCGACATTTTGCTGGCCTATGGGCTGGTGGGATTGATCTGCTGGCGAATGATCCGCGACGCCCACAATGTGAAAAGCCTGTTTAACACTGGCGTGATGTTGTATTTGATGGGCATTGCCGTTTTGCTTCTGCTGGGGATGATTTCAGGTGGAGCAACCAATCGTTCGTGGATCCCGGATGCGGCTAATCTCCAGTACGAGCAATTCTGGAAGTTCAAAGGGGGTGCAGAAGCGATCGGTAATCGCGCGGATATGCTGGGTGATAACCTCCTCGCGTTGGGTGCGCAGTATGGCTGGCAATTGGCGGGAATGATGTTGATGGGGGCTGCGTTGATGCGCACGGGTTGGCTGAAGGGCGAATTCAGTCTCCGGCATTACCGTTGGACAGGTGCAGGACTGGTTTTACTCGGTGTCCTGATCAATCTGCCTGCGATCGTGACGCAATGGTACATTCACTGGGACTATCGGTGGTGTGCATTTCTGCTTCAGGTTCCGCGTGAGCTGGGTGCACCGTTTCAGACTATCGGCTACGCGGCGTTGATTTATGGCTTCTGGCCGCAACTGTGTCGCTCCAGACTCGTGAGTGCAGTGGCGTGCGTGGGACGGATGGCGCTAAGCAATTACATTCTGCAAACGCTCATTTGCACGACACTGTTTTATCGTTTTGGCCTGTTTATGAAGTTCGACCGTCTTGGGCTACTGGCGTTTGTTATTCCGGTCTGGGCAGTCAATGTGGCGTTTTCCGTTATCTGGCTGCGCTATTTCCGCCAGGGGCCACTGGAGTGGGTATGGCGACAATTAACCATACATGCTTCAGGTGTATCATTGAGTAATACATCCAGATAACGATCTGGATCACAATCATTAACAAAACGGATGTAACCGTTTTCATCAGTGTGACCTTCTTCACGTAGTCCCCTCTCTCTCGCTGCCAAAATAGCCACCTTGCTAAACACAGGGGGTGTCTGTGAGTTGCTGCAATCCTTTGAAGGATGGTGAACATGATCACCATTCGTGACGTCGCCCGCCAGGCGGGCGTTTCTGTTGCTACTGTCTCCCGCGTGCTGAACAACAGCGCGCTGGTTAGCCCTGAAACCCGTGAAACAGTGATGAAAGCCGTCACGCAACTGGGATACCGACCTAACGCCAATGCGCAGGCATTAGCTACTCAGGTGAGCGACACCATTGGCGTGGTGGTAATGGACGTATCGGATGCCTTTTTTGGTGCGCTGGTGAAGGCTGTCGATGTTGTTGCCCAGCAGCATCAAAAATATGTCTTGATCGGTAACAGCTATCATGAGGCTGAAAAAGAGCGTCATGCCATTGAAGTACTGATTCGTCAACGCTGTAACGCTCTGATTGTTCACTCAAAAGCGTTAAGTGATGAAGAGCTGGCCGGGTTTATGGAACAGATCCCAGGTATGGTATTGATCAACCGAATCGTCCCTGGCTATGCCCATCGTTGTGTTGGGTTGGACAACGTGAGTGGTGCGATGATGGCAACACGCATGCTCATTAATAATGGTCATCAGCGTATCGGTTATCTGGCTTCCAGCCACTCTATTGAAGACGAAGATATGCGTCGTGAAGGGTGGCAAAATGCGTTGAAAGAGCACGGCATTGTGCCCCTTGAGAGCTGGGTTGGCACGGGGACGCCGGATATGCAAGGGGGAGAAGCGGCAATGGTCGAGTTGCTTGGTCGAAATCTCCAGCTTTCGGCGGTCTTTACCTATAACGATAACATGGCCGCAGGCGCGCTAACGGCGTTGAAAGACAATGGGATTGCTGTGCCACAGCATCTGTCGTTGATTGGTTTTGACGATATCCCGATTGCCCGTTACACCGATCCGCAACTGACTACAGTGAGATACCCCATTGCCTCGATGGCGAAACTGGCAACAGAGCTGGCGTTACAGGGCGCAGCAGGGCTGCAGGATCCTAACGCAACACACTGTTTCATGCCGACTTTAGTACGACGTCACTCAGTTTCTATTCGGCAAATTGTGGCTCCGATCACTAACTGATTACATAGGGTGATGTAACCGTTTTCAATCTGTGAGTAAATTCACAGTATCTTAACAATGCGCTGACTATGATGTCAGCGTTTTAGGAGCTGAAACGCTATGTAACGGTGATTAATCACTTTCACTATAGCCAGGCAGCCACAAACAACCAATAAAACGCATTTCTGGAGCGTTACCGAACACGGAAGATAGAAATTTTATAAGTGAACTTCGGCTGACAGAAACGTTTTATTAACATCTGCCCGCCGACCGTTATTCACAAGAACTACCCTGCATAAAAAAACCGGAGATACCATGAATAAGAAGGTGTTGACTCTGTCTGCTGTTATGGCAAGCATGCTTTTTGGTGCAGCAGCGCACGCTGCGGAAACCCGTATTGGTGTGACTATCTATAAATACGACGACAACTTCATGTCTGTTGTGCGTAAAGCTATCGAGAAAGATGCTAAGGCAGCGCCAGACGTTCAGCTGCTGATGAACGACTCCCAGAACGACCAGTCCAAACAAAACGATCAGATCGACGTTTTGCTGGCGAAAGGTGTGAAAGCACTGGCTATCAACCTGGTTGACCCGGCTGCGGCAGGTACGGTAATCGAGAAAGCGCGTGGGCAGAATGTGCCAATTGTGTTCTTCAACAAAGAACCTTCTCGCAAAGCGCTGGACAGCTACGACAAAGCCTTCTATGTGGGTACTGATTCCAAAGAATCCGGTATTATCCAGGGCGATCTGATTGCCAAACACTGGGCCGCTAACCCGAACTGGGATCTGAATAAAGATGGTCAGATTCAGTTTGTTCTGCTGAAAGGTGAACCAGGCCATCCGGATGCTGAAGCACGTACCACCTACGTGATCAAAGAGCTGAATGATAAAGGTTTGAAAACGCAGCAACTGGCGTTAGATACCGCAATGTGGGATACCGCTCAGGCAAAAGATAAGATGGATGCATGGTTGTCTGGCCCGAATGCGAACAAAATCGAAGTGGTTATCGCCAACAACGATGCGATGGCAATGGGTGCGGTTGAAGCGCTGAAAGCGCACAACAAATCCTCCATTCCGGTATTTGGTGTGGATGCATTACCAGAAGCACTGGCACTGGTTAAATCTGGCGCGATGGCCGGTACGGTGCTGAACGATGCCAACAACCAGGCAAAAGCAAGCTTCGATCTGGCTAAAAACCTGGCTGAAGGTAAAGGTGCGGCTGATGGCACTAACTGGAAAATCGAAAATAAAATCGTTCGCGTACCTTATGTGGGCGTAGACCAGTCAAACCTGGCTGAGTTTATCGGTAAATAAGTGATTTGAAATGTCTCCACTGGGCGCAATTCGTTGCGCCCTTTTATAACGCGATATGCGAGGCCAACAAGGTATAATTATGGTCAGCACAAATACTCAGTCGTCCGGTGAATTCTTGTTAGAAATGAGTGGTGTCAACAAGTCTTTTCCCGGCGTTAAGGCACTCGATAATGTGAATTTAAACGTCCGCCCGCATTCCATTCATGCATTAATGGGTGAGAACGGCGCAGGTAAATCAACATTATTAAAATGTCTTTTTGGGATCTATCAAAAAGATTCTGGCAGTATTCTTTTTCAGGGGAAAGAGATCGATTTCCATTCAGCTAAAGAAGCACTGGAAAATGGTATCTCAATGGTTCATCAGGAATTGAACCTGGTACTGCAACGTTCGGTAATGGACAATATGTGGTTGGGGCGATATCCAACCAAAGGTGTATTTGTCGATCAGGATAAAATGTATCGCGACACCAAAGCCATTTTCGATGAGCTGGATATTGATATTGATCCGCGTGCACGCGTAGGAACATTATCTGTTTCCCAAATGCAGATGATCGAAATTGCGAAAGCCTTCTCCTATGATGCCAAAATCGTCATCATGGATGAGCCGACATCATCATTGACGGAAAAAGAGGTTAACCACCTTTTCACTATTATCCGTAAATTGAAAGATCGCGGCTGCGGTATTGTTTATATCTCGCATAAAATGGAAGAGATCTTCCAGTTGTGTGATGAAATCACGATTTTGCGTGACGGTCAGTGGATTGCCACTCAGCCTCTGGAAGGGCTGGATATGGATAAGATCATCGCCATGATGGTTGGCCGTTCACTGAACCAGCGTTTCCCGGACAGAGAAAACAAACCCGGTGAAGTGATCCTTGAGGTGCGCAACCTGACATCCCTGCGCCAGCCCTCGATTCGCGATATCTCTTTCGACCTGCATAAAGGCGAAATTCTGGGGATCGCCGGACTGGTTGGGGCAAAACGTACGGATATCGTGGAAACATTGTTTGGTATCCGTGAGAAATCCGGTGGGACGATCACGCTGCACGGTAAACAGATTAACAACCATAATGCCAACGAGGCCATTAATCATGGTTTTGCGCTGGTGACCGAAGAGCGTCGCTCAACGGGTATTTATGCTTATCTGGATATTAACTTTAACTCGTTAATTTCTAATATTCGCAACTACAAAAGTAAAATTGGCCTGTTGGATAATTCGCGTATGAAGAGTGATACCCAGTGGGTTATTGACTCGATGCGGGTTAAAACACCGGGTCACCGTACTCAAATCGGTTCACTTTCTGGTGGTAACCAGCAGAAAGTTATTATCGGTCGTTGGTTATTAACCCAGCCAGAAATTCTCATGCTGGACGAGCCTACCCGTGGTATCGATGTTGGTGCAAAATTTGAAATTTATCAGTTGATCGCTGAACTGGCTAAAAAGAATAAAGGGATTATTATTATTTCTTCCGAAATGCCGGAATTGTTAGGGATCACAGACCGTATTCTGGTTATGAGCAATGGTCTCGTTGCCGGTATTGTTGACACCAAAACGACAACGCAAAATGAAATTTTGCGTCTTGCGTCTTTGCACCTTTAAGATCAGGGGCTCCTTATGAGTGCGTTAAATAAAAAAAGTTTTCTCACTTATCTGAAAGACGGCGGTATTTACGTTGTTCTTTTAGTGTTGCTGGCCATTATTATTATCCAGGACCCCACGTTCTTAAGTTTACTGAACTTAAGTAACATTCTGACGCAGTCCTCCGTGCGTATTATCATCGCATTAGGTGTTGCGGGACTTATCGTCACACAGGGTACTGACCTGTCAGCAGGACGTCAGGTGGGATTGGCGGCTGTTGTGGCGGCAACCCTGCTACAGTCGATGGAAAACGCCAACAAGGTCTTCCCAGAAATGGCTACCATGCCGATTATCCTGGTGGTCTTGATCGTGTGTGCTGTTGGCGCAGTAATTGGTCTTATTAACGGTATTATCATCGCTTACCTGAATGTTACGCCGTTTATTACCACACTGGGCACGATGATTATCGTTTACGGTATCAACTCCCTTTACTATGACTTCGTGGGTGCATCTCCGATTTCAGGTTTCGACAGTGGCTTCTCGACCTTTACGCAGGGCTTTGTCGCGCTGGGCAGCTTCCGCTTGTCTTACATCACCTTCTACGCGTTGATTGCGGTAGGCTTTGTCTGGATCCTGTGGAACAAAACCCGCTTCGGTAAAAACATCTTTGCTATCGGTGGCAACCCGGAAGCGGCGAAAGTCTCTGGTGTTAACGTTGCGCTGAACCTGTTGATGATTTATGCCTTGTCTGGCGTGTTTTACGCATTCGGTGGGATGCTGGAGGCGGGCCGTATAGGCTCTGCAACCAACAACCTTGGGTTCATGTACGAACTGGATGCGATTGCAGCGTGTGTGGTCGGCGGGGTTTCCTTTAGCGGTGGCGTAGGAACGGTTATCGGTGTGGTAACAGGTGTCATCATCTTTACCGTTATCAACTACGGTCTGACCTACATCGGTGTGAACCCTTACTGGCAGTACATCATTAAAGGGGCGATCATCATCTTCGCCGTAGCGCTGGATTCTCTGAAATACGCGCGCAAGAAATAATCTCTGCTTGCCTTATCAGGCCCGCTCATTGAGCGGGCTGTTTTATTTTTAACGTACCAGAGCAGATTCCTGCTCGGTGACAATGCTTTCAAACCACGCCAGCTCAGATAACTTACAGGCAATCCATTGCTGCGAGAATGCCTCTCCCAGGCTCGCAGTGAGATACTCACTCTGCGCAAACTGCTCAATGGCCTGATGCTGAAACAAAGGCAGAACGGGTTCGGCCTGTTGAGGTTCAGATAAGTCGCGCTCGTCAACGTTCTCCAGTCCATACAGCATGCCGGTAAGCGCCGTCGCTACCACCAGATAAGGATTTGCATCCGCACCCGCGAGGCGATATTCAATGCGTCGGTTACCTTCATCAGAACATGGGATACGGAGTGCCGCTGAGCGGTTGTTGTATCCCCAGGAGTTGAATAGCGGCTCATTCAGATTTTTGCGCAGACGGCGAAAGGCGTTAACACCGGGGGCAAGAATGGCGACAGAAGCAGGCATGAGCGCCAACTGACCAGCAAGACACAGACGCACCATGCTGTTCAGGTCATCCGCTGGCGAGGCAAAGACGTTCTCCCTGTGAAGATCGTTCAGGCTGAAATGGAAATGCAGGCCGCTGCCGGATTGATGGCTGTAAGGTTTTGCCATAAAGGTTGCCTGGAGACCCTGTTTCTCCGCGACGAAGCGGGTCAGGCGGCGCAGGGCGAGTATGTTATCGCAAATCTCAACGACACGGTGGCTGTGTTTCAGGTTGAGTTCAAACTGGCACGGTTCGGCTTCGGCTACAATCCCGGTGAGCGGAATACGTTGTATTTGAGCAAGTTGCTCCAGTTCGTCGAAAAGTGCCGCATGGCTTGTCGAGGCGTCCATATGAAAACAACCCTGACCACGTTCATCTTCAGGATGTTGACTGGTCAGGTAGAATTCGATTTCAGGGGCGACAACCGGATACAGTCCATGTTGATGAAAGCGAGCCAGTACATTCTGCAAAATAACCCGTGGCTCAAGCTGACAGGGCTGATTTTCGTTCTCTTGCATGGTCAACATGATTTGCGCGGTATGGTGAGGGTCAAGAGGTGAGGGGTGAAGCGTACCCGCAACGGGTAAACAGAGTCTGTCGGGTTCATCCTGAAGCGTGAGACAGGCCGACTGTGGGGCAATTTTCCCTTTTTGATCCATGGAATAGACGGAGAGCGGAAAGTAGCAACCCTTTTCAAGAGTGAGCAGGTTTTCAACGGCCAGGCGTTTCCCGCGCATTGTGCCATTGATATCGTTGAGATAAACGTCCACATGTTTCGTCTGCGGATAGCGACTGAGATAGTCCTTTACATCTGATTGAAGAGGGGGAGTTAATACGTCGATTTTTTCATCAAGGTAGAGGCCTGAATTTAGCGCAGTGGGCACAGATGGCCCCGGAAAGTTAAAGTATGGGCGGATATTTTTCAGGAAAAAAGCATTCATAATGGAGTTCATATTCTTTTTTCAATGAGGCCGTTATGGCGATGAACTCAGCTTAAAAGGGGGGGGATAAAGAGGAGGTAAAAAGAGAACCCGCAAGCGTAAAGAAAGTCTAAATGCGGGATTATTTTTTCATTTTCTTTTGCACATCCAGCAGTTGCTCTGGTGTTACAGCCGGATAACCTTGTGCATCTTCAGGGACTTCGTGCATCGCCGGGATAGGGACCAGTGGCCCTAAAAAGCGCGGCTCGCGTTTAAAAAGATAGAGGTCGGCCAGTGCGCCAAAGCGCGCACCAAATTCCCGCACACGAACGCTGAGCATATCTTTTGGTGACGGTACGGCGTAACACTGCGCCTGAATACCCATATGCAACGCAATAAACAATGCACGTTCGCAATGAAAGCGCTGGGTAATGATGATGAAGTCGTTGGTATCAAACACTTTACGGGTACGTACGATGGAATCCAGCGTACGGAAGCCCGCGTAATCGAGCACGATGTCCGCCGGGTCAACGCCCCCCGCAATCAGATCTTTACGCATCGTCACCGGTTCGTTATAGCTTTGCAGTGCGTTATCGCCGCTCAACAGCAGGTAATTCACTTTGCCACTGTTGTACGCATTGAGTGCACCCTGAATTCGGTAGCGGTAATACTGATTGATAACGCCAGTGCGGTAGTATTTGGCTGTGCCGAGGACGACGCCCACCTGGCGATACGGTAAATCTTGCAGATCATCGAAGATATAAGGGGCGGTTTTCCAGCTCATCCAGCGGTCAAGGCCAAGCGCAGTCAACAGCAGTATGCCGACCAGGACAGACAGGCTGTAAAACACACGCTTTAACATGAAAATGACTCTTTCCGTGGCTGAAATTTCACTCAGGCTACTTTACCCGCCTGGTTAGCGCAAGAAACAGCGGTTTAATTGGGGGGATTTTCGCCAGATGCGCGGGCATTGCTGCCCGCACAGGAGGATTATGCAAGCAGGATGCGGTCGGTTGTTGAGCAGCCCAGCGCTTTCAGCGTAGCGGCGGTGGCATCCCACTGAATCAGTGGTGCGTCCGCTTTTTCGGCCAGAATGGCACGCTGAATATCAGGGTAGTCGTAACCGTTCAGGCTCAGCAGGTTCAGCGCGCCCTGAAGTGGGGGTAACGTTGGGTTAAACGCGGCATTTTCCGCGTAACTGCCACTGAAGATTCGACCATCACGGCACTGCAGCGCAACGCCGCTCGGTGATTTGCTGTACGGGGTATGGCTTTTATTGGCGGCTGTAATAGCCGCTTTGCTCAGCGCATCACCGGAGAGGGCGTAGCCATGATCCTGCTCGTCCATCAGCAGTGTTTTAATGTCGAGATCTTTCGGACCAAAGGCGTCGGGCAGGTAATCGCCCAGCGTATGCGGCGCACGGCCTGGCAGATTAATCCGCAACTGCAGACCACTGTTCAGCTCGTTCATAAACTGACGGCAGTGACCACAAGGGGTGTAGTTTACGGTGATGGCGCTCAGGGCTTTTTCGCCGCGAAGCCAGGCGTGGCTGATAGCGCTCTGCTCTGCATGAACGGTCTGTTGCATGGTTGCACCAAGGAACTCCATGTTCCCACCGAAGTACCACGTCCCACTCACACCACGCGCAATAGCGCCAACGTTGAAGTGGGAGAGATCGGCGCGTGCGCAGGCAGCAGCCAGCGGCAGCAGTGCAAAAGCCAGCGCGTCTTCGTCCAGTCCCGTTGCTTGTTTAAGCGTCGTGACCTGCTCAGCCGTTAGCAGGGCGGGGAAATGCTCATCCGCCAGAACCGGGGCCAGGGCTGATTGCAAATTCTCTGCCAGCTGGGCGAAAGCAGCTTGAAAACGTGGGTGCATGGCGTTGCCTCATAAAGGTTAATGGATCGGTAGTGTACGGAGCCGGTGGGGCTTTATATGTGATCCACTTCTCATTATGTATGCAACTTATGAAAACAAAATGAAATTTGCGCGACGCATCGCAAATTTTAGCCCACAACCGCCAGAATAACCGGGAACAGGAATGGGGCAATCAGTGAGGTCATGATCCCACAAATGACCAGAGCCAGGGAGCTAAATGCGCCTTCCTGGTAATCCATCTCAGCGCATCGTGCAGTGCCCAGGGCATGTGATGCGGTTCCCATCGCCAGACCACGGGCAGCTTTGGTGTGAATCCGCATCGCATTCAATAATGTATGTCCGAAAACAGCGCCAAGAATACCGACGAATATTACGCACACGGCGCTAATAGCCGGAATGCCGCCGATGCTGCCGCCAACTGCCATGGCGATAGGGGTCGTTACGGATTTCGGTAAGATTGAGGCGGCAATCTGTGGCGAGGCCCCCATCAGCAAAGCTACCGATGTCCCGGTGATCATCGCGACCAGGCTGCCGAAGAAGCAGATGGTAATGATTGATTTCCAGCGGGCGCGGATCTGGTGTAGCTGCTCATATAAAGGAAAAGCGAGCGCAACGACGGCGGGTTGCAGCAGGTCGTTTAAAATTTTACTGCCAGCAAAGTAGCGTTCATAAGGGATCCCGGTGAGCAGCAAAAAAGGAATAATCACTACCATTGCCACCAGCAGGGGATTCAGTAATGGCATTTTAAAGCGTGCGGCAAGTTTACGCGCGGCGAAGAATACCACCAGAGTTAACGGTAGCGACCACCAGATATTAGCCATCATTGTTTTGCCCCTTTCTGCCCGACCACTTTACGTTCGCCATGCACCAGATGCGAACTCCAGCTCACCACCAGGAGGACGACCAGCGTACTCACGGTACAGGAGACCACAATGGGTCCGAACTGCGCTTTGAGCAAATCATAATATTGCATCACTCCAACGCCGATGGGGACGAACAGTAGCGCCATATAGCGAATGAGCACGAAGCAACCAGGGTTGACCCATTTTGCCGGCAGAATTTGCAGTGCCAGCAGAACAAACAGAATCAACATCCCGATAATGCTACCCGGGATGGTGATGGGCAGCAGCGAAGCGATGAAGATCCCGGCGTACAGACAGGCATAAATCAGGACGAATGCGCGCAGATATTGCCAGATAGTATTCAATGATTTACTCATGGTGAAAGTCCTTGATGAAACGCATTCATCATACAATTAAACCCAGAAATGTGCCACGGATCACAACATGAATTTTGAGCATACCAGACATTCCAGAATGGAACGTCGGGCATTTCCCCAAATGGACAGCGCTCCCGCGACATGAGAATATACATTCCATATATAAAACGTAACGGTGTGTATAAATGGGAATCGTAAAAATTTCAGACCTGCTCCATGACGATATTCGTGATGCCAGCAAGGCGATGTCTCGCTCGGTCAATGCGCAGGCCGAATACTGGATCCGTCTGGGAATGATGAGCGAACTCTATCCTGACCTGAACTATCAACAGATCAAGATGATGATGTTGAAATCAGGATCCGACCGACTGCTGGAGGTGATCAATGCCGTCAATAATCATTAAAACCGCAGACGAGCTTGCCAGCCAGCGTCATGCCGGTGAACTGCTGGCCTCTGTTTTTACCCTGTTAGATGACTTTATTGTGCCGGGCGTAACGACGATGGCGATCAACAATCGCGTAGAAGATTTTATTGTCAATGAGCTGCACTCCCGCCCGGCCAGCAAAGGGCAATATGATTTCCCGTATGTTCTGAATACCTCGGTAAATGAGGTTGTGTGCCATGGCATTCCAAAAGAGTCAGAACATCTCAAAGTTGGTTCGATCGTGAATGTCGATATCACGCTTGAGAATGGCGGCATGATTGCAGATTCCAGCAAAATGTACCTGATTGGTGAAGTGTCTCCACTGGCGCGTCGGTTAGTGAAAAAAACCTACGAAGCCCTGTGGAAAGGTATCAAGGTTGTGAAACCTGGCGCGACGCTTGGGGACATTGGCTATGCCATTCAGTCATATGTAGAAAGTCACGGCTATAGTGTGGTGCGTGAATATTGCGGACACGGTGTCGGCAAAGAGATGCATGAAGAGCCACAGGTATTGCACTACGGAAAACCGGGTGAGGGCGTTGTTTTGCAGGAGGGGATGGTGTTTACCATCGAACCGATGATCAACCAGGGCGACAGCAGGATCAAAACTAAAAAAGATGGCTGGACCGTGGTTACCCGTGACAAAAAACTGTCAGCGCAATGGGAACATACCATTGCGGTGACGGCGGATGGTTTTGAGGTGCTGACGTTGCGCCCGGAAGAGACTATTCCGGACTAAGCAAACCAGAAAGGGGGTATCGCTGTCCCTCTTTTACTGGGCAATATAACGGGCGGCAAGTTTATCCAGGAAGGTAAATAACGTCTGGTTCATCTCCTGGTAACGATGAGCGCGCAATTGCTCCGGCGTTTCCACAAAACGGAATTCGCCTGCCCGCTGTAAGTCGCTCTCTGAGTGCGCGATCAACAGCTCAACGACTTCTGATGTCAGTTCCATGTGGCACTGGAATCCGTACACCCATTCACTGTACTGCACTATCTGGCGTGGGCAGCCTTCGCTGCAGGCCAGAACCTCAGCCTGCGGGGTTAACCCAGGCATGTCGTTATGCCAGTGGCCAACGTCAAGAACGTTGCTGAAGTCTGAAAATAGCGGGTTGGCTCTGCCTGCCGCTGTCAGCGTAATGGGGAACAGGCCGATCTCTTTTTCCGGGCTGTGACTAAACGGCGCGCCGAGGGCTTCACCGATAAGCTGCGAGCCGAGGCAGACGCCAATGACCACTTTTTGAGCGTCAATGGCGCGGTTAATGGCCGCTATTTCCGCCTGCGCATCGAACCAGGCGCATTCCTGACGCGTAGTGGTGGGTGACTGCGGGCCGCCCATGATGATAAGAAAATCGATAGTGCTCAGGTTTTCCGGCAGGGGATCGCCTGCATAGACGCGTGAGTCAGTTACGGTATAACCGCGCTCGCGGGCCCAGCGGGCATACGCTCCGGGCGCTTCGAAATGTTCATGGATAATAAAATGGATGTGCATTGCGGCTCTCTCTGGAAACGTGTACAAGCATCATCTTAACGGTAAGGGGAGACGGTGAAATGCCAACCATTATAGACAGAACGCCAATTCACGATGACGCGATCGGCTGGTCCAGAGGGGCAATTAACTACGCACGCGGTGAAGTCGATCCTCCCCATCATCACGCGCAGGGACAGCTTCTGTTTGCGACAAAAGGGGTCATGCTGGTGGAAACCGACAGGCAGCGCTGGGTGATCCCGCCTCAGCGCGCGCTCTGGATCCCCCCTTTTCAGGAGCATACCTACAGCGTGCTGTCTGAGACAGCGTTACGCGCAATCTGGTTTAGCCCGTCTCTGATCGCCCTCTGCGAGCCTTTTACGCGAAAAGAGGAGGTCCATGTGATCATGGCCACGCCGCTGTTTAAAGAGCTGATCGGCGGGTTGTTCAGCGCTGGTTACAGCCAGGCTAGCCAGCGTACGATGGCGGTTCTGCTGCTGGAAATCCTGAGTGAAACGCAACATATTTCGGCCGAACTCCCTATGCCTGTCGATGAGAGATTGCAGCGTACCGCGCGGGAGATCATTGCGAATAATCTCTGGGATATGCCTATGGAAATACTGGCGGAGCGAGCGGCGATGTCTGAGCGCACATTCTCGCGTCTGTTTATCAAAGACACGGGGTTTAGTTTCCGCGCCTGGCGGCAACGAGCGCGGATTTGCGCCTCTCTGGATCTGCTCGCTAACGGGATACCTGTCAAGCAGGTGGCCTGGATGCTGGGCTTTTCAGGCCAGTCATCATTCGCCGCAGCGTTTCGCTCTATCCTGAATGCCACGCCGGGAGAATTTCTTCCTGAGCAGAAGGGCTTCCCAGCGGTATAGAGAGCAGATACCATAGCGCGTCTTTTTTCACAGGTACTGATATGCGTGTTTTACTGGCCCCAATGGAAGGCGTGCTCGACTCACTGGTGCGCGAGCTGCTGACCGAGGTAAACGACTACGATCTCTGCGTCACGGAGTTTTTGCGCGTGGTTGATATGCTGCTGCCGGTAAAATCATTCTACAGGCTTTGCCCGGAGCTACATCGTCAGAGCCGCACTACTTCCGGCACGTTAGTGCGTATTCAGCTCCTGGGTCAGTATCCTGAATGGCTGGCGGAGAACGCCGCGCGCGCTGTGGAACTGGGTTCTTACGGTGTTGATCTCAACTGCGGTTGCCCATCAAAAATGGTAAACGGTAGCGGCGGTGGAGCGACTTTGCTGAAAGATCCGGAGCTGATTTATCGCGGTGCGAAAGCGATGCGTGAAGCCGTTCCTTCCCATCTGCCGGTGACGGTGAAAGTGCGCCTGGGCTGGGATAGCGATGCCCGGCAGTTTGAAATTGCCGATGCAGTACAGCAGGCCGGAGCAACCGAACTGGTGGTGCACGGGCGGACGAAAGAAGACGGCTATAAAGCTGAGCGGATCAACTGGCAGGCTATTGGCGAGATCCGTCACAGGCTGACGATCCCGGTTATCGCCAATGGTGAAATCTGGGATTATGAGAGTGCTCAGGCTTGTATGAAAGAGACGGGCTGTGATTCCGTGATGATCGGTCGTGGGGCGCTGAATGTCCCGAATCTCAGCCGGGTGCTGAAATACAATGAGCCCCGTATGGCCTGGTCTGATGTTGTCACGCTTTTGCAAAAATATACCCGTCTGGAAAAACAGGGTGACACAGGGTTGTATCATGTGGCGCGTATTAAGCAGTGGCTGAGTTATTTACGTAAAGAATACAGTGAAGCGTTAGGGTTATTTCAGGAGATCCGTACCTTACAGACCTCCGCAGATATTGCACGAGTGATACAGTCAAAATAATAAGCGTTAATTCGCTCACATTTTTTAAAATATAAAATATTCTCAGTTTGCAACGTGGCGCGATGGTGTTAATGTGCCACTGTTTTCAACGCAGGATTGTTACTGGCTAACAGGCAAAACCTAAGCGTTCCACGGCATTTGTCGTTGTGGAGCACTTAGGTTTTTTTTTGCCTGTTATTTACGCAGGAGAAAAATTTGCTTTAACACCTGGCTCTGAACGATATCGGCATGCATGTTGTGGTTATTGATAACTGCAGGGCTGCTATTACGCAAAAAATAAATGAAAAGACGACAGGCAATATATAAATTGCCTGCGACCGGTTACGCACTAAATACTCAATCACAGGTTTTCATTATGGCACATAAAAATATTCACTATAAGCTGTGCGCACTTGCCTTATTGACGTTTTCTCCTCTGTCGATGGCGCAAGAGTGGAACGGAACAGTTTTGGGTTTTGAGGCTCCGCCCGATCCGATTCTGGGGGATATGCTTGGTATTCGTAAGATTCTTAACGATAACGGTTTTACCTGG
Source organism: Enterobacter sp. RHBSTW-00994 (assembly GCF_013782625.1). Classification (NCBI taxonomy): domain Bacteria; kingdom Pseudomonadati; phylum Pseudomonadota; class Gammaproteobacteria; order Enterobacterales; family Enterobacteriaceae; genus Enterobacter; species Enterobacter sp. RHBSTW-00994. Next base: position 3,153,403 of record NZ_CP056199.1, on the reverse strand, counting down.
AATCTGGGTTATCTGAATGAAATTGGCTGGAATGGTGGCGGAGGTTACAACCACGATTCGCATGTGGCCTATATCGATCAGTTTGCCCTGACGTTCAACCAGGATCTGGAGCGCTGGACGGGCATTGCGGATGCACGAATTGAAGGGAATATCGTCAACCGTAACCATAACGACGATCTTACCACCAAACGGGTGCAGGACCCGCGCGTTAACTTTAACGATTTGACGCAGGAAAGCTGGGGCGGGCAGTCCATCACTCGTCTGGGTTGGCTGACGTTTGCCCGGAGCTTTGACGACCGACGTTTGACCTGGCGTATCGGGATGATGAATAAAGTTCAGACCTTCGATCAAATCATTCCGTGTGACTTCCAGATGCTCTCTCAATGCGGCGGAAAATCAGCCAACTCCCTGACCTGGAACAACTGGAACGTCCATACCTGGGGAACCACGCTGGAGTACAAAATCACACCAACCGTCACCTTAAAAGGCGGTGTGATGGAGCAGAATCCGGATGCCTCCAGCCGTAACCATGCCTGGAGCTGGTCCACGAAAGGCAGCAAAGGGGTATTGTTGCCGGTGGAAATTGAGGCCCGTCCTCTGATCAACGGCTTGCCGGGAGCTTATAACCTGGGCGTGGTGTTCACTAATGCGCCGCAAACCGATCTCTATCGCGGCGAATCGGGCGGTGCGGGTGCAAGCGATCCAGACGGTTATGAGAAACATAATCGTACCTGGTTCATGTATGCAGGGCTTAACCAGCAGTTGACGCAGCATCAGGACGATCCCAGCCGTGGGTTAAGTACCTCCCTGAGCATGAGTCTTGCCGATCAGAGCACAAACTACATGCATCAGGTTTATGCCGCTTCGTTGCGTTATCGCGGGCTGTTTGATGCCCGCCCGGAAGACTGGATTGGCTTTGGTCTGACGTGGATTGATATGAGCAACCAGTACGCACGCAACCAGCGATATATGAATAGCCTGAGTGGGATCTCTGACTACAACGACCCGGCATATCGTCCAGTTCCAGGTCATTCACTGAACGGAGAGTTTTACTATCGTTTCCGGCCTGTGGCGTGGCTTGAGTTACAGCCGGGTATTCAGTACTGGCATCACCCTGGCGGTATTTCCAGAACTCAGGATGCATGGGTGACAGAGCTAAAAACCGTCGTGACGTTCTAATATCGCAGCGGCAAGTTCGATCTGCGTCACGTTTTTACCCGTGACCGATTGAGGCTGCGAATGAAACTGATAGAGTGCCAGAACTGGATTGTTACTGCTTCTGCAGGCAAAACCTGATTTTCTGGCTTCTGCCGGAGGTCAGGTTTTTTTGTTTCTGGGGTTCCGATGAAAATCGCCAAAATTCTTAATAATAATGTGGTGGTTGTTCAGGATGAACGCGGGCGCGAACAGGTCGTAATGGGGCGAGGATTGGCCTTCCAGAAACGCGTCGGTGAAGATCTGGATACCGCGCAAGTTGAAAAGGTATTCGCACTGCAAAGTGATGAGCTGGTGCGTCGACTGGGGGAGTTGCTGAACCAAATCCCGCTGGAAGTGATGACCACCTGTGACCGTATCATTGGTCTGGCGGCACAACGGCTGGGGAAATTGCAGGACAGTTTGTATATCACCTTAACGGACCACTGCTATTTTGCGATTGAGCGGCAAAAGAAAGGCCTCGCAATCAAAAACGTGCTGCTGTGGGATATCAAACGACTGTATCCGAAGGAGTTCGATTTGGGGCAGGAGGCACGGGCCATTATTGCCAAACGCCTGAACGTCGAGCTGGCTGAGGATGAGGCCGGGTTTATCGCACTGCATCTGGTCACGGCGCAACTGAACAGTGAGATGCCCGAAGTGATGCACGTTACCCGGGTCATGCAGGAGATCCTGCAGCTGGTGAAGTATCAGTTGCAGCTGGAATACGATGAAGAGTCGCTTAGCTATCAGCGCTTTGTCACCCATCTGAAGTTTTTTGCCCAGCGGATGTTAACCCGCACCGTGGTGGAGGATGACGATGTGTCGTTACATACGGCGGTGAAAGACAACTACGCGAAAGCGTGGAAATGCGCCGAGAAGATAGCCCAGCATTTGCAGAAAAGTTATCAGCGTGAGCTGACAACCGAAGAAATCATGTTCCTCGCCATTCATATCGAACGGGTGAGAAAAGAGGGGCGTTAAGCCTCAAAACTGGATTGTTACTGCATAACGCAGGCAAAACCTGAGTGCGGCCTCTGAAAGGAGGACGTTCTCGGGTTTTTTTATTTTTATACTCAGTCAACAGGTGTCTGCGGACATCGGATGTAAGGAAATCGAGATGGAATACCAGGCTTTAGCGAAGGATATTCTCGGCCACGTTGGCGGAAAAGAGAACATTGTCAGCCTTGTACACTGTGCGACCCGGCTTCGCTTCAAACTCAAAGAGAATCAAAAAGCGGATGCTGAGGGGCTGAAAAAGAACCCTGGCGTGATCATGGTGGTTGAAAGCGGTGGTCAGTTTCAGGTGGTGATTGGCAATCACGTTCACGATGTCTGGAATGCTGTGCGCAATGAAGCTGGGCTGACGGATGATGCACCAGAAGTGGAAGATAAAGGCGAAAAAGGTAATCTTCTTGGGCGGTTAATCGATATTGTTTCAGGCATTTTTACGCCATTTATCGGCATCCTGGCAGCCTCCGGTATTTTGAAAGGACTGCTGGCGCTGGCGGTGGTCTGCGGCTGGCTCACCACCGAGAGTGGGACTTACAAAATATGGTTTGCGGCCAGTGATGCGCTGTTCTTCTTCTTCCCGCTGGTGCTGGGCTACACCGCCGGGAAGAAGTTTGGTGGTAATCCGTTTATTACGATGGTCATTGGCGGGGCGCTGACCCATCCGATGATGATTGGGGCGTTTAACGCCAGCCAGCAACCGGGGGCCGTTGCTGATGCATTTCTCGGAGTTCCGGTCACCTGGTTCAATTACAGTTCGTCGGTGATCCCAATCATTCTTGCCGCGTGGGTCAGTTGCTGGCTGGAAAAACAGAGCACAAAGCGGTTGCCAGCATCGATGAAAAACTTCTTTGCCCCGCTGATCTGTTTAGGCATTACGGTTCCATTAACGTTTCTGGTAATTGGCCCGCTGGCCACCTGGCTTAGCCAGTTGCTGGCTAACGGCTATCAATGGATTTATGTTCTTGCTCCATGGCTGGCAGGGGCGGCAATGGGCGCACTGTGGCAGGTGTGTGTGATCTTCGGTCTGCACTGGGGCCTGGTTCCACTGATGATCAACAACCTGGCAGTATTGGGCCATGATTCGATGCTGCCGATGTTGCTGCCAGCCGTATTTGGCCAGGTGGGAGCAGCGCTGGGGATTTTCCTTCGCACTCGTGATGCGCGTCAGAAAATGCTGGCGGGTTCTTCCGTAACGGCAGGGATTTTCGGTATTACCGAACCAGCCGTCTATGGCGTTAACCTCCCGCTACGCCGTCCCTTTATCTTCGGCTGTGTGGCAGGGGCGATTGGCGGTGCGATTGTGGGCTTCAGTGATACCCACGTTTACTCTTTCGGTTTTGCCAATATCTTTACCGTTGCGCAGATGATCCCGCCGGGTGGCGTAGATGCCACGCTGTGGGGCGGTATTATCGGTACGCTGGTGGCGCTGGTATTAAGCTGTGCCATGACGCTTGTCGCGGGTATGCCAGGGCGCAATACGTCTGATGCCATCGTGCCGGTTACGCCAGGTGAAGATGATGTGTTATCCCCGATGACCGGAATGGTACTGGCACTGGAAAATGTGCCGGACACCACGTTCGCCAGCGGTTTGCTGGGTAAAGGCGCGGCTATTATTCCTTCCGACAATAAAGTGATTGCCCCGTTTGCCGGTGAAGTCGCTTCACTGTTTCAGACTAAACATGCGATTGGTCTGCTCAGCGACAGCGGTATTGAAGTGCTGATTCACGTCGGGATCGACACGGTGAAGCTCGACGGTAAGCCTTTTACCGCACACGTGAAAGTGGGTGACAAAGTGCAGCCAGGTGATTTGCTGCTGGAGTTCGACAGACAGGCCATTATCGATGCCGGATACGATCTGGCGACCCCCATTATTATCAGTAACAGCGACGAGTATCGTGACGTAGCGACGGTGGCGGCCACATCCGTCAACGCCGGAATGCCGTTACTCAGCGTAAGCCATCAATAACAGGAGAACGTGATGAAAACTTTCCCGGAGACATTTTTATGGGGCGGTGCAGTTGCCGCGAATCAGGTAGAAGGTGCTTACCTGGATGATGGTAAAGGTTTGTCCACCTCTGACGTCCAGCCGCAAGGCGTGTTTGGACAAGTGGTAGAGCGTGTCGCCGGGGACAGCGGCATCAAAGACGTGGCGATTGATTTCTACCATCGTTATCCGGAAGACATTCAGTTGTTTGCGGAGATGGGCTTTAGCTGTCTGCGTGTTTCTATTGCCTGGACGCGTATTTTCCCTAACGGCGACGAACAGCAGCCAAACGAAGCGGGACTGGCATTTTACGACAAGCTGTTTGACGAACTGGCAGCACATAACATTATGCCGATGGTGACGCTCTCACACTACGAAATGCCGTGGGGGCTGGTGAAACAGTACGGTGGCTGGGGCAACCGTCAGGTGATTGGTTTCTTTGAGCGCTATGCCCGCACCGTGTTTGCGCGCTACAAAGAAAAAGTGAAACTGTGGCTGACCTTCAACGAGATCAACATGTCACTGCATGCCCCAATGACCGGGGTTGGTCTGCCAGAAACCAGCAGCAAAGCGGAAGTCTACCAGGCGATTCACCATCAACTGGTCGCCAGCGCTCTGGCGGTTAACGCCTGTCATCAGATTATTCCGGACGCCAAAATCGGCAATATGCTGCTGGGTGGTCTGGTGTATCCGTTGACCTGTAAACCAGATGATGTGCTGGAGGCGTTACAGGAAAACCGCGCATGGCAGTTCTTCGGTGATGTGCAGTGCCGCGGTGCGTATCCGGGCTACATGCTGCGCTTCTTCCGTGATAACGGCATTCAGCTTGAGATCACTGACGCTGACCGCGAGGCGCTAAAATCGACCATCGATTTTATCTCGTTCAGCTATTACATGACGGGCTGTGTCACCACGGATGAAGAGCTGAACCAGCAGGCTCGCGGTAACATTCTGAGCATGGTTCCGAACCCGCATCTGGCGAGCTCTGAGTGGGGCTGGCAAATCGATCCAGTTGGCCTGCGCACGCTGCTAAATGTGCTGTGGGATCGCTACCAGAAACCGCTGTTTATCGTTGAAAATGGTCTGGGCGCAAAAGATACACTGGACGCAAATGGCGTGGTGCAGGATGACTACCGTATCAGTTATCTTAACGATCACCTTGTACAGGTGCGCGAAGCCATTGACGATGGCGTTGAGGTTATGGGGTATACCAGTTGGGGGCCAATCGACCTGGTCAGTGCGTCAAAAGCGGAGCTGTCTAAACGTTACGGTTTTATTTATGTCGACAGGGATGACAACGGTAAAGGTACGCTTGCCCGTAGCCGCAAGAAAAGCTTCTGGTGGTACAAAGAGGTTATTGCCACAAACGGCGCGTCTCTGAAAGCGTAACGTAATCAAATTTGCCCGGTGAAATACCGGGCAAATTAATCAGAAAATCATCTTGAATACACCTGTTACCACCAGTAATCCAATCAGGAAAATAATTAAAATAATCCACAATAATATTTTCATTCGCCTCTCCTGCGTCTGTCTCTCGTCATTAAGTGTAGCAGCCCCTTGCGGATAGAATTCATAATTGAAGTGAATGTATTTAATTTATTAATTTTAAAGGTGAATGTTTTTCTGAATATAAAGAGATATGACAATATGTGGATTGCCACCGATGACTAAAAAAAAGAGAGGTATTAAGCGTAATTTGCGCCTTTATTTTTTGAGTGAATGGCGTAATGAAACGTTCTCTGACTTTATCTCTGAGTGCTCCACTGGTTTTAATTCTCGCAGCCTGTGCGCCGGAACATCCTTCCGTATCGCCTGAAAAGATACAGTCCGTTGTCACAGAGGTTAGTACTTCACTGAGCCATAAAGACTGGCCGAAAAGTGAGTGGTGGAAGGATTACCACGATCCTCAGTTGACGGGGCTGATTGTAAAGGCGCTCGATGATGCGCCGGATATGCATATCGCTCGTCAGCGTATTACGCTGGCAGAAGCTCAGGCTAAAGCCACGATGGCTGCCGATGGGCCGCAGATCGACTTCTCCGCAGATGTGGAACGGCAAAAAATGTCGGCAGAGGGGCTGATGGGGCCATTTGCGCTCACTGATCCCGCAGCGGGAACGACGGGCCCCTGGTACACCAACGGGACCTTTGGCGTGACGGCGGGCTGGGATCTGGATCTGTGGGGGAAAAATCGCGCACGCGTTGAGGCGCGTATCGGTAAGGTCAATGCGCAAAAAGCGGAGCTGGAACAAACCCGCCAGTTGCTTGCCACCAGCGTGGCCCGGCTTTACTGGAAGTGGCAGACTCAGGCTGCGATTGGCACTGTGCTGACGGCCATCAGGCAGGAGCAAAATACCCTGATTGCAGCGGATAACGAGCTTTATCAGCACGGGATCACCTCGTCGGTAGAAGGGATTGAGACCGATATTAATGCCAGTAAAACCGAGGCACGTATTGCGGAAGTGACTGGCACAATGAAGGGGATTGAAGCGCGGTTACAGGCGTTGACCAACACCTCACCGGTCAGGCTGTCTCGCCATGATTTACCGGGAGTTGAAGCCTCTTTACCGTCCACGTTACGTTATGAACTGTTGGCGCGCCGTCCCGATCTTCAGGAAGCGCACTGGTATATTGCAGCCTCGATGAGCAACGTTGACGCCGCGAAAGCGGCATTCTATCCGGATTTCAACCTGATGGCGTTTTTACAGCAAGATGCTTTACATCTGAGCGATCTGTTCCGCCATTCGGCGCAACAAATGGGCGTCACGGCAGGGGTCTCGCTACCTATTTTTGATAGCGGTCGTCTGAACGCCGCGCTCGATATTGCGCAGGCGCAAAGCAACCTGACAATTGCCGATTACAACAAAGCCGTTGTAGAGGCGGTGAACCAGGTCACGCGTACGGCAAGTGAAGTGGAAACCCTGGTCACTAAAAACCAGCAACAGCGACACGTAGAACAGGATGCCGCCAGGGTTGTCAACCTTGCGCAGGCGCGGTTCAGCGCCGGGTTGATTGCAGGCTCCCGTGTCAGTGAAGCGAAAATTCCTGCGTTGCAGGAAGAGATTGCCGGCCTGATGTTGCAAGGACAATACGTGGATGCCACGCTTCAGCTCACGTCAGCCCTGGGAGGGGGGTATCACCCAGGGTGAGTTTTTTGCCGGGAGAGGGCGCTTACTCCCGCTTCTGTTCTCGGTGTTTTAGCCACAACCGGACGACAATCACCAGGACAACCACCAGAATCAACCAGGCCCAGTGCTTAACATGCTGATCGAGATTGTGTAGCCATGGGCCAATCACTTCGCCACCAACATAGCCAAGTGTTGTGAAGATCAACGCCCAGGCGATTGCACCCAGAATATTTAAGGGCAGGAAAATATGAGGGGGTAAACGACTCGCGCCAATGAGTAATGGCCCGATAATCCTAAAGCCGTACATAAAGCGCGTTCCGATCACAAACAGGTAAGGATGGCGCTGGATCAACTGCTGGGCGCGACGAACTTTCTTTCGATGCTTCGAGAAGCGTCGCAGAAGTGTCGGCCCAAAGCGCAGACCTAAAAAGTAGAGCAACTGGTCACCAATCATCCCACCTAACGCCACGGCCGCAACCACCAGGGGGAAGCGAAGCAATCCCTGATGTGCCGCCACACCGCCAAGCAGGGTGATGGTTTCGCCTTCTGCCACGCTGCCTATCACTAATGCGGCGTACCCATATTGTTCAATCAGACCATTGATATCCATAAACTCAGCGTAGTCTCCCTGTGCGTACCTGCATTAATCATATACCCCATGAATCAATAATGGCGCAATCACGGTGATTTACCCGATCGGCATTTTTAGTGTTGTTCATAAAATAATCAAAAGCTGCATTATACTTGAAGTATCGCTGACGGGCCGACAACAAGGGGGCGTTATGAACCATGTCTGGGGGCTGTTCTCCCATCCCGATCGTGAAATGCATGTGATCAGAGGCGAGAATGAAACGGTCGCGCATCACTATACACACCATGTATTGCTCATGGCGGCTGTACCGGTGATCTGCGCATTTATTGGAACAACACAAATCGGCTGGAATTTCGGTGATGGTACTGTTGTCCAGCTCTCCTGGTTTACCGGGTTATACCTTGCCATCCTGTTTTACGGTTTGATGCTGGCGGGAGTCGCAGTCATGGGACGCGTCATTCACTGGATGGCACGTAACTATCCTCAACGCCCGTCGCTGGCGCATTGTATGGTCTTTGCCGGATATGTTGCGACACCGCTGTTCTTAAGCGGCATTGTTGCGCTCTATCCACTGGTCTGGTTGTGCGCGCTGATCGGTACTGTGGCTCTCTTTTACACAGGTTATCTGCTGTATCTGGGGGTTCCAACCTTCCTGAATATCAATAAAGAAGAGGGCCTGAGCTTCTCCAGCTCAACACTTGCTATTGGTGTGCTGGTCCTGGAGGCGTTACTGGCACTGACGGTTATTCTTTGGGGTTATGGATACCGTCTCTTCTAAGCTCACTGCATTGCTGGCGTAAATGCCAGCAATGCAGCATCTGTTCACGATTCTTCGCTGGCGGCATGGCACGGTCATCGCTATTATGCCGTTGCCAGCCTGTGTGTATTCGTCAACACAGGCGGTGTACGTCATTACGTGCGTGAATAATTATCAGAAGCCTCACCATGCTGAAATTCCGAGTTTCTTTACTTAGCCTTGCGCTGATCCTGGGTACGCCTGTTGCCGCGCCAGCGATTGCCAAAACGCCCGCTGTGACCACCGCTGCCCAACCGGAAATTGCCTCCGGCAGCGCGATGATTGTCGATCTGAACACCAACCAGGTGATCTACGCCAGCCACCCGGATCTGGTGCGTCCCATCGCTTCTATTACCAAATTAATGACCGCGATGGTGGTGCTTGATGCGCGACTGCCGCTGGATGAAAAACTGAAAGTTGATATCAGCCAGACGCCGGAAATGAAGGGGATATACTCTCGTGTACGTCTGAACAGCGAAATCAGCCGTAAAAATATGCTGCTGTTGGCGCTGATGTCGTCAGAAAACCGTGCGGCTGCAAGCCTTGCACACCACTACCCTGGCGGATATGACGCGTTTATTCGTGCCATGAATGCAAAAGCTAAATCCCTGGGCATGACGAATACTCACTACGTGGAACCCACTGGCCTGTCGATTCATAACGTCTCCACGGCGCGTGATTTGACCAAACTGCTGATTGCCAGCAAGCAATATCCGCTTATTGGTCAGCTCAGTACGACGCGAGAAGAGATGGCGACCTTTGCGAACCCGGCGTATACACTGCCGTTCCGCAACACTAACCATCTGGTGTATCGCGATAACTGGAATATTCAGTTAACCAAAACCGGGTTTACCAATGCGGCAGGGCACTGTCTGGTGATGCGTACCGTGTTTAACGGTAAGCCAGTGGCGCTGGTCGTGATGGATGCGTTTGGCAAATACACGCACTTTGCTGACGCCAGTCGTCTGCGTACCTGGATTGAGACCGGGAAAGTCCAGCCTGTTCCGGCAGCAGCGTTGAGTTATAAAAAGCAAAAAGCTGAACAGATGGCGACTGCGCAAAACGACTGATGGTCTGCGCGGGCTAATGCTCTCTCCCACGGGAGAGGGAGAAAACATTAAAAACGGTAACGAATGTTACCGTTTTGCATTTTATTCCGGCAGCGTCCAGTCGCCATCATTGAGTGGACGCTGCATGATGACCGTATCCCGCCAGTCACCTTTTTTATAGCCTACACTGCGCAACTGACCCACCACCTCAAAACCATGCTTCTTATGCAGCCGCAAGGAACCCGCATTGTTATTCCCGTCACCGACAATGGCGATGATTTGCCGCCATTGCCCTTGTTCGCAACGTTCAATTAATGTGTCCATAAGCGCGGAGCCGAACCCTTTCCCGGTTGTACTGGCATCCACGTAGATAGACTCTTCAAGGGTATAACGGTAGGCAGGGCGAGGTCGGTACAGAGTGGCGTAGCAATATCCAACAACGATGCCCCGATAAAGGGCGACCAGCCAGGGCAAACCGTTATCGGCGACCTTTTTCATACGCAGGCGCATTTCATCGATCGTAGGGGGAATTTCTTCGAACGACGCGCGTCCATTAAGAACATGCCAGGCGTAAATTGCCGCGATGGCATGTACGTCGTCTGGCAGGGCATCGCGCACTTCAACTTCGGTTTCGGATAAAATATCAACAGCCGACATGATGTGCTTGCTCCTCGTCATGGAAAGCCGGAGAAACGTTTCTCCGGCAACATGGCACTACTCTAGTACGATTGACGAGGGCTTAACAATGGCTTCAGTGTGGCTTTACAGTTTGATCAGCAGCTTGCGTATCACTCTGCTCTGCTTCTTCACGCTCTTTCCAGTATTTATGCCGTGTCGTCTTACCAATTCCGGGGTTCATACTGTTTGTAGGGTCATTCTCACGATAAAAACGCTTAAGCGTTTCGGGTGCTTTATACAGATGTCCGACGTTATGTTCGGCCGGGTATTGCGCACCACGTTCCTGCAGTAGCGTCAACATTTGCTCTTTCAGCGCATGCGCATCGACCCCTTTTTTGACGATGTAATCCTGGTGGAAGACATAACACATAAAGTGGCCATAATAGAGTTTATGTACCAGTTTGCTGTCGATTTCCGGCGGCAGATGTTCAAACCATTCGGTATCGTTGCGTCGCAGAGCAATATCCAGTGCCAGAATATCTTCAACCTCATCAGAATGGACGGCCTGATAACGGATGGCTGCGCCAGCCGCCGCAAAACGATGTAAAAAGGCTTTGCTGCCCTCTTCAGGTGTACAGGCAAAGAAGTCGCCTTCTGCCGTTTTGAAGAATTCGCTGAGCCAGGCCTGCGCTTCGGTAATTCCGTCGCCCGCCATTTTCAGCAGCAGATGGTGCTCGTATTTATCCCGCCAGCTTTTCATCCGCGTCGGTAAATGTGCCGGGAAGACAGTCCCCAGTTTCTGCATAAAGCGGTCGGTAAAGTGCGGCTTAAAGAGCGAGACTTTGTCCAGCATCGCGTCGGTACGGCCTTTCATCGTAAAGAAGAACGGCATTTTGTCTGTGCCGAGTTTGTCGATCATCAGGAAGGTATCTTTGCCATAGCGTTCGGCAATATCGTAAATATCCCGGTGCATATACTCACCGGCCACCGGCAAGTGGGTGAATTTCCCCAAAATATGACGACGAATCTCGGTCAGAACCTCAGGCTGGTTGGTCCCGATATAGAACACCTGTTGGTTTTTTTCTGCCGGGAATGTATCCAGACGAACGGCAAACACCGCCAGTTTTCCGGCACATCCTGAAGACTCAAACAGGCGATCCGGGTCAGCGTTATAGCGTGCAGGCGTGTCAGCGTCGATGTCACGTACCCGGGTCACATAATCATGATCGTGAGCATGACGGCCATCATGCAGAACATCTTCATCCTTCACGCGGTCATCATCCAGTTTACTCAGGATCTGTTCAGGCGTGTCGCCCAACTCAATCCCCAGGTGGTTCACCAGACGGAGCTTGCCGTTTTCGTCGATACGGGCGAAGAGTGACATCTCGGTATAAGCCGGGCCACGTTGTACCAGCGACCCCCCGGAGTTATTACAGATCCCGCCGACCACGGAGGCGCCAATGCAGGATGAACCGATCACCGAATGTGGTTCACGACCAAACGGCTTGAGCGCTTTTTCAAGGGAATAGAGCGTTGTGCCAGGGTAGGCAAGCACCTGCTCGCCTTTATCCAGCAGGTGAAGTTTATCGAGCCGCAGGGTGCTGATGATGACGATATCACGGTCATAATCGTTGCCGCTTGGGGTCGAACCTTCGGTCAGACCGGTATTGGCGGCCTGCATTAAAATAATTTTATCGGCAGCGACGCAAGCGCTCAGTACGCGCCACAGTTCCAGCAGCGTGCCGGGGAAAACAACGGCCAGCGCATCGCCCTGGCCGGAACGAAAACCCTTGCGATAGCGTGCCGTTTTGGCCGGGTCAGTTAGCAGGTGAGAGTGACCAACCAGGCGCGACAGTTCGTTAATGAATGCATTGTTATCGTGAGTTCGAACAGAAGACATCTTCCACTCCTTGTGGTGGGGCAAATTTCTCGCTGTAAAGCATAGCGCGATTAACTGTTAAGCGGTCGAGTATTCACGAGAAAAATCAGAGAATAACCCTGCAAGGTACAAAGGGTTTGTGGCACACTGCGCTTTTCGCACGGTTTGGCCGAGATCTTCCGGCGGTTATTGATGAGAGAGTAAAACAACATGAAATGGCTTTGTTCTGTAGGTGTTGCCGTCAGCCTGGCGCTGCAACCTGCACTGGCAGATGATCTGTTTGGCAATCATCCCCTCACGCCTGAAGCCCGGGACGCCTTTGTCACGGAATTGCTCAAGAAGATGACGGTTGATGAGAAAATCGGTCAGCTCCGTCTTATCAGCGTCGGCCCGGATAACCCGAAAGAGGCCATCCGCGAGATGATTAAAGGTAGCCAGGTTGGTGCGATCTTTAATACCGTCACCCGCGAGGATATTCGGAAGATGCAGGATCAGGTGATGGATCTCAGTCGTTTGAAGATCCCACTGTTCTTTGCCTATGACGTGCTGCATGGACAACGCACTGTTTTCCCGATTAGCCTCGGTTTAGCCTCCTCCTTTAACCTCGATGCGGTCAAAACCGTGGGACGCGTTTCCGCCTATGAAGCGGCGGATGATGGTCTGAATATGACCTGGGCTCCGATGGTGGATGTTTCCCGTGATCCGCGCTGGGGCCGTGCCTCTGAAGGCTTTGGCGAAGATACCTATTTAACGGCAACCATGGGGAAAACCATGGTTGAAGCGATGCAGGGGAAAAGCCCGGCCGACCGCTATTCTGTCATGACCAGCGTCAAACACTTCGCGGCCTATGGTGCGGTAGAAGGCGGGAAAGAGTACAACACCGTCGATATGAGCCCGCAGCGCCTGTTCAACGACTACATGCCTCCGTACAAAGCCGGTCTGGATGCCGGCAGCGGTGCAGTTATGGTGGCGCTGAACTCGCTGAACGGTACGCCAGCCACTTCTGATGCGTGGTTGCTGAAAGATGTTCTGCGCGATCAGTGGGGCTTTAAAGGCATTACTGTTTCTGACCACGGTGCAATCAAAGAGTTAATTAAACACGGCGTGGCTTCTGACCCGGAAGACGCGGTGCGCGTGGCGCTCAAGTCGGGTATCAACATGAGCATGAGCGACGAGTATTACAGCAAATATCTGCCAGGTCTTGTGAAGAGCGGCAAGGTGACCATGGCGGAGCTGGACGATGCCACCCGTCATGTGCTGAACGTGAAATATGACATGGGGCTGTTTAACGATCCGTATAGCCATCTTGGACCGAAAGATTCTGATCCGGTGGATACTAACGCTGAAAGCCGTCTGCACCGTAAGGACGCCCGTGAAGTGGCGCGTGAAAGCCTGGTGCTGCTGAAAAACCGTCTTGAAACCCTGCCGTTGAACAAGTCAGCGACGGTGGCTGTTGTGGGGCCGCTGGCGGACAGCAAGCGTGACGTCATGGGGAGCTGGTCTGCAGCAGGAGTGGCCGATCAGTCTATAACCGTGTTGACCGGTATTAAAAATGCTGTCGGCGACAAGGGCAAAGTGATCTACGCCAAAGGTGCGAACGTCACCAATGACAAAGACATCGTGACCTTCCTGAACCAGTATGAAGAGGCGGTGAACGTTGATCCTCGCTCGTCAAAAGAGATGATCGACGAAGCGGTTAACGCAGCGAAGCAGTCTGATGTGGTGGTGGCTGTGGTCGGGGAAGCGCAGGGCATGGCCCACGAAGCCTCCAGCCGCACCGACATTACCATTCCGCAAAGCCAGCGTGACCTGATTGCCGCACTGAAAGCTACCGGAAAACCTCTGGTGCTGGTGTTGATGAACGGCCGTCCTCTGGCCCTGGTGAAAGAAGACCAACAGGCTGATGCGATTCTGGAAACCTGGTTCGCCGGTACGGAAGGCGGTAACGCCATTGCTGACGTGCTGTTTGGTGATTACAACCCGTCAGGTAAGCTGCCGATGTCCTTCCCGCGCTCTGTCGGGCAGATCCCGGTTTACTACAGCCACCTGAATACTGGCCGTCCGTATAACGCCGACAAACCGAACAAATACACTTCACGTTACTTCGATGAGGCCAATGGCCCGCTTTATCCGTTTGGCTACGGCCTGAGCTACACCACGTTCACGGTCTCTGACGTGAAAATGTCTGCGGCCTCAATGAAACGTGATGGCAAGGTCACGGCCAGTGTTGAAGTAACCAATACCGGTAAGCGTGAAGGCGCAACGGTTATTCAGCTGTATTTGCAGGATGTCACTGCGTCCATGAGCCGCCCGGTGAAACAGTTGCGTGGTTTTGAGAAAGTGGATCTGAAACCGGGTGAAACCAAAACGGTCAGCTTCCCGATCGACATTGATGCACTGAAGTTCTGGAACCAGCAGATGAAGTATGATGCTGAACCAGGCAAGTTTAACGTCTTTATCGGCGTGGATTCTGCCCGGGTGAATAAAAGCGAGTTCGAACTGCTGTAACATCCTTCCCTCCGGCCTCCCCCTGTTATGGGGGAGACCGCTTACCTGATGCAAAAATCGCATTTCAGCGGTTAATTCCTCCTTTTTAAACTACGCTTTTCTCTCAAGCCCCTGAAAAGGGCGCAAAAAAATGAGGAAAGCAGAATGACAATTGCGAAAGGGGCTATGGGCTCTGCGCTGATTCTGGCGGCGTTGAGTCTGCCGTTACAGGCGGCAGAACCGGTCAAAGTGGGTTCAAAGATTGATACCGAAGGGGCACTGCTCGGCAATATTATTTTGCAGGTGCTTGAAAGCCACGGAGTTAAAACGGTCAACAAAGTTCAGCTTGGCACGACGCCTGTTGTACGCGGGGCGATCACATCCGGTGAGCTGGATATCTATCCTGAATATACCGGTAACGGTGCATTCTTCTTCAAAGATGAAAACGATCCGGCCTGGAAAAATGCCCAGGCAGGCTACGAAAAAGTCAAAAAGCTTGATGCTGAACAGAACAAACTGGTCTGGCTGACGCCTGCTCCGGCCAACAATACCTGGACGATTGCCGTTCGTAAGGACATTGCCGAAAAGGGCAAACTTACCTCGCTTGAAGATCTCAGCCGTTATCTGAATGAAAAGGGTGATTTTAAACTTGCCGCGTCGGCGGAATTTATCGAACGCGCTGATGCGTTACCGGCATTTGAAAAAGCCTATGGTTTCAAACTTGATCAGGCTCAGTTGCTGTCGCTTGCGGGTGGGGATACCGCGGTGACCATCAAAGCCGCGGCGCAGCAAATCTCTGGTGTGAATGCGGCGATGGCTTACGGAACGGATGGCCCGGTAGCGGCACTTGGCCTGCAAACCCTGACCGATCCGAAAGGTGTTCAGCCGATTTATGCTCCAACACCCGTGGTACGCGAAGCGACGCTGAAGGCTAACCCTGAAATTGCGGAATGGCTCAAGCCCGTGTTTGAAAAGCTGGATGAAAAAACGCTGCAACAGCTGAATGCCAGCATTGCAGTTGAGGGGCTGGATGCCAAAAAAGTGGCTGCCGACTTCCTGAAGCAACAAGGGTTTGTGAAGTAACAGGACAGGTCTGTGCCAATAAAATGTCATAACCGCGTACTGCTGCTTCTGGCGTGTATTGCTGCCGCAGCCGTTACATTGCCGTTTGTCAATGTCGCGCCTAATCGCCTGGTGTCGGGCGAAGGGCGGGCGATCTGGCAGATCTGGTCGTTCCCCCCGGGATTCCTGCTTGTGGTGCTGGGGGTTTTCATCGGTTTATCCCTATGTCCTGGGCGTATGGCGCAGTGGCTGACGCTTTTCATCGGTGAAGGGGTGTTTGCTGTGCTGGTTTGGGGGGCCGGACTTGCGGCGACACATCTGAGCACCGTTGAAAGTCCACTTGCGAGGACCTCCGTCGGCAGTGGGTTGTGGCTGTGGATGGCGTTATGCCTGCTTGTCTGCAGTGATGTCATTCGGCGGCTAACAGCACAGTCAGTTTGGCGTTGGGTGCTGAATGCACAAGTCTGGTGTTTTCCATTGCTGCTGCTGTTTAGCGGTGAACTGAACCAGCTGTCGCTGTTAAAGGAGTATGCCAACCGCCAGGAGGTATTTAATGATGCGCTGGTGCAACATCTGACACTGCTGCTGGGCACGCTGTTCCCGGCATTATTGATGGGTTTGCCGCTGGGCATCGGCTGTTATCGTCATCCTGGACGTCAGGGAACCGTGTTTGCCATTTTGAACGTTATCCAGACTATTCCTTCTGTTGCCCTGTTTGGTGTGTTAATTGCGCCTCTGGCGGGGCTGGTGAAGGCGTTTCCGGTACTGGCATCTTTGGGTATGGGCGGGACGGGGCTTATGCCAGCCCTTATTGCACTGGTGCTTTATGCGCTATTACCGTTGGTGCGTGGGGTTGTCGCTGGGTTGAGCCAGGTGTCACCGGATGTACTGGAAAGCGCGCAGGCAATGGGGATGAGTACCCGCCAGTGTTTTTGGCAAGTGCAGCTCCCGATTGCGTTGCCATTACTGCTTCGTAGCTTGCGGGTAGTGACCGTCCAGACGGTGGGTATGGCGGTAATCGCAGCGTTAATCGGTGCGGGTGGGTTTGGCGCCCTGGTATTTCAGGGGCTGCTGAGTAGCGCACTGGATCTGGTGCTGCTGGGCGTTATTCCAACCGTTACACTGGCTGTTGTGGTGGATGCGCTGTTTGCCTTGTGGCTCGCGTTGCTCAAGGGGAGAGGCAATGATTGAATTTCATGATGTCAGCAAACACTTTGCTGGCCGTCCGGCGGTGAGCCATCTGAACCTGCATTTTGAGGAAGGGGCGTTTTCTGTCCTGATTGGGACATCGGGATCGGGAAAATCAACCACGCTTAAGATGATCAACCGGCTCATTGAGCATGACAGCGGACTCATCCGCTTTGCAGGGGAAGAGATCCGCAGTGTGCCCGCGCTGGAGTTACGTCGTCGCATGGGCTACGCCATTCAGTCTATCGGCTTGTTCCCTCACTGGACGGTCGCGCAAAACATCGCCACCGTACCGCAACTGGAAAAATGGACACGGCAGAAAATTGCCGAACGTGTTGATGAGCTGATGGCACTGCTGGGGTTAGAACCGGCTTTGCGCGATCGCTATCCACATCAGCTTTCTGGTGGGCAGCAACAGCGTGTGGGCGTGGCGCGAGCACTTGCAGCGAACCCGCAGGTGTTGCTGATGGATGAACCTTTTGGCGCGCTGGACCCGGTGACACGGAGTGCGTTACAGGCCGAGATGACGCGCATTCACCGGATCCTTGGGCGGACGATCATTCTGGTTACGCACGATATTGATGAGGCACTGCGGCTTGGCGATCGACTGATCCTGATGGATAACGGTGAAGTGATACAGCAGGGAGCGCCGCTGACGCTTTTAACCCAACCTGCAACCGATTTTGTGCGTGATTTTTTTGGCCGCAGTGAATTGGGGGTCAGGTTACTTTCGCTGCGCACCGTAGGTGATTACTTGCGACCCCCGGGAGTGCATATCGATGGCGAACCCTTGCAGGTACAGATGAGCCTGCGCGATGCATTATCCGCGTTTGTCGCTCGGCAATGTGATGTTCTGCCCGTTGTGGATGCACTGGGCAGTGTGTGTGGTGCGCTCCATTTTCGTGATCTGCTGACAGGGGAGGTCGGCCATGAAGTGGATGCGTGAACCGCTGGTTTGGCTGGTGGCGCTGTTTGTGGCGCTATTATTTCTGATGCCGCATAGCGCTGGTCTTTTTAGCGCGCTTTTTCCGGGGCTGCCGCGACCGGTTTATCAACAGGAGAGTTTTATCAATCTGACGCTGGCACATTTCTGGCTGGTGGCGGTTTCAAGTGTTACAGCCATTGTATTAGGGGTGGGGGCAGGCGTTGCAGTGACGCGCCCCTCAGGCAGAGAGTTTCGTCCACTGGTCGAAACCATTGCCGCCATCGGCCAGACCTTTCCACCCGTGGCGGTTCTGGCCATCGCGGTTCCGGTCATTGGTTTTGGTCAGACGCCGGCAATCATTGCACTTATTTTGTATGGCGTGCTGCCTATTTTACAAGGCACGCTGGCCGGAATAGCGGCGGTTCCTGCCTCGGTGATGAGCGTGGCTGAGGGGATGGGAATGAGTGGCTGGCAGCGTTTTCGCCATGTTGAACTGCCGCTTGCCGCACCGGTTATTATCGCCGGAATTCGCACGTCTGTGATTATCAACATAGGGACGGCGACCATCGCGTCAACGGTTGGTGCAAATACGCTTGGCACACCCATAATTATCGGGTTAAGCGGATTCAATACGGCCTATATTGTGCAGGGGGCGGTACTGGTTGCACTGGCAGCGATTGTGGTCGATCGGGGGTTTGAGCGCCTGGCGAGTTATCTCAACCGACACCGCCACGAACAATAAACGAGTATCCAGCCAGCATAACGCCACCGATACCGCTAACGGCCATGAGGACGAAAAGAGTGATTACGGCCAGTTTGGTTGCCTTCATACATGTGCTCCTGTTGTTAACGAAGCAATTATACGGTGAAGCGTAGCTGTTAATGAACCATTAAATGCCGTTACGGCTCGTTAGGCCCAAGTGCGTAAACCGGATAACCGTGTTCACGCCATTCTGTAAGCAGTTGCTGCTGCGCTGCGCTTGGGACTTCACCGCACCAGACCAGCAATGTCTGCCCATCGAACAACTCCGGGCGTAATTGCGCTAATGAATGTGCCAGCACATCGACGCGCCAGCCCTGCTGTGTGGCAATCCATGCTTCAAGCCACAAACGGGTGGTGTCATGCACATTCCACCCGACGACCAGCGCATCTTTATTATTCTTATTTCTTGCTGATGCAAGACATACAGAAATGTAATTAATGAGAACGCCGTCAAGCATACTGAGCAGTGCCTGTAGCGTCGGCTGCTGGCACTGAAGACGGCGGCGTAAGGGAATGAACAGACGGGAGATTAACGTTTGCGCGGGATAGTCGCGGCCTTGCTCTTTTATCCACGCACGCAGGCGCTGCAGGTTACCTGCCTGCAGGAGACGCAGCAGTGTTTCCTGTTGTTCGCGCCAGATATGTTGCGTATCAGGATCGTCCTGGCTGAGCAATGATTTCACTTTACCGACCTGGACACCGTTATCGATCCAACTTTTGATCTCACGGATCCGCTCAATATCAGCATCGTTGAAAAGACGATGACCACCGTCTGTTCGCTGCGGTTTGAGTAATCCATACCGTCGCTGCCATGCTCGTAGCGTCACGGGATTGATATCACAAAGGAGTGCCACTTCACCTATCGTGTAAAGCGCCATATTCGCCCCCTGGCTTGCGCGTCCCCAGCTTAACTGTAGACCCAGTTTGGCGAACCAGGAAGAATTGCCCGAATTTTGAACAAATAATGCGACGCTCAGGTTATTTTCTGAAAAAGGTGTGATTGCGAACACGGTTTACACCTTTTTTGGTGTGCTTCAAAGAAAGTTAAACCACATCAGTGTATGTTACGCGTTTTTGAAACGCGCGGTTTGTGGGTATGTACGAGTTTAACCTGGTGTTGTTGCTGCTCCAGCAGATGTGTGTATTTCTGGTCATCGCATGGCTGATGAGTAAAACGCGTCTGTTCATCCCGCTGATGCAAGTCACCGTACGTCTGCCGCACAAGTTTCTCTGTTACGTCGTTTTTTCCATTTTCTGCATCATGGGGACCTGGTTTGGTCTCCACATCGAAGATTCGATTGCCAATACGCGTGCGATCGGTGCGGTGATGGGCGGTCTGCTCGGCGGTCCCGTAGTCGGTGGGCTCGTGGGGTTAACGGGCGGACTTCACCGTTATTCTATGGGGGGCATGACAGCGCTGAGCTGCATGATCTCGACGATTGTTGAAGGGCTGCTGGGCGGTCTTGTACACAGTTATATGATCAAACGTGGCCGAACGGATAAGGTGTTTAGCCCGATTACAGCTGGTGCAATTACCTTTGTTGCCGAGTTGGTGCAAATGCTGATTATCCTGCTGATTGCGCGTCCCTATGAAGATGCGCTGCATCTGGTCAACAGCATTGCCGCGCCGATGATGGTGACGAACACCGTGGGGGCGGCACTCTTCATGCGTATTCTGCTTGATAAGCGTGCGATGTTTGAGAAATACACCTCGGCGTTTTCTGCGACGGCGTTAAAGGTGGCAGCATCGACGGAAGGTATTTTGCGACAGGGGTTTAACGAAGAAAACAGCATGAAGGTAGCTCAGGTTCTCTATAAGGAGCTGGATATTGGCGCAGTCGCGATAACCGATCGGGAAAAGCTACTGGCGTTTACCGGAACCGGGGATGACCATCACCTGCCAGGTAGACCAATTTCGTCCTCTTATACGCTTCGCGCTATCGAAACTGGCGAGGTAGTCTATGCCGATGGTAACGAAGTGCCATACCGTTGTTCGTTGCATCCACAGTGTAAGCTGGGCTCGACACTGGTGATCCCGCTGCGAGGAGAAAACAATCGGGTGATGGGGACCATTAAGCTTTACGAGGCGAAAAACCGTCTGTTCAGTTCTATCAATCGCACGTTAGGCGAGGGGATTGCGCAACTTTTGTCGGCGCAAATTCTGGCAGGACAATATGAGCGGCAAAAAGCGCTTTTAACCCAATCAGAGATTAAGTTGCTGCATGCACAGGTGAACCCACATTTCTTGTTTAATGCGCTGAACACGCTTAAAGCGGTGATTCGCCGTGACAGCGATCAGGCCGCGCAGTTAGTCCAGTTTTTGTCGACATTTTTCCGCAAGAACCTGAAGCGTCCATCGGAAATTGTTACCCTGGCCGATGAAATTGAACATGTGAATGCCTATCTCCAAATCGAGAAGGCCCGTTTTCAGTCGCGTTTGCAGGTATCGCTATTCATTCCGGATGAGTTAGCGTCACAACATCTTCCGGCATTTACCTTGCAACCGATTGTGGAAAACGCCATTAAGCATGGTACGTCTCAATTGTTGGGCACTGGGGTGATCAGCCTTTCTGCCAGTCGTTTTAACCACTATCTGGTCCTCGATATTGAAGACAATGCCGGGTTGTACCAGCCGACGACGTCTGGAGGATTGGGCATGAGCCTGGTGGATAAACGCCTTCGAGCCCACTTTGGCGACGGTTGTGGGATTTCCGTGGCCTGTGAACCGGACAGATTTACCCGTATTACGTTACGATTGCCGCTGGAGGAAGATGCATGCTGAGAGTGCTGATTGTTGATGACGAGCCGTTAGCACGGGAAAATCTGCGTGTGCTGTTGCAGGAGCACAGCGATATCGACGTGGTGGGCGAATGTGCAAATGCCATTGAAGCGATTGGAGCCGTTCACAAACTGCGCCCGGATGTCCTGTTTCTCGACATCCAGATGCCGCGAATCAGTGGCCTGGAAATGGTTGGAATGCTTGATCCTGAACATCGACCGTACATTGTGTTTCTGACGGCCTTCGATGAATATGCAGTGAAGGCTTTTGAAGAACATGCTTTTGATTATCTGCTTAAACCGATTGAAGAAAAACGGCTTGAAAAGACGCTGAGTCGTTTACGCCAGGAGCGTGCCGTGCAGGATGTGACGCTTCTGCCTGAGCACCAGCAGCCGCTCAAATTTATCCCCTGTACGGGTCATAGCCGCATTTATCTTCTGCAAATGGACGACGTTGCTTTTGTCAGCAGCCGCATGAGTGGCGTGTATGTTACCAGTGCTGAAGGTAACGAAGGCTTTACGGAACTGACGTTGCGCACACTGGAAAGTCGTACGCCGTTGATCCGCTGCCATCGACAGTATCTGGTGAACATGGCTCATCTTAAAGAGATTCGCCTTGAAGATAACGGTCAGGCCGAGCTAGTGCTTCGCGCCGGGCAAACTGTCCCCGTGAGCCGCCGATATCTGAAAAGTTTGAAAGAGGCGATTGGGCTGTAAAACTGGTACACTGCGCGTCATTGCATCACCGACAGTTAAAGGCACTCATGCTAAGTAATGACATTCTCCGTAGCCTGCGCTACACCCTGAAAGCAAACAATAACGATCTGGTGCGCATTCTGGCGCTTGCCGACATGGAATCAACGTCTGCCGGGTTTGATACCTGGATGACAAAAGAGGATGAGGACGGGTTTGTTCGTTGTCCTGATATCATCCTGTCAGGTTTCCTGAATGGGCTTATTTATGAGAAACGTGGCAGAGATGAATCTGCGCCTGAGCTGGCGCTTGAGCGTCGTGTTAACAACAATACAGTGCTGAAAAAGCTGCGTATCGCGTTTTCCCTGAAAACCGATGATATCGTGGCGATCATGACCGAACAGAAGTATCGCGTGTCAGTGCCGGAAATTACCGCCATGATGCGCGCGCCGGACCACAAAAATTACCGCGAATGTGGCGACCAATTTTTGCGTAATTTCCTGCGCGGATTGACCCACCGGGTTCATCATCCTAAGCCATAAAAAAAGCCGGAGATTATCTCCGGCTTTTTTTATTATTTCACCTGCTGGCCTGGCTTCGCGCCTTCATCAGGGCTTAACAGGAAGATATCTTTCCCACCAGGGCCTGCGGCCATGACCATGCCTTCAGAGATACCAAAGCGCATTTTGCGTGGCGCAAGGTTAGCGACCATCACCGTCTGGCGGCCAACCAGTACCTGCGGGTCAGGATAGGCTGAACGAATACCGGAGAAGACGTTACGTTTCTCTCCACCCAGATCCAGTGTCAAACGTAACAGTTTGTCGGAGCCTTCAACGAATTCCGCGTTTTCAATCAGCGCCACGCGCAGATCAACTTTGGCAAAATCATCAAAGGTGATGGTTTCCTGAATCGGATCGTCAGCCAGTGGCCCCGTTACCGGTGCAGCGGCTGCCTTCACTTCTTCTTTGGACGCTTCCACCAGCGCTTCAACCTGTTTCATCTCGATACGGTTGTACAGGGCTTTAAACGTATTCACTTTGTGTCCGAGCAGAGGCTGTGCGATGGCATCCCAGGTCAGTTCAGTGTTCAGGAATGCTTCAGCGCGTTCAGCCAGATTTGGCAGAACCGGCTTCAGGTACGTCATCAGGACACGGAACAGATTGATACCCATAGAGCAGATCGCCTGCAGGTCAGCATCACGGCCTTCCTGTTTTGCGACAACCCACGGTGCTTGCTCATCCACATAGCGGTTAGCCAGGTCTGCCAGCGCCATGATCTCGCGCACCGCTTTACCAAACTCACGTGCTTCCCACGCTTCGCCAATGGTGGTGGCTGCATCAGTGAAGGTTTTGTACAGTACCGGGTCAGCCAGTTCAGAGGCCATCACGCCGTCAAAACGCTTCGCGATAAATCCGGCATTACGGGACGCCAGGTTCACCACTTTGTTCACGATGTCTGCATTCACACGCTGTACGAAATCTTCCAGATTCAGGTCGATATCGTCGATGCGAGAAGAGAGCTTCGCGGTGTAGTAGTAACGCAGGCTGTCAGCATCAAAGTGATTCAGCCAGGTGCTGGCTTTGATGAACGTTCCGCGAGATTTGGACATCTTCGCGCCGTTTACCGTGACATAGCCATGAACGAAGAGGTTGGTTGGCTTACGGAAACCGCTGCCTTCCAGCATTGCAGGCCAGAACAGGCTGTGGAAGTAAACGATATCTTTCCCGATGAAGTGGTACAGTTCCGCGTCGGAATCTTTCTTCCAGTAGTCGTCAAAGCTGGTGGTATCGCCGCGTTTGTCGCACAGATTCTTGAAGGAGCCCATGTAACCGATTGGTGCATCCAGCCAGACGTAGAAATATTTGCCCGGCGCGTTCGGAATTTCGAAACCGAAGTATGGCGCATCACGGGAGATATCCCATTGCTGAAGACCGGATTCGAACCACTCCTGCATTTTGTTGGCAACCTGCTCCTGCAATGCACCGCTACGGGTCCAGGCCTGTAGCATTTCGCTGAAAGATGGCAGGTCAAAGAAGAAATGCTCAGAGTCACGCATGACGGGAGTAGCACCCGACACGACTGATTTCGGTTCAATAAGCTCGGTTGGGCTATAGGTTGCACCACACACTTCGCAGTTATCGCCGTACTGGTCTGGTGACTTACATTTCGGGCACGTGCCTTTCACGAAACGGTCTGGCAGGAACATGCCTTTTTCCGGATCGTACAACTGAGAGATAGTGCGGTTTTTAATAAAACCGTTCTCTTTCAGGCGGGTGTAAATCAGCTCAGACAGCTCACGGTTTTCCTCGCTGTGCGTGGAATGATAATTGTCGTAGCTGATGTCAAAGCCTGCAAAATCAGTCTGATGTTCCTGACTCATTTCGGCAATCATCTGTTCTGGTGAAATACCCAGTTGCTGAGCTTTCAGCATAATCGGCGTGCCATGGGCGTCGTCCGCACAGATGAAGTTAACCTGATGGCCGCGCATTCGTTGGTAACGGACCCAGACATCAGCCTGGATATGCTCCAGCATGTGGCCGAGGTGGATTGAGCCGTTGGCGTACGGCAGTGCGCACGTTACCAGAATTTTCTTCGCGACTTGAGTCATAGTGGACATTACTTCTTTTAACAGTGAAAAGGGCTTTTGATATTACCAAAAGGGTCATTATTAAGTAAGCACAAACCACGGCCTTTCAGGTAAACTTGTTCAACTAAGGTCTTATTCACAAGAACAAAGGAGTCGGGATGAGTTCTCAATCCCAGGCCAAATCACCGGAAGTCTTACGAGCAATGGTTGCCGGGATACTGGCTAATTTTCAGCATCCAACCCTGAAACACAACCTCACTACGCTGAAAGCGCTGCACCACGTTGCGTGGCTGGATGATACGTTGCATATCGAGCTGCAGATGCCGTTCGTTTTTGCCAGCGCCTTTGATACGTTGAAAGAGCAATGCAGTGCAGATCTGCTCCGTATCACTGGGGCAAAAGCCATTGACTGGAAGCTGTCCCACAGCATCGCTACGCTGAAACGGGTGAAAAATCAGCCGGGTGTTAATGGTGTGAAAAACATCATTGCCATCAGTTCAGGCAAGGGAGGGGTGGGTAAATCTTCTACGGCGGTAAATCTGGCGCTGGCGCTGGCCGCTGAAGGGGCGAAAGTCGGTATTCTGGATGCCGATATCTACGGCCCATCGATTCCTAATATGCTGGGCGCGGAAAATCAGCGTCCGACGTCACCAGATGGCACGCACATGGCGCCGATCATGGCGCATGGCCTGGCAACTAACTCCATTGGTTATCTCGTGACCGATGATAATGCCATGGTATGGCGTGGCCCGATGGCCAGCAAAGCGCTGTTGCAAATGTTGCAGGAAACTCTGTGGCCGGATCTCGATTATCTGGTGCTGGATATGCCGCCGGGTACGGGTGATATCCAGTTGACGCTGGCGCAGAACATTCCGGTGACGGGCGCGGTTGTGGTGACAACACCGCAGGATATTGCGCTGATTGATGCCAAAAAAGGCATTGTCATGTTCGAGAAAGTAGACGTACCGGTGCTCGGTATTGTCGAGAATATGAGTATGCACATCTGTAGCAATTGCGGACACCATGAGCCTATTTTTGGGACCGGTGGGGCGGAGAAGCTGGCTGCGCAGTATCACACACAACTGCTTGGACAGATGCCATTACACATTACGTTGCGTGAAGATCTGGATAGCGGGAAACCGACGGTGGTGAGTCGTCCGGATAGCGAGTTTGCTGAGATGTATCGTCAACTGGCGGGGCGTGTTGCGGCGCAACTTTACTGGCAAGGCGAAGTCATTCCGAGTGAAATTGCCTTCCGCGCGGTGTAACCCTTGTAGCCGGGTAACAATACCCGGCTAGTTAACGCAGCCGATAATGCATCAAATAGTACGCTCCATCCGGTGAATCACCGCGAGCCTCAATGTGCCAGCCATGATGCTGATAAAACGCCACAGCCCGTTCATTCCTGACTAAACATTTTAATGCGCCGGTGCTGGTGAATGTTTTCTGCGCCTGTTTCAGCAGTAAACGACCCACCCCAAGATGCTGATAATGTGGGTCGACAAAGAGATTGTGCAGAAAGTTATCGTTCGTCCAGACTGAGGCAAAACCTACCCGGTGGCCATCCTGAAGCGCAACCCAGATCTGTTCGTCGCGTGTTGCCTCGTCGAAATCTTCGAGCTTCCATGCATCACTTTCCAGCCAGGGCCATGCCTCACGTCGGGCATGCAGGTAAAGCGTGCGCAGGAAAGGACGATCGCTTTCCTGCCACGGACGGACGGTAATGGTATCAGCGGTGATAGAAGATATCTCCGTTATAGGCTTTGTAAATTTTGCCATCCGCGTCGCCAATCAGGACGTAGTTTTCACCCATGTAGGTCCAGTGAGTACCTGCATCTGGGGCAGGAAGATTACGTAACTGATACTGTTTGATGGTGTATTCAGGTGTCTGATACAACGCGGGAGCCGTGTCGCCAATCTTGAATTTTGTGAAATCGGCAATGAACTCTTGTTCTTCGTAAGCTTTGATGCCAGAAGGCGCAGATGCCGTTTGCGGGGCTGAATGCGCGACACCCGTCAGTGACATCACAACACCCAGAAGCAGCAATTTATACTTAGCCATTTTTTCTCCAGTTAACCCGTTTACTGATGCATTCAGTCTGCTGTTTCATAACCATGACTGTGTGGCAGACGTCCTATTCTAAGTATCACAGTAGGGTATGTTTGAAAAAAAATGTAACAAAACTGGACAGTTTTCTGTAGCTATCTAGAAAGAGCAATCTTTCTGGGGGTGAATGAAAGATCTTATTTATATTTGCTCTCCAAATGGTTTTGAGCCGAATTCTGAAAATTTCTGAAATCATTCTGATGTGCATTATTAACGGTATTCATAACATCTGATAAGAATTAACATAATGAAAGGGAGTGTTGCTTTATTTTTTATTTAAATAATGAATTCCTTCTGAATAACAAAAACAGAAAAGATGTTCTTATCGATGAAGAGGTAAGAATCCGCGCGCTGCATAATTTCATCGGAATCCGGGTTATATATTTACATGGTGAATATGAACGGTTGTGATCGCAGCAGAGGGATACCTTAGAAAACGCAGGGAGCACGAGCTTAACGCTGTGCTGAAACGCCTTCGACGAATGAAAAGGAATGTATTTTTAATGTCGTCAAATTCTACACATCAGTATAAAAATACGAATGGAAATCAGACTCTGGATCTGGTTCGACTTTTGGGTGAGCTTTTCGATAATCGTATTTTTATTCTTTGCATGACTCTCTTACTCACGATATGCACTTCACTTTATGTTGTCAGCGCCACGCCCGTTTATAAAGCCGATGCCTTAGTACAGGTCGTGGGGAAGCAGAATAATAATGTGCTTAAACGTCTCACCCAAATGAATTCAGAACTTGCGCCAGATGCCGCGCCGGACATGATGCTACTTAAGTCCCGCATGATACTTGGTAAGACGGTTGACGATTTGGGCCTTAAATATGAAGTTAGCCGGGACTGGCTTCCTGTTGTCGGGCGAGTCTGGGCGAAGATGACGGGTCAGCATGCGGGTCGCATCGTTATGGGTCGTGTTTATCTCCCTTGGGGGGACGACGATTCCCGCGAGTTCACCATCACAGCCGGTAAGGAAGGTGAGTATCGGGTTGAGGGTAAGGATTTTCATGCGCAAGGTCGAGTAGGGGAAACGCTAGAAAAAGGCGGTGTGATTATTGAGGTCAGTGAGTTGACCGCGAGACCCGGCGTACAGTTTACTCTGAAAGAAATACCAACGCTTGAGGCTATTAGTGCACTCAGTAAAGCGTTCACAGTAACAGAAACCGTTAAACAGAGTGGCGTGCTTAAGCTTTCGTTGACGGGAGCCGATCCGATGCTCATCACCAGAACGTTAAACGCTATTACGGAGAACTATCTGCAACAAAACGTCGATCGCCAGGCCCTACGTGATACACGACGGCTCAACTTTTTACAGCAGTATATACCGGAGATTCAGCGAGAACTCGTTAAGTCAGAAGAGCAATTAAATCGCTATCGACAGCAGCGCAATTCGGTTGATTTAACTCTGGAAACAAAATCTGTACTGGAACAGATTGTGAATATTAATAATCACATTAATGAGCTCACACTCCGCGAAGCGGACATTGCGCAGCGTTACAGGAAGTCTCATCCGGTATATCGTTCATTGATCGAAAAGCGGAACGCGCTCGAAGCAACGAAGTCGAGATTAAACAAAAAAGTGTCGGAATTACCCTTAATTCAGCAGGCGATTATTCGTCTTAGCCGGGATGTTGATTCCGGAAGTGCTGTTTATCAACACCTCCTGACACGCCAGCAAGAATTGAGCCTCTCGCGATCCAGCGCGATGGGTAATGTACGCATTATTGATGCTGCCCAGACGCTATCGACTCCTGTGGAGCCCAAAAAGGGGCTGATTGTCGCTTGTGGAGCACTGCTAGGATTTCTATTATCCGCAGTGGTGGTGATCCTTCGCATGGCTTTGCGCAGAGGAATCAATTCACCAGAGCAGCTGGAAGCAAGAGGGATTAGTATTCTTGCTACTGTACCGCACTCCGACTGGTTATGGCGTAAAACACACTTACGTCGCAAGCACCTCTTCCAGGGTAACTGGCAGCACAAAACCAGACATGTCCCTTTTTTACCTGTTGCCCATCCTCATGATGTTGTGATTGAGTCTATCCGTGGGCTGCGTACCCGCTTGCATTTCGCCCTGATGGGCTCTGTTAACCGCATTGTGATGGTTTCGGGGCCAACCCAGAACTGTGGTAAGACACTTATCAGTACCTCGCTGGCGGCTATTGTGGCGCAGGCGGAGTTAAAGGTGCTGTTCATCGATGCCGATATGCGTAAAGGGTATGCACATGACATCTTTTCTCTGAGTAATCGCTGCGGGCTGGCTGAAGTACTGATGGGCAACTCCAGCTATCAGAACGCTATTCAGCGGTATACCGATGGGGATATCGATGTAATAACCTGCGGCCAGCCGCCGGAAAACCCTTCCGAATTGTTGATGGGAGAGGTATTTCAGTCGTTGCTGATGTGGGTGAATGAACGCTACGACATGGTTATCGTCGATACGCCACCGGTACTCGCAGTAACGGATGCAACAGTGGTTGGAAGGATGGGGGCCTTAACGATTCTGATTGCCCGTCATGGTATGACCAGTGTGAAAGAGATAGAAATCAGTATGAAACGTTTACACCAGGCTGGCGTCGAGGTTAGCGGGACTATTTTGAATGATGTGGTGAAATCTGCTGCGAATAAATATGGTGCAGGCTATAGCCACTATGGTAAACGCGACGTCCCGGTCTGAAAAAGAAAGGCGTAACCGCCATTCCTTTTGACAAAATACGAGTATGACAGTCATAAAAAAACTGCACCCTAATTCAGTTGATTACCCAACTTTTCGGGTGCAGTTCAGCAGTGCGACTGGAAAGAACAGCTTACTTCGCCATTACTTCCGTCGCAGTACGTTCAACCAGTGACAGCAGGGTTTTTACATCATCCAGCGTGACGGTTGGGTTCAGCAGGGTGAGCTTCAGACAGGTTATGCCGTTGTGCTCCGTCACGCCCACGTTAGCGCGACCCGACTCCAGCAGCGCATCACCAATCTTCTGATTAAGTAATGCAATGTTCGCATCGTCCATCCGTACTTGCGGACGGAAACGGAACAGCACGCTTGCTAGCTGTGGCTTCATCACCAGTTCCAGCGCAGCCTGATCGTTGACGTAAGCGGCAACCTGCTGTGCCAGCGTGACGCCGTGATCGATGATTGCCGCATATTGCTCCTGACCCAGCGCTTCCAGGCTCATCCACAGTTTCAGCGCATCGAAACGGCGCGTCGTTTGCAGTGATTTAGAAACCAGGTTCGGGACGCCCGCTTCTTCATCAAACTCGGAGTTCAGATAAGCCGCCTGATAGCGCATCAGCTCGTAGTGACGCGCTTCTTTCAGCAGGAATGCACCGCAACTGATGGTCTGGAAGAATTGCTTGTGGAAGTCCAGGGTAATGGAATCGACAAGTTCAATGCCATCCAGATAGTGACGATACTGCTCAGACATCAGCAGCGCACCACCCCAGGCCGCATCGACGTGAACCCAGATATTCTGCTTCGCTGCCAGCTCAGCAATCTCACGCAGTGGGTCGATAGCCCCCGCATCAGTTGTGCCTGCAGTGGCAACAATCGCCAGAATCTGTTCGCCGTTAGCGTTGCACTGATCAATTTTCGCCGCCAGATCGTTAAGGTCCATGCGTGAAAACTCGTCGGTTTTCACCAGCGTGACAGACTGGTAGCCCAGACCCATCAGCGCCATGTTTTTCTGTACGGAGAAGTGCGCGTTTTCAGAGCACAGTACACGGATCTTACGCAGGTCGCCCACCAGACCATTCTGCTGGACGGAGTGGCCCTGGCGTGCAAAGAACGCATCACGAGCCAACATCAGGCCCATCAGGTTGCTCTGAGTTCCGCCACTGGTGAATACACCTGCGTCGCCAGCCTGATAACCTACACGGGTACGCAGCCATTCGATCAGTTTGATCTCAATAATGGTTGCGGACGGGCTCTGATCCCAGGAGTCCATGCTCTGGTTGGTGGCATTAATCAGCACTTCCGCTGCCTGGCTTACGACCAGGCTAGGGCAGTGCAGGTGTGCCACACATTGCGGGTGATGGACGGACAGACTGTCTTTCAGGAAGAACTCAACAGCGCGTTCAATCGCCGCTTCGTTGCCCAGTCCTTTCGGGTTGAAATCCAGCTTAATACGGTCGCGCAACTGCGCGACCGTTTTGCCCTGGTACATCTCAGGCTGTTTTAGCCACTGCATAACAGCCTGAGTGCTTTGTTCAATCGCCTGCTGGTAAGCTTCAATGCTTTGGGCGGACGAGAACAAAATTGGGTTTGAATCAGACATCGTATTCAACAACTCCGGTTATACCGGGCGAACGCCCGCAGCAAGCAGTGCCTGCTCGAATTTATCCAGGAAGATTTTCAGCTCATCGTTGCTGATAAGCAGGGACGGCAGCAGACGCAGTACAACGCCGTTACGACCGCCACGTTCCAGAATCAGACCGGCTTCGAAGCACTTCTTCTGAATCAGTGCGGAGAGCTCACCATCACCAGGGAAGCAACCCATATGGTCAGCTGGCTCGTTTGGTTTAACGATCTCGATACCGATCATCATACCCAGACCGCGTACGTGGCCGATCACTGGATAACGTTTTTGCAGTTCAGCCAGCTGTGCTTTCAGCCATTCGCCTTGCGCAGCAACTTTGCCAGCAATGTTCTGGTCTTTCAGGATTTTCAGCGTGGTCAGACCGGTCGCCATAGCGAGCTGGTTGCCACGGAAAGTACCGGTATGGTGGCCTGGAGCCCATGCATCGAACTGTTTCTTGATGCCGAGAACGGCCAGTGGCAGACCGCCACCAACGGCTTTAGACATCACGATGATGTCAGGCTCAATACCCGCGTGTTCGAAGGCGAAGAACTTACCAGTACGGGCAAAGCCAGCCTGCACTTCGTCGAGGATCAACAGAATACCGTGTTCCTGTGTCACTTTACGGATGCGCTGCAGCCACTCAGCCGGAGCCGGGTTCACGCCACCTTCGCCCTGAACAGCTTCCAGGATCACAGCAGCGGGTTTGCGCACGCCGCTTTCAACGTCGTTAATCAGGTTGTCGAAGTAGTAGGTCAGCGCTTTCACGCCAGCTTCGCCACCGATACCCAGCGGGCAACGGTACTGATTTGGGTAAGGCATGAACTGAACTTCTGGCATCATACCGTCAACCGCTTCTTTTGGAGACAGGTTGCCGGTCACGGACAATGCGCCATGAGTCATACCGTGATAACCGCCAGAGAAACTGATGATCCCGCTACGGCCGGTAACTTTTTTTGCCAGCTTCAGTGCTGCTTCAACAGCATCTGCGCCGGATGGACCGGTGAACTGCAGGCAATACTCTTTGCCCTGACCAGGCAGCAGAGACAGCAAATATTCGGAAAACGCGTCTTTCAACGGCGTAGTCAGATCCAATGTATGTAACGGCAAGCCGCTGGTAATGACATTTTGGATGCTTTTCAGCACATCAGGATGGTTGTGACCAAGCGCAAGCGTGCCTGCACCGGCTAAACAGTCAAGGTATTCTTTATTATCTGCATCGGTGATCCACACGCCGTCTGCTTTAGTGATCGCTAAAGGCAGCTTGCGGGGATAACTCCTGACGTTTGATTCAAACTCGGCCTGACGGGCCAGATAGGTTTCGTTGCTTTTATGGGCATCTACGGTGTCAATACGGACTTTATCCGTCATCATATCACTCCTACAACCGCGGCTTCGTTATGTACCACGATTGAATAAAAAGTTAAAAAAACAGATGGGGTATGGAAAAAACGCCGCCAATATAGAGCCTTTTTTCATGGGGCTCAATGGTTAATTTGTTTACTGTTTTGTTACATGAAGCACAAGTAAGGGATTATTCAGAGTTTAAAAGCGTTACCAACCCTATTCGTCAAATTAAAACAAAGAGTTATATCATTATCGTTATGAGGGTAAATCGAGGGTAAAGAGTGTTACAAATCGTGCCTTATGGCGGTGTTCAGGGAGGTGTTCGCCTCCCTGATATCTTTATTTTTGTGTTACCTGCAAAATGCCGTTGTCGCGGCCCTTTGTCTTATTCCAGGACGCATTTGTAATACCGTTTTCATCAAGACTTAGAGATATAACATAGCCGTAACCATGAATTTCATAGAAATTCGCGTTAAGGCGCTTTACGGTTGCTTTGTTGCCATTGATTGTTGCGGTGAAAAATCCGTTAGAAATGGTGGCGTTAAGGGCATTTGCTGAGAAAGAAGCCTCACGAAGCGGATCATGAATCTTTGCGGCCTGGGCATGCTGTACGGCATTAGCCGCATTTTCTAATGCCTGTTTTTCAGCCGCCGCATTAATGGCAGCTGTGCGGTTTTGATCTGCGAGATAGCATGTATCGCGACTGATTCCCTGAGCCTCGCATTTCGCCAGGCGATCGGCTTGCGTGGTACAACCTGCCAGCGTTGAAACAGCCAACGCTATTATCATTAACTTTTTCATTATATGACCTTGAATATTACAATATAGAGAGCAAATTAAATACATTGCCCGATAACTATTGGCACTGAGTTATTATTGTGAAATAAATAACGCCCATAAAAAAACCTGTAGCAACCAGGAGCAAAGAAACGATTGCACTGAATATGATTAATTTCATAAAGCGAATATCATTTATACGATATGAGAAATAACATAATCGCTACGCAGTATCTGCAAATCAGGTGTAGCACTGTTTCTTTAGTAGCGACAATGGTAACGCGAGACAACTATCCAGTATGGTGACAGTTGCCATTTTGATGCAGATCACATTTAACATGATTAACTAATACCGTATTCTTGTTGGCTGAAAATAAATAACTATTTGTTATTTATAGGTTATTTTATTTTCGTGAACGTACTTCAGGCGTGTTTTTACGATGCGTGGCGCTTTTAATCTCACGTAAATCAATAACATTTAATGTTT
The DNA here is from genome assembly GCF_013782625.1 of Enterobacter sp. RHBSTW-00994. NCBI lineage: Bacteria > Pseudomonadati > Pseudomonadota > Gammaproteobacteria > Enterobacterales > Enterobacteriaceae > Enterobacter > Enterobacter sp. RHBSTW-00994. The sequence goes on along the minus strand of NZ_CP056199.1, from coordinate 3,119,652 downwards.
GCATTTAAAATAATCACCTCTAAGAGAAAGCGTGAAAATTGTCATTGTTTTGCGCCGGGATTATGCAAATAAAATGAGAGGTATGGGGCTTGCTATTGTCCGTGGCTTACCATAGTCTGCCGTTGTTACATCATTTTGACTCGGGGTGCTCTTCTTTTTTGAAGGCTGAGAAATACCCGTAATACCTGATCTGGATAATGCCAGCGTAGGGAAGTCAGATGCCTTCCCGGTCATCGCTTCTTCACGTAAGGCAGGAGCGAAACCATGCAGCCTGACCTGCTCGATTTACCTTTTTTGCATCAATTCCGAACCCGTTCCCCACTCACTCACTGTATGACCAATGATGTCGTACAAACCTTTACCGCTAACGTTTTACTGGCACTCGGCGCATCTCCCGCGATGGTGATTGAAGCTGAAGAAGCGGAACAGTTTGCGGCGATTGCCGATGCACTGCTGATCAACGTTGGGACACTCACCGCGCCTCGCGCACAGTCTATGCACCGGGCGATAGAGAGCGCAGTTGCTGCAGGCAAACCCTGGACGCTTGATCCGGTTGCCGTGGGGGCGCTTTCCTTCCGCACCCGTTTTTGCCAGCAAATTCTCACGCTCAAGCCCGCGGCAATCCGGGGAAATGCATCTGAGATCCTCGCTCTTGCCGGAATGAGTGCCGGTGGACGCGGTGTGGATACGACGGATACGGCAACCCGTGCTTTGCCTGCGGCCCAGGCACTGGCCCGGCAAACTCATGCAATTGTCGTGGTCACCGGCGAGGTGGATTACATCACCGACGGGCTTCGAACTCATGCTGTCACTGGCGGCGATCCGCTTATGACCCGCGTGGTAGGAACCGGATGCGCGCTGTCTGCCGTGGTGGCTGCCAGCTGTTCGCTTCCGGGCGACAGGCTGGGTAATGTGGCGGCCGCCTGTGGGTATATGAAGCGGGCAGGGACAGTTGCTGTCTCACAATGTCGTGGGCCTGGCAGCTTTGCCAGCGCATTCCTTGATGCGCTTTATCATCTGGAGGATCAGGCATGAAACGGATTAATGCCCTGACCATCGCCGGGACAGATCCCAGCGGTGGGGCGGGAATTCAGGCTGACCTGAAAACGTTTTCGGCTCTGGGCGCATATGGTTGCTCGGTGATCACTGCACTGGTGGCGCAAAACACCCGTGGCGTGCAGTCCGTCTATCGCATTGAACCAGACTTTGTTGCCGCGCAACTGGACTCGGTATTTAGCGATGTACGCATTGATACCACCAAAATCGGCATGCTGGCGGAAACCGACATTGTAGAAGCCGTGGCGGAACAACTTAAGCGTTATCAGGTCCAGAACGTGGTGCTGGATACCGTGATGCTGGCAAAAAGTGGCGATCCGCTACTTTCCGCCTCGGCAGTCGATACGCTACGAAAAAAACTGTTGCCGCAGGTGGCGCTGATCACGCCGAATCTGCCGGAAGCGGCTGCGCTTCTTGGCACGCCGCATGCGCAGAATGAACGAGAAATGAAAGAACAAGGGAATGCGTTGCTCGCCATGGGGTGCGAAGCCGTGCTGATGAAGGGCGGTCATCTTGATGATGCGGAAAGCCCGGACTGGCTTTTCACCCGGGAAGGCGCGCTGCGTTTTACGGCTCCACGTGTGAAAACTAAAAATACCCACGGTACGGGGTGCACATTATCGGCGGCACTTGCGGCATTACGCCCACGCCACGATAGCTGGGCGGATACGGTGCAAGAGGCCAAGACCTGGCTCTCCTGCGCGCTGGCGAAAGCGGATTCTCTGGAAGTCGGTCACGGTATTGGACCGGTACACCATTTTCATGCATGGTGGTAAGCCGTATACTGGCAGAAATCGCCAGGCCTGAGAAAAACAGAGATGGAACAAGCGCATACCCGGTTAATTGCTCAACTAAACGAACGTATTGCCGCGCCAGACAACACGCCCCTGTACCTGAAATTTGCCGAAACGGTAAAAAACGCGGTGCGCAGCGGGGGGCTTGAACACGGCAATATTTTACCGGGTGAACGTGATCTGAGTCAGTTGACGGGCGTGTCGCGGATCACCGTACGTAAAGCCATGCAGGCGCTGGAAGAAGAGGGCGTGGTCACCCGCGCCCGTGGCTACGGTACGCAAATCAACAATATCTTTGAATACTCACTGAAAGAGGCGCGTGGTTTCTCGCAGCAGGTCGTACTTCGCGGGAAAAAGCCCAATACCCTGTGGGTCAACAAAAGCGTAGTGAAGTGTCCGGAAGAGGTGGCAAACCAGTTATCTGTTGCGCCGGAAAGCGACGTCTTTTTGCTAAAACGCATTCGTTACGTGGATGATGATGCGGTCTCAATTGAAGAGTCCTGGGTTCCGGCAGGACTCATTCATGATCCAGATGCCATTGGCATTTCGCTGTACGATTACTTCCGTAGCCAGAATATTTTCCCGCAGCGAACTCGCTCGCGTGTGAGTGCCCGCATGCCGGACAGCGAATTTCAGACACACATTAAGATGGACGACAAAATACCGGTGCTGGTGATCAAGCAAGTGGCGCTTGACCAACAACACCGGCCCATTGAGTACAGCATCAGCTACTGTCGCAGCGATCTATACGTGTTTGTGTGCGAGGAGTAGCTCCTCACGTCGGGGAGCGCAATCACCGCCACGGTGACTGACCACCCAGGCCGCAACCGCATTGCCGAGTCTGACGGAATCAGCCAGGCTCCATCCGGCAGCCAGTCCGGCAAGCGTGCCTCCTGCATGACTGTCACCCGCGCCAATAGTGTCTACCACCGTGGCAGGAAATGCCGGAACATAACCCGTGTCCTGGTCCTTATACCATGCAGCGCCGTCTTTATCATGACGAACAATCAGCGCAGAGGCGAAACGCTGCTGCCATTTTTCCCCCAACGATTCAACATCCACGCCAAGCCGTTCTGCCGCAATCTGTGCCTCCTGGCGATTCAGTGACACGATGGGTTTACAGGCCATTAGCCGCGCCATCAGTGCATCGGGGATATCGGCAATGCGTGGGCCAAAGTCGATCAATGCGGTGACCTCCTGTAGTCCTTCCAGCCAGCTTGTCAGCAACTCACCACAAGGTGACGCCAGTTGATAACCCGACAAATAGACCAGACTGTTTTGTGGAACGCTAAGCGCAGCAAGCCAGGACGGCTGCCACTGGTTCTCCACGCCACTGAATGACATGAACGTACGCTCGCCGTCTGGCTCCACCAGCGCCAGACACCAGCCATTGTCACCCGATTCGGCTTCCACGGCACTGTGTAGATCCTGTTTTGCCATCGCATTACGAATGATATCAGCCCAAACACCGTGTCCGACGGGTAGGGCATTTTGCGCCGCAATACCGAGGCGCTTCAGTGCGATAGCAATATTGAGCGCGCAGCCGCCAATATTGACACCTTGCTGCTTTAACTCAATATCACACCCGCGCCACGGCAGGGCGTAAGCATCGGCAATCACGTCAATCACTGCCGCGCCCAGAACGGTTACCGGGCGCTGGGCTGTCAGCGTCGCCAGCTGTTGGTCAAATGGTGTCGGGTTCATACGCCCTCCCTTTGCTCCCGATAGTGCAGCAGTTTTTCGCAGTATTGACCAAAATCGAGTTGATTGACGGCATCGAGTTCCTCCTTGAGCGACGGGTCAATAGCCTGCACGCCCTGTAGTGCCCCACAGATGGCCGTTGCCATTGCGCCAATGGTGTCCGTATCGCCGCCCAGGTTGGCACACAACATCGCACAACGGTTAGGGTCAGTGCCTGCCAGTTCGACCATCGCAATAGCTGCAGGGACGGATTCGATGGTGCTGGTTCCGGCCCCAACAAGCTGATAAACCCCTTCGCTTGCGGATTCAATACCGTGAGCCTCACGCACCGTTTTGAGCGCCAGTTCAATACGGGCAGCGAGCGAGGCGCTAAAGGTCGTGGTCCGTGATTCCTGTGCGTAGCGCGCAATACCCGGCAGGGCATCGACGATGTTTTGCCAGCTTTCACCGTCAATGGCGCGTGATATCGCCCAGGCAATTACCACCGCACCGGCGATCGCCAGATCGGATTTATGCGTCGGGCTGGAGGCCAGTGCCACCTGCTCAACAAAATGTTCCAGGCGGGTGGCAGGCAACAGGCAACCGAGCGGGGAAGCGCGCATGGCTGCACCGTTGGTCACACCGTTGTTTTCCAGTTCGCTGACCGGTTTACCGTCGCGGATCGCATTGAGTGCGATCTTTGACGTCGGGCCGAGCACGTTCTTATTAAAGGCATCGAAATCCAGCGCCCAGCGCAAGATGTGTTTGCCGATAACATCTGCGTCGATCTGCCCGTCGCACTCGATAATGGCATCAGCCAGACACAGTGCCATTGACGTATCGTCGGTAAACTCCGCCCGGTTGAAATAACAGGCGGCATTGTTTTCCGCCGGTCCAGGCAAAAAGCGATCGATCCAGCCGAAGTGCGCTTTTACACGGCTTCTTGGCCACAGCTCCGACGGCATGCCCATCGCATCCCCTAAGGCCTGCCCGTAAAGAGCACCGAGAACACGTTCTTGTTTCATTTAACTTCCCCTTGTGTCAGCGCGGTATCGCCATCAACCACCTCAATTGCGGTGATCTCTTTATCCGATTCGCGGAAAAACAGCATAAACAACACGGCGATCACGGCAATCATGATCCCGCCGAATGCCCACATTCCGGCCCAGTTGAAGGTCAGCCCGTTCACTGGCTCTTTGTATGCGAACATTTTTTCCATCATTACACCGCCCAGGCGGTAGCCTAACAGGCTGCCAAAGCCCTGACAGCACAGCGTAATCAACCCCTGCGCTGCAGTACGCATGTGTACTGGCGCTTTTTTATCCACGTAGATATACGCGGTCACATAGTAGAAGTCGTAACTCACGCCATGCAGCAAAATGCCGAGGAACAGCAGGGCGTAGGTAAAGTATTGCTCTGCGCCACCGTAAACAAAGAAACCATAGCGGATGGCTGCGGTGATAAGACCCAGCAGTAAGACCTTCTTAATACCAAAGCGTTTGGTAAAGAACGGCAGTGCCAGCATGAAGAAGATTTCGGAGAACTGGCCGAGCGTCATCCAGCCTGTGGCGTTTTTCATGCCCACTTCAGTGAGGTAGCCGTTAGCGAAGATGTAGTAGAACGCCAGCGGCATGGCGAACAGGAACGAGCAGAAGAAGAACACAAGGAAGTTCTTATCGCGCAGCAGGATCAGGGCATCCAGGCCGAGCATCACCTTGATATCCAGTTTTCCCGTACTCTTCGGCGGGGTGTCGGGCAGGAACAGCGCAAACACGGCCAGTAGTGCGGAGCTGGCGGCGGTGAGTAACAGCGGAATATTGGTATCTGAAATATCGCTGTGTCCCATCATTTGCGGCAGAAATCCGCACGCCAGGCCCGAGGCAATCCAGCCGATCGTGCCCATCACACGAATTCGCGGGAAGTCTGCTTCCACGTCGTCCACGTTGGCGAAGGCGATACTGTTGGTTAATGCAATCGTCGGCATATAGGTCAGAGAGTAGGCCAGCAGCAGCGGGAAGAAGGTACTGAACTGCGTTTGCTGTGCGGCGAAGTACATCAGGATCGCGCCAGCGAACATCAGGACGGCCAGTACTTTTTGTGCCGCGAAAAAGCGATCGGTCAACGAGCCGACGAGGATTGGCGAGAGGATCGCGGCAATGGCGGTACAGGCATAAGACCAGCCAATTTCCCCGGCGGTAAAGCCGCTTTTACTCAGCCAGAGCCACAGGGGCACAAACCAGGCGCCCCAGATAAACCATTCAACAAACATCATGAATGACAGTTGGACTTTCGTTTTCATTGTTTAATCCTGCATGTCAGAGAGGGTACTCCTTTAACATACCATTCAATAATACCTTTTAAATACCTTTGTGGTGATTGTTTGATCGATGTAACAGTTTTGTTGTACACGAATCGAGCCAGCAGATTGTGCTGAAAACGATCGCAGGTGCTGGAAAATCTGTTAAGTCAGTACCAGGCTTACTCTGCCCATAAAAGTGTGGGCCTGGATCACATGCTCCGACATGATGTCGGAACCTACGGGAGCATCGCTATGACTGATATTTCGCAATTGCTTGGCAAAGACGCCGACAGCCTTCTACAGCATCGTTGTATGACCATTCCAGCCAGCCACCTCTATCTACCGGGCCATGATTATGTGGACCGTGTGATGGTAGATAACAACCGTCCGCCAGCCGTCCTGCGAAACATGCAGGCGCTGTATAACACCGGACGTCTGGGTGGGACCGGATACCTCTCCATTTTGCCGGTTGACCAGGGTGTAGAACACTCGGCGGGCGCATCTTTTGCGGCCAACCCGCTGTATTTCGATCCGAAGAACATTGTGGAGCTGGCGATTGAAGCGGGCTGTAACTGCGTGGCATCGACCTACGGCGTGCTGGCTTCGGTATCCCGCCGCTATGCCCACCGCATTCCGTTCCTCGTCAAGCTGAACCACAACGAAACGCTGAGTTATCCGACAGAATATGACCAGACCCTGTATGCCAGCGTAGAGCAGGCGTTCAACATGGGAGCGGTGGCCGTAGGCGCGACTATCTATTTTGGTTCTGAGCAGTCTCGCCGCCAGATTGAAGAAATTTCTGCCGCCTTCGAGCGTGCGCATGAGCTGGGGTTAGTGACGGTTCTGTGGGCATATCTGCGCAATGAAGCCTTTAAGAAAGACGGCGTGGATTACCATGTGTCAGCTGATCTGACCGGCCAGGCAAACCACCTTGCCGCCACCATCGGTGCGGATATTGTGAAGCAGAAAATGGCCGAAAATAATGGCGGTTACAAAGCCGTCAACTTTGGCTATACCGATGATCGCGTCTACAGCAAATTGACCAGCGACAACCCGATTGATCTGGTGCGTTATCAACTGGCGAACTGCTACATGGGCCGCGCCGGGTTGATTAACTCTGGCGGTGCGGCTGGTGGTGAAACCGATCTCTCTGACGCCGTGCGTACTGCGGTCATTAATAAACGTGCAGGTGGGATGGGCCTGATTCTTGGGCGTAAGGCGTTCAAGAAATCAATGGCCGATGGCGTGAAACTGATCAATGCGGTTCAGGATGTTTATCTGGATAGTAAAGTGACGATTGCGTAACTTCTGCACTTCTCCCTCTCCCGCGGGGAGAGGGCATCAGATCTCGCCTGGTTCAAATCCGAAACCCCTTTTCATTTCATTCAAACACTCATCCCGATCCACTTCACAGTTCCTTATCCTTTTGTGAAAACTGTCACTTCATGCCGTGCATATGCACAAAAAATGGTCGATGCTTAGCGGAATTTGTCTAAGGCAGCGGACGAATTTTGCGCTTAAAGTTACTTTCGAAACAGCTTTTCAAAATACAAAGTCGCTCTGAACCTCTGTAGTGTTAAGGACTGATAATGAAAATAGAATCTGTAAATGTCACCGTCTTCCAGTATCCGACGCGCCGGGTGTCCGACAGCGCCGGGCATTCACATCCGGGGCCAGAGAGCATGGCTAAAATGGCGATGCTGAGCATTACTGCAGACGATGGCACAAAAGGGTATTCGTTCGCTCCACCGGAAGTGGTGCGTCCCTTCGTCGTGAACACCTTCTTTCGTAAAGTGCTGGTGGGGCAGGATGCATTTAATCGCGAGCGTATCTGGCAGGATCTGGCGCACTGGCAACGGGGTAGCGCCCATCAACTGACAGAACGTGCGCTGTCATTTGTTGAACAGGCGTTGTGGGATCTGATTGGCCGTAAACTCAATATACCTGTCTGGAAGCTGCTCGGCGGTTTTCGTGACACCGTACCCGCCTACGGCAGTACCATGTGTGGCGACGATTTGCCTGGGGGGCTTTCCACGCCGGATGAATATGCCCGCTTTGCCGAAAAACTGGTGGCGCGGGGCTATAAAGCGATCAAACTCCACACCTGGATGCCGCCTGTTTCATTCGCGCCCAATCCTAAAATGGACGTTAAAGCCTGCGCAGCCGTGCGCGAAGCTGTAGGGCCTGATATCGATCTGATGATTGACGGCTATCACTGGTACAGCCGGACGGAAGCGCTGTACATCGGCAAGGAACTCGAAAAGCTTAACTTCGCGTGGTTCGAAGAGCCGATGGAAGAAGAGAGCATGGCTTCTTACGCATGGCTGGCGGAAAATCTGTCGATTCCGATCATCGGGCCAGAGAGCCTGGGCGGGAAACACCACAGCCGCGCCGACTGGGTAAAAGCGGGGGCATGCGACATCCTGCGTGCTGGTGCTAACGGCGTGGGCGGAATTTCACCCACACTGAAAGTGGCAAACCTGGCGGAGTCGTTCGGTATGGACTGCGAAGTCCATGGTAACGGTGCGGCGAGCCTGGCTGTGATTGGCGCGATCAAAAACTGCCGCTGGTATGAGCGCGGGCTGCTGCATCCGTTCCTGGATTATGATGAACCGGCGGCGTATCTCCACAGCCTTATTGATCCGATGGATGAAAACGGCATGGTCAGTTTGCCGGACCGTCCGGGTCTCGGCGAAGACATCAATTTTGCGTATATCGAAAACAATACCGTCAGCCACGACTGACCTATAACGATACCTCACCCTACACGGTATACACAGATGAAGAAAAACTCCCTCACGGGAGCGTGTTTACTCGCGCTCTCGCTGATGATGGGGAGCGGTGCGGCGTACGCAAAAACGCCGCCCGACCAGCTCATCATCGGTATGAATATGAACAACTTGCTGACTCTCGATCCGGCAGCAATGACCGGTAACGAAGTGGTTGGCATTGTGGTGAATCTCTACGATTCACTGGTAGAGCTTGATCCGAACGAACTCACCAACGTCAGGCCCGCACTGGCGAAGTCCTGGGATATTGCCCCCGATGGCAAAACCCTGACTTTCCACCTGCGTGATGATGTGACATTTCATTCCGGCCATCCGCTGACGGCAGACGACGTGGTCTGGTCGATGCGGCGTTTGCTGCACCTCAATCTGGCCCAGGCATCGGTATGGAAATCCTACGGTTTCAGCAAGAAAAACATCGATAAGCAGATCAGCGCCCCGGATGCCTACACGGTGCAGATTGTGTTGCCCAAAGCCAATGACCCGCAACTGGTGATCTACTCCCTCGGCGCTCTGGGTAATCTGGGCGTGCTGGACAGTAAAACGGTACAAACCCATGAAGTGAACAATGACTGGGGAAACCGCTGGCTCACCACCAACGAAGCCGGTTCCGGCCCGTTCATGCTCGACACCTGGCAGGCAAAAGATGTGTTGCGTATGCAGCGTAATCCGCACTACTGGCGAGAAGAGCCGAAGATGAGCCGCGTGGTATTGCGCCATTTTCAGGAGTCGCAAACTCTGCGCCTGATGATTGAAAAAGGCGATCTCGACATCGCGAACAACATGGCGGTGGCGGACATCAACGCCCTGCGTAAAGACCCGCAACTTACCGTCGAGGCTGTACAAAAAGGAACGGTGTATTACGTTGCGATGAGCATGAAGGAAGCCCACTTTGCCAACCCCAAAGTGCGCGAAGCGGTGCGTTATCTGATCGATTATCAGGGGATCAACAAAGCGTTGATGCCGGGTTATGGTGTGTTGCACCAGCGTCCAATTAAGGCGGGAATGCCCTCCACGCTGCCGGACCCAGGCTACACGCTTGATCTCCCCCGCGCCAAAAAACTGCTGGCGGAAGCGGGTTACCCGAATGGATTTGATACCACATTGCGGGTGTTGGCGGATCAACCCTTTCTCAACATTGCCATTGCCGTACAGTCCACGCTGATGCAGGCCGGGATTAACGCCAAAATCATCACCGGGACAGGGAATCAGATCTACGGCGCAATGCGCGAGCGCAAGTTCGATATGCTGGTTGGGCGCGGCGGCAGTGGCGTCGAGCCGCATCCGCACTCCAGCCTGCGCGCGCTGGTCTATAACCCGGATAACAGCGATGACGCCCGGCTCACCAACTTCCAGGGCTGGCGCACCAGCTTTTACGATAAACCGCTCAACGAGATGATCGATAAAGCCCTGCTGGAGCGCGATCCCAAAAAACAGATTGCCGACTACCAGCAAATTCAGGTGCGGTATGACGAACTGATCCCGGCGATGATCCCACTATCGCAGATGGTCGATTCCGTGGTCGTGCGTAACGACGTGAAAAACTTCCAGTCGCACCCGTCAGCCACCACATTCCTGCGCGATGTGTATAAAACTGGAGGTGACAAATGAGTGTGGCGATTTTCTCTCCCAACTCCCGTACACGCCGCTTCTCGAAGCGGTTCACTCAGGTACTGGTGACGCTTTTTGGCCTGCTGCTGCTGACCTTTTTTATCGGTCGCGTGATGCCGGTCGATCCGGTGCTGGCGATTGTTGGCCCGGATGCCGATCACAGTACCTATCAGCAGGTCTATCACCAGCTGGGTTTCGATCAGTCGCTGCTGACCCAGTTTGGTATTTACCTTAATAACCTGCTGCATGGCGATCTGGGGAGTGCATTGTTAACCGGTAAGCCGGTGACGGATGACATTCTGCGGGTCTTCCCGGCGACGCTGGAACTGGCGACGATGGCGATTATCGTCGGGGCAGGTCTTGGTATTCCGCTGGGGGTTCTGGCCGCTGCGCGTCGGAACAGTTTTTCCGATTACGTAGTGCGCATTATCAGCCTTGCGGGATATTCCACACCGATCTTCTGGGTTGGCATGATGGGGCTATTGCTGTTTTACGCCTGGCTTGGCTGGGTAGGGGGCGCCGGAAGACTGGATCTGGGTCTGGACGGGCTTGTGCCGCGTCGTACCGGGCTGATGACCGTCGATGCACTGCTGGCCGGGAACAGCGCTGTGTTCTGGAATGCGATTAACCACCTGGTATTGCCGGCCTCGCTGCTCGGTTTCCATTCGCTGGCCTACATCAGCCGTATGACCCGCAGCTTTATGCTGGCGCAGTTGTCGCAGGAGTTCATCATCACCGCGCGTGTTAAGGGCTTAACCGAGCGTCAGGTGATCTGGAATCACGCGTTTCGCAACATCCTCGTCCAGCTTCTGACGGTCGTTGCGCTGGCTTACGGCTCGCTGCTGGAAGGGGCAGTGCTGATTGAAACCGTCTTTTCCTGGCCGGGCTTTGGCTCCTATCTTACCGGTAGTTTGTTGTTGGGGGATATGAATGCCGTGATGGGCTGTGTACTGCTGGTGGGGATGATCTTTGTGATGCTCAACCTGCTCTCCGACATGCTGTATCAACTCTTTGACCCGAGGACGAAATCATGACCGTTTCTCTGGATAGCCCGCTGGGAACGCGTCACTCTGAAGGCCGCCAGCGTTTTAAACGGGCAGCATCGCGTGCTGCCGGGTTTGTCGGCAAAATGGCGCGCAACCCACTCACGGCGATAGGTGGCGGTATCATTTTGCTGCTGCTGATTGTCGCCGCCTTTGCACCGCTCATTGCACCGTATAACCCGCTGGTGCAGGACCTGAATAGTGCGCTGGTTGCTCCGAACGCGCGACACTGGTTCGGTACGGACGAGTTTGGCCGCGATATCTTTAGCCGCCTCGTGTACGGCTCGCGTATCACCCTCTATATCGTGCTACTGGTCTCCGTCACCGTTGGACCACTGGGATTGTTGCTGGGCGTAACCGCCGGGTATTTCGGCGGCAAAGTTGATGCGGTGCTGATGCGCGTAACAGACATTTTTATCTCCTTCCCAAGCCTGGTGCTGGCACTGGCGTTTGTCGCCGCGCTGGGCCCTGGGCTTGAACATGTGGTGATTGCCATTACGCTCACCGCCTGGCCGCCGATTGCGCGACTGGCGCGAGCGGAAACGCTCTCTCTGCGCCAGGCCGATTTTATCTCCGCTGTGCGCTTGCAGGGAGCGTCACCAGTACGCGTGTTGTGGCGACACATTGTGCCGCTGTGCCTGCCGTCGGTGATTATCCGCATCACTATGAACATGGCCGGGATCATCCTGACTGCCGCCGGGCTCGGTTTTCTGGGACTCGGTGCTCAGCCGCCAGAGCCGGAGTGGGGCGCGATGATCTCAAGCGGTCGCACCTACATGATGGAGTGCTGGTGGGTCGTGACTATTCCGGGGCTGGCGATCCTGATTAACAGCCTGGCGTTTAACTTCTTAGGAGATGGCCTACGTGACATCCTCGATCCTCGCAGCGAATAATGCGCCTTTGCTTGATGTGCGCGACCTCCACGTCGATTTTATCAACGGCGGTGCGGTGACCAACGCCGTACGTGGCGTCTCTTTCCAGCTCGGACGCGAGAAGCTGGCTATTGTCGGTGAATCGGGTTCCGGTAAATCGACCGTCGGGCGAGCGCTGCTGCGCCTGCATCCGGCCAGGGCCCGAATCAGTGCCACACGAATGCAGTTTGGTGATGTTGATTTGCGTACCGTCAGCGAGGCGCAAATGCGCGGTATTCGCGGCAAACGTATCTCGATGATCATGCAGGACCCGAAATACTCGCTCAACCCGGTGGTGTGTGTCGGGGATCAGATTGCTGAAGCCTGGCTCACCCATCATCCAGGGCGTAAGGCAGAGGCAAAAGCCAAAGTACTGGAGATGCTTGACGTGGTGCGTATCCGCCAGCCGGAACGCGTCTATCACCTTTATCCGCACGAGATTTCCGGTGGGCAGGGGCAGCGCATCATGATCGCCATGATGCTGATCACCGACCCTGAACTGGTGATTGCTGATGAACCTACCTCGGCGCTGGACGTGTCGGTGCGTTTACAGGTGCTGGGGCTACTGGACGATCTGGTGCTGTCGCGTGGTCTGGGGCTGATCTTTATCAGCCACGACATTAACCTGGTGCGCAGTTTTTGCGATCGGGTGCTGGTGATGTATGCCGGACGAGTGGTGGAGTCTATCGCCGCGTGCGACCTACATAACGCGAAGCATCCCTACACTCAAGGGTTAATCAGCGCGTTGCCGGAACTGAATCACCGCCGTCCCGTATTGCCCGTGTTGCAACGCCAGGCAAACTGGCTCACCGAGTGAGGAGCTGAGATGATCGAGATTAAACACCTCAACCTGGCCTTTGGCGAAGGTGAGAAGCGTAATCAGGTGCTGGACGATGTGAACATTAGGGTCCGGGAAGGGGAGATTTATGGCCTGGTGGGGGAATCCGGATCGGGTAAAACCACGGTGCTGAAATGTCTGGCCGGACTCTTTACTCACTGGGAAGGCACGTTGGCAATTGACGGTAAACCGCTGGAAAAGCGTATCAGTCAGGCTCGGTGTCGTGGTGTGCAGATGGTGTTTCAGGATCCCTACGGTTCGCTCCATCCGCGCCATACCATTGGTGACATTCTGGAAGAGCCACTGCAAATTCACGGAATGAATGACCGGGAGCGACGTATCCATTCGTTACTGGACAGAGTCGGGCTGAACCGGGCGTTTCGCGATCGCTATCCACATCAACTTTCCGGTGGGCAGCGTCAGCGTGTGGCGATTGCCCGGGCGCTGATTCTGGAGCCGCAGGTATTGTTGCTGGATGAGCCGACCTCGGCGCTTGATGTATCGGTGCAGGCGGAGATCCTTAACCTGCTTGCCGAACTCCAGCGTGAATCGAATCTTACCTATCTGATGGTCACGCACGATCTGGGGGTGATTGCGCATCTGTGCCAAAAGGTGGCCGTTATGCAATACGGTAAAATTCTGGAAACCTTAACCGTCGACGATTTGGTTGCCGGGCACGCCAAAACCGGCTATACGCAAATGCTGGTGAATGCCAGCCAGCAGTACAGCCGGGAGATGGCGCGGGAGGTGGCGGCGTATTAGCGCAGCAACGGGCAATCCGGCGGCAGGCGGCAGCTTAGTGCGCCGGGTAACACCGCAATACGAAAATGTTTCCCGCTGAGTGGCTCCCCATCCAGGTTAAAGGTCATGCTGTGTGGGGCGCTTACTTCGAACCAGGCTGACTGACCATCGATCAGATTGGGGTTTTGCTCCGGCCTGGTCAATGTGTTGAACAGGGCGGGAAGCAACTCTTCTCCGGTAAAAATGCGCAGTTGCAATAAGCCGTCGTTGATCAGTGCATCCGGGCATAATTGTTGGCCCCCTCCGGCCTGGCGACCATTGCCAATTCCGATCACCAGCGCGTCACCTTGCCAGTGAAAATCGTCGCCGTGGATTTCGCAGCGATCGGGTTTCAGGGTGTCCATCCGCATCAGGCCATGAATAAAGTAGGAGACGCCACCCAGAGCGGCTTTGAGTTTTTCCGGCGTTTCGCTGGTGATGCGCGTACCAAAACCACCTGTGGCCATGTTGATAAAGCAGGTTTTATCGTTCACCTGAGCAATGTCCACGGCAGTTGCTTTCCCGGCGATAGCGAGTTGAAGTGCTTTGCTGAGATCGTCAGGAATACCCACGCTGGTGGCAAAATCATTCGCCGTACCGAGCGGCAAAATGCCTAATGCAGGACGAACCGGGGCATTCAGGTGAATAAGTGCGGTGGCGATTTCATTGATGGTTCCATCGCCGCCACCGGAGATAACGGTTTCAACCCCCAGATGGCACGCTTCATCAAGATAGCGAGCTGCATCGCCTTTTTCCCATGTGACGCGGACATGGATGCGTGCCCCTTGATCGCGCAGGTCAGCAATCGCCTGGCGCAGAATATCGTTGCCGGCACTCTTGCCGTTGAGGATCAGTAAACTATCCGGATATGTCGCCATTGTGATGCTCCCTTTTTATACGTTATCAAGAGTGTATCTCAGGGAGAGGAAAAGCGGTTAAGAAGAGGATGAAAGGAAAAAATCAGCCTGCGTAAGGGAGATTACGCAGGCTAAGGAGGTGGTTCCTGGTACAGCTAGCATTTATGGGTTATGTTTTTCAGCGAGATGGATAATACCCGTATTGAACGGAACGGTATGTGATCCGATTCTAAGAATCATCCTGGACTGAAAAAATACCTGCAATGAACTATTTACTGTGTGGATTACGGGTGTTTTCGCCTTCGAAATTGCGCATCAGCAGCGCAAATTCCAGATCCACTTCTTCAGGAACCGGCAACCAGACCGTATGACCGTCTCCTGGTGCGACGGTAATGGCTTCACCTTTACCGTTTTCCAGATGTTCCAGACGGAAGTTGATGTTGCCCTGAGGGGTCATCAGTTCCAGGCTGTCACCTTTGGTGAATTTGTTTTTGACGGCAACGGCTGCCAGATCACCTTTGCGTGCGCCCGTAAAATCACCGACAAACTGCTGACGTTCAGAGACTGAATAACCGTGTTCATAGTTCTGGTAATCGTCGTGGGTATGGCGGCGCAGAAAACCTTCGGTGTAACCGCGATGGGCCAGACCTTCCAGCGTCTCCAGCAGGCTGGTATCGAACGGTTTACCGGCAGCGGCATCGTCGATCGCCTTACGATAGACCTGCGCGGTACGAGCGCAGTAGTAATAGGATTTGGTACGGCCTTCGATTTTCAGGGAATGCACGCCCATTTGCGTCAGGCGCTCAACGTGAGCGATGGCGCGCAGATCTTTCGAGTTCATGATGTACGTGCCATGCTCGTCTTCAAAGGCTGTCATGTACTCGCCCGGACGTTTTGCTTCTTCAATCATAAATACGCTGTCAGTCGGCTCGCCGATACCGAGCGTCGGTTCAACGTTCTTCACCGGGATCGGCTCGTGTTTGTGGACGATATTACCGATATCGTCCTCTTTGCCTTCCTGAACGTTATATTCCCAGCGGCAGGCGTTGGTGCAGGTTCCCTGGTTCGGGTCGCGTTTATTGATATAGCCTGAGAGCAGGCAGCGGCCTGAATAGGCCATGCACAGTGCACCGTGAACGAAGATTTCAAGCTCCATATCCGGAACCTGAGTGCGGATTTCCTCGATCTCTTCGAGTGACAGTTCACGCGACAGGATCACACGGGTCAGCCCCATCTGTTTCCAGAATTTCACGGTTGCCCAGTTCACGGCGTTTGCCTGTACCGAGAGGTGAATGTCCATGTCAGGGAAGTTCTCCCGAACCAGCATGATTAAACCAGGGTCTGACATGATCAGCGCATCCGGCCCCATATCCACAACGGGTTTCAGGTCACGAATGAACGTTTTCAGCTTGGCGTTGTGCGGTGCGATGTTAACGACCACATAGAATTTTTTGCCCAGGGCATGCGCTTCATTGATGCCAAGTTGCAGATTCTCGTGGTTGAATTCGTTGTTGCGCACGCGCAGCGAGTAGCGCGGTTGGCCCGCGTATACCGCGTCAGCACCATAAGCGAAAGCGTAACGCATATTTTGCAGCGTTCCCGCCGGGGAGAGGAGTTCCGGTTTAAACATGTTTGTTCTCGTTCTGATGACAGGTCAGATCCGCTAGCACCAGGTGCAGCGTCAGGGGAGATCCCATACTTTAAGGGCGGGCATTGTAGCGCTGAGGGGCGGGGAGGTAAACCTTTTGATAGTTCAATTGGCTCTTGAATGCGCTCTGAAAGCCTTGCGATTAATCAATGAACAATGGTCGGTGACAGTTAAAAATAAAAAATCTCATCCTTTTTAAATTTATTAATATATGTTTAACTCTGTTCTCAAATTATATTCAGTAAACACCTTTGCTACTATTTTTGGTGGGTGTGAAAACGAGGGAACATAAAATTATGCTAAAATCAGCATGTAAAGTGGTAATTGCGGCGTCACTTTTGATTAATTGTCATGTAGTCATGGCGGCGGGGCCTGTTAATCTTGGTCTTTCGGCTCTTGAAACGCTAAATAAAGGGCTCGAATTTAAAGAAGCTATCGAAGAAGTTGAACATCATAAGAAGGTGGCTGAGATGGTTTCTGGTATTTATACAAATGCTACAGTGTATAAGCTTTACGATTCTATCGTCGGGCCATACAGAAATGCCACCCCAGATATATTGAAACAGAAGGAGAAAGTGTTTTATGAAGAGGCTCGCAAAAAAAGTATCAACTTACCTGATAACATTTACTTGTCATACTACGGTGAAAAAGATTATTTGGTGGTTATGACCAAACTGACAAATGCTGATTGTAAAGGATTTAGGGCAAAATTAAATAATTCAGACATTCAACATCTCATTATTAACCCCGGTGAGAAAGAATCAGAGTGTAAACTCTTCGGCGATAACATCGTTGCTTATGTACCAAAAACATTTAATCCAAACTATCAATAATGTTCCCTTTTAGGGAGAACGGTATTGTTTCTGAAGAGTAAATTCACATAATGTCACCCTTGGCAGGTGACATTCGTTTTTAGTCCGATATTATCACGCAATCCTGCATGCATCCGCTTCCCATCGATAACCTACGCCATACACTGCGCGAATAAACGACTGGTCGGCATCGAGTGCCTCCAGTTTACGACGCAGATTTTTGATATGGCTATCGATAGTGCGGTCAGTGACGACCCGGTAATCATCATAAAGATGGTTCAGCAGTTGTTCGCGCGAGAACACTTTCCCTGGCTCGTGGGAGAGCGTTTTGAGCAAGCGAAATTCAGCAGGGGTGAGATCCAATAATTTGCTGCGCCAACTGGCCTGAAAGCGGCTTTCGTCAACGATCAGCGGGCTTTCTGCATCCAGTACCTGCAATTCTCGCTGCGGTTTGCAGCGACGCAGGATCGTTTTCACGCGTGCGACCACCTCGCGTGGGCTATATGGTTTACAGATGTAATCGTCTGCGCCAATCTCAAGACCCAGCAGACGGTCGATCTCTTCGATTTTGGCTGTCACCATCACGATCGGGACATCGGAAAAACGGCGGATCTCGCGGCACAGGGTCAGGCCGTCAGTGCCGGGCAGCATCAAATCCAGCAATATCAGCGCGGGTGGCGTCTGGCGAACATAAGGAAGAACCTTGTCGCCGTGGCTGATAAGCGTAGGGGCGTAACTTGCCGCGCGTAAATAGTCGATTAATAACTGCCCAAGTTTAGGCTCGTCCTCCACGATCAGAATACGTGGCGTGTTTTCATCAATGGGTAACTCGGTCATGCTTCTCTCGATAAATCGCGTTCCAGCGGTAACTCTACTGTAATGCTAACCCCGCCAAAAGGCGAATGAGCGGCGCGGATTGTACCGTTATGCGCTTCGACAATGTTGACGCAAATGGCCAGCCCCAGCCCGGAACCGCCGCTGGCGCGGTTACGTGAACCTTCGGTACGATAAAAACGCTCGAACAATTTTTCAAGCTGCGTGTCCTGCACCCCGGGAGAACTGTCGGCAAACGTCAGCGCAAAACGGCTGGCTTCCAGCCTGCCAGAAATGTACAACGCGCCACCGCTGTCGGTATAGCGCAGGCTGTTCTCCAGTAAATTATTGAAGAGCTGCGTCAGACGGTCGCGATCGCCAAACACCACAGCGCTGTCCGGCAGGGAGAGCTCAATTTTCAGGTTACGGCTGGAAAAGCGTTCACGGAATGCGCCTGTGGTGACTTCCAGAATGTTGATCACATCAACAGGGGCTTTTTGGTAGGCCAGTGCCCCTTCGTCGGACATGGAAAGCTGATGCAGGTCGTTCACCAGCTTGGTGAGCGTACCCACTTCAGCCTGAAGTGACGCCACCGACTCCGGTGTGAACTGGCGTACGCCATCCTGAATAGCCTCCAGTTCGCCACGGAGTACCGCCAGCGGAGTACGGAGCTCGTGCGAAATATCGGCCATAAAATCACGGCGCATCTGCTGGTTTTTTTCCAGTGTACTGGCGAGCTGGTTAAAGTCTTGCGCCAGCCTGCCCAGTTCATCCTGGCTGCGGGTGTCCACGCGAGTAGAGAAATCACCGGCTGCCAGTTTATGTGTACCTTCCACCAGCCGCTTGACTGGCGCGAGCAGGCCGCGTGCCAGTGGGAAGGTAGCGAGTGCGGCGAGCAGTGTGGAGAGGGCGACAATCAACCAACTGGTCTGACGCTGCTGCCTGTCGAAGTTGATGTCGGTGTTACGTGTCAGCCGCTCAACCGGCGACGCAATCACCCAACCTACGCTGACATTATTGAACATGATGGCCCGACGCATACCATCCGGAGGAACAGGGGCGCGTGGACCGACCAGCACTTTTTTATCCTGATCGACCACCCAGAACTGCGTACGCCAGCCGTGAGGTGGCATGCCAGGGCCAGGACGGTCATCGTCATTATCGTGCTCAAGCGAACGCAGGATCTGGAACACGAAACGATCGTTGTTGCGCAGGAAACGCCAGTTGCCGTGAAGGGCGTATTGCTCGCTCAGGGCATCGCTCAGCCCCTGTAAACGCTGCTCGTTTCCGTGTTTGATGTAATCAATAAAACCGCGCTCGAAGCTAACACGCACGGCCCAGTGCATGGTGATCAACAGGACAATGCAGGTGGTAAAAATCGCGACAAAGAGCTTGCCGGTAATACCGGGACGCCAGAACTTCATGGTGCACTCCTTTTGCCACGTCGGATAACGACGTTCTTACTGGTATCATCCGGCACTCTGGCGAAGATGAGCGCGGGCAGGGCGATGATCACCGCCATGCTGAGATAGGTATACAAAAAGACCTGATGCGCGACGGGGGTATCGACGCTGAGATGGTGTTGTCCATACATACCCAGCAGCAGGCCTGCCACCGTTACACCGACGCTCATGGAGAGTTGCATAACCATCGATAACAAGCTGTTGCCACTGCTGGCCAGTTCATCCGGCAGATCTTTCAGCGTCAGCGTGTTCATGGAAGAGAAGCGCATGGAATTGATAATGCCCTGGCAAAAAAGCACCAGCGGAAGCGCGTAGTACCAGCCCATTAATGCCACGGTCATAAACAGCAGGCTGACTACTGCCAGGCCAAGCGTGGCGGCCACCAGTACGTGACGGTAGCCAAAGCGGTTCACGACCTGCACCACAATACGCTTCATCCCCATACTGCCGAGTACCATCGGGATCATCATTAAACCTGCGTGGAAGGGTGAGAAACCCATACCAATCTGTAAAAAGACCGGGGTCATGAACGGTAACATGCCGCTGCCCACCCGCCCGGCAAAGCTGCCGAAAAGACCCAGCCGGTAGGTTGAATTTCTGAACAATGACAGGCTGAAGAGGGCTTGCTCGTTATCTCTGGCATGCCATAGATACCACAGGATTGCGGTGATACCGAGGACGACCAGAATACCCAGCGTCAGGGACGAAATGCCCAGCCCCTTTTGGCCGTCGAGCGCCAGCGTGAGTGTTGCCATTCCGGCGGCCAGCAGAATGAAGCCGATGAAATCAAAACGCCGCGTCTGCATGGTGTAATTCGGCATGAGCATCAGCGTAGCAATAGCCCCAACAATCCCCACAGGCAGGTTGATTAAAAAGATCCAGTGCCAGGAGGCGTACTCGACCAACACCCCGCCCAGCGCAGGGCCAAGCAAGGGGCCAACCTGGCCTGGCAGCGTGACAAAGGTCATCGCTGCCATGTATTGCTCGCGCGGGACGATCTTCATCACCGTCAGTCGTCCGACGGGAACCATCATCGCGCCGCCGACGCCTTGCAGGACGCGAGCCATCACCAGTTCATTGAGCGTATTGGCCTGAGCGCAAAACAGCGACCCTATAGTGAACAGCACGATGGCAGTAAAAAAAATATTCCTCACGCCCACTTTATCCGCCATCCAGCCGCTGGCAGGCAGCATCACGGCGACGGTCAGCACATAGGAGACAATCACCATGTGCATATGCAGCGGACTCTCTCCCAGACTTTTCGCCATCGAGGGGAGGGCAGTATTCACAATGGTCGTATCCAGCGACTGCATAAAGAAGCCGAAGGCGACAATCCATAACTGCCAGCGGACGTTTTTCGGGAGGTCTGTCATTTACCCATTTACCGTATCTCTGTGTTTACGCGAAAAACGCACCCGCAGGCGGTCGAAAAAGAGATAGACCACCGGCGTGGTGTAGAGCGTCAATAGCTGACTCATGACTAAGCCGCCGACAATGGTTATCCCCAGCGGTTGACGCAGCTCAGAGCCATCGCCACCTGAAATAACCAGAGGAAGTGCGCCAAACAACGCCGCCAGCGTGGTCATCATGATCGGACGAAAACGCAGTTGGCACGCCTGGAAAATGGCCTCTTCCGGCGTCAGGTTACCGTTTCGCTGTGCGTCGAGCGCAAAGTCGACCATCATGATGGCATTTTTCTTCACAATGCCGATGAGAAGCATGATCCCAATCAGGGCGATGAGGCTAAAGGGCGCACCGAACAGCTCCAGCGCCAGCAATGCGCCTACACCTGCCGACGGCAGTGTAGAGAGAATGGTCAGCGGATGGACATAACTTTCATACAGCACCCCCAGCACAATATAGACCGTCGCGATGGCGGCGAGGATCAGTATCACCTGCGAGTTCATCGTCTCCTGGAAGACCTGAGCGGTTCCGGCGAAGCTGCCGCGCACAGTGGACGGCACGCCGAGCTGGGTCATGCTGCGGTTGATCGCATCACTGGCTTCTGACAGCGATGAGCCGGTTGGCAGGTTAAACGAAATAGTTGATGCCGCCGACAACCCCTGATGGTTGACCGATAGCGGCGCGTTTGCAGGCTGCCAACGGGCAAAATACGACAGCGGAATGGCCTTACCGTCGCTGTTGATGACAAACATCTTATCCAGCGCGCTGATATCCTGGGTGTAACGCGGATCAACTTCCATCACCACCTTGTACTGGTTCATTGGCTGGTAGATGGTGGATATTTCCCGCTGACCAAATGCATTATTGAGCAGGCTGTTAGCCGCTTCGACGTTAATGCCTAACCGCGACATGGTTTCGCGATCGTAGGTCAGATCCATTTCCGCACCGTTATCCTGCTGATCGGAGTTCACGTCTGCCAGCTCAGGCAATGCGGCTAGCGCCTTGCGGATCTTCGGCTCCCATTCGCGCAACGCGGCCAGGTCGTCAGAGAGCAGTGTGTACTGATAGCTGGCGTTGGCCTGGCGTCCACCCACACGGATATCCTGAACGGCCATCAAAAACAGATTCGCGCCCGGTTCTTTGGCAAGCTTGCTGCGCAGACGGTCAATGACCTGCTGTGCAGTTTCGTTGCGTACGTCGCGTGCTTTCAGGGTGATGAACATCATTCCGCTATTTACCCGCGAACCGCCGGTAAATCCGGTGACGTTATCCACCGCAGGATCTTCACGAATAATTTTCATAAAGTCCTGCAATTTACCGCGCATCGCCTGGAATGAAATGCTCTGGTCAGCCTGGATGCCACCCATCAGTACGCCGGTGTCTTGTTCCGGGAAGAAGGTTTTCGGGATGGTGATATACATCCACACGTTGAGCACGATTGTGCCTGTCAGCACCAGACCGACAAGCCGGGTATGGTTCAACACCCATTTCAGCGATCTGCCGTAGCTCTCCTGCATAGCCATCAGGAAGCGACCAAAACCTTTTCGCCGAGGCTGTGAGTGTGGTTTGCTCCGTTTTAGCATCCAGCCACACATCATCGGCGTCAGCGTCAGGGAGATGATGAGTGAAATGCCTATGGCGACGGAAAGTGTCACGGCGAATTCGCGTAACAGTCGGCCCGGGAGCCCGCCCATCAGCAACAACGGCAGGAATACCGCCACCAGCGACAGGCTCATGGACAGCACTGTGAAGCCGACCTCGCGTGTCCCCTGAAGCGCGGCTTGTAAGGGTTTCATCCCGGCTTCAAGGTGGCGAGAGATATTTTCCAGCACTACGATGGCATCATCGACCACAAATCCGGTCGCGATGGTCAGTGCCATCAGCGACAGGTTATTCAGGCTAAACCCGCACAGATACATGGCCGCGAATGTCCCAATCAGGGACACCGGAACCGCCACCGCCGGGATAAGCGTGGCGCGTCCGGAACGCAGAAACAGAAACACCACCAGAATCACCAGCGCGACGGAGATGATCAGCGTCTGCTCCACCTCTTCGAGCGAGGCGCGGATCGTTGGGGAACGGTCCTGGGCGATCTGCAAATCAATGGCCGCCGGGATAGTTTCCTGCAATTCAGGCAGACGGGCACGAATACGGTTTACCGTCTCGATAATGTTGGCTTCCGGCAATTTGCGAATCATCAGCAAAATGGCCGGTTTGGCGTTGGTCATCCCGGCATTACGGACGTCCTGTACCGAGTCGGTCACGTTGGCGACGTCGCTGAGCCGTACCGCTGCACCGTTGTTGTAGTGAATAATCAGTGGCTGGTATTCCGTCGCGGTTTTCAGCTCATCGTTGGTTTGAACCTGCCAGCGATGGCTGGCGTCTTCAATGGCTCCCTGCGGTTTGCGCACGTTGGCATTACTGATGGCAGTGCGCACGTCATCCAGTGATACACCCTGGTTGAACAGCGCCTGCGGGTTCAGGTCAACACGCACAGCGGGCAGGGAGCTACCGCCCACATCCACATCTCCTACGCCATCAATCTGGGAAATAGTTTGTGCCAGCTGCGTGGAGGCGAAATCGTATAGCTGCCCCTGAGAGTAGGTATCCGAGATGAGCGTCAGGATCATGATTGGCGCATCGGACGGATTCGCTTTGCGATAGGTTGGACGGCCAGGCATCCCGCTGGGCAACAAGCTTTGCGCGGCGTTAATTGCTGCCTGAACGTCGCGTGCCGCACCGTTAATGTCCCGGTCGAAGCTGAACTCCAGGATGATCCGCGTACTGCCCAGCGAACTACTGGAGGTCATTTCGTTGACCCCGGCGATACGCCCAAGCGAACGTTCCAGCGGTGTCGCCACTGACGACGCCATGGTTTCCGGCGATGCGCCAGGCAGCGAGGCGCTGATCATAATTACCGGGAAATCCACCTGCGGCAAAGGGGCAACCGGCAACAGCCGGAAGCCAAGAATGCCGCACAGGGTGATGGCAAGTGAAATTAAGATCGTTGCCACCGGGCGGTAAATGAAGAGGGCAAAAAACTTCACTTACGCCTCCTCTTCACGTTTCGGGAAACGGTTCTTTGACCACAGTGCCAGACTGTCAAACAGCAGGTAAATCACGGGCGTCGTGAATAAGGTCAAGACCTGGCTGACCAGCAGACCGCCAACCATGCCGATACCTAATGGGCGACGTAACTCCGCGCCGACCCCGGTACTCAGCATCAGCGGTAATGCGCCGAGAAGGGCGGCGAGCGTGGTCATCAGAATCGGACGGAAACGCAGCAGGCAGGCCTGGAAAATGGCATCACGCGGCGACATGCCTTGCTCACGTTCAGCAGCAAGGGCAAAGTCGATCATCATGATGGCGTTTTTCTTCACGATCCCGATAAGCAGGATGATCCCGATGATCGCTATCACATCCAGCTCGCTGCCCGCCAGCATCAACGCAAGTAGTGCACCGACACCTGCAGTTGGCAGGGTAGAGAGGATGGTAATAGGGTGAATGAAGCTTTCATACAGCACGCCGAGCACGATATACATCGCCACGACAGCGGCCACAATCAGCCAGATGGTGTTGCCCAGTGCGGCCTGGAACGCCAGCGTGCTGCCCTGGAATTGGGTCTGAATATCCGACGGGAAATTCAGGCTTTTTTCCGCCGTCAGAATCGATTCGACGGCTTCACCCAGTGAATACGCGTCTGGCACATTGAAGGAGATCGTCGTAGACGGGAACTGATCCAGATGGTTTATCGATAGCGGTGTATAGCGCTCTTCGACATTCGCAATTGCGCTTAATGGCACAATGCCGCCGCTGCTGCTGGTTAGACGCACCGTGTCCAGCGCGGCAAGTCCCGGCGTACTATCGGTATTGTGTTCCAGCACCACCCGATATTGGTTCGCCTGAGTGTAGATGGTTGAGATCAGGCGCTGTCCAAACGCGTTGTACAAGGCGTTATCGACATCCGCCATCGTAATGCCCAGGCGGCTGGCGCTGTCGCGGTTAACGTTCACGTATGCTGCCAGCCCCTTGTCCTGCCAGTCGCTACTAACATCAGAGAGTTGTGGCAGCGTTTTCAGTTTATCAACCAGTTGCGGAACCCAGGTGCTAAGTGCCTCAAGGGACGTAGCCTGTAGCGTGAACTGGTACTGCGTGCGGCTCACCTGAGTATCAATGGTTAGATCCTGAATCGGCTGGAGATACAACTCGACGCCTGGCACGCGCGCCACATCATTTTGCAGACGGTCAATCACCGTCTGTACGCGGTCATCACGGTCGCTTAGGGGTTTTAAATTGATTTGCAGGCGCGCGCTGTTCAGCGACGGATTCGTCCCGTCGACACCCACGAATGACGTCAGGCTTTCGACCGCCGGATCTTTCATGATGATTTCCGACACCTGTTGCTGGCGCTGGGCCATGCTGGCGAATGACACCGATTGTGGGGCCTGAAGCGTCCCCTGGATGATGCCGTTGTCCTGAATCGGGAAGAATCCTTTTGGAATAAAAATCCACAGCATCACACTCAGAGCCAGTGTCCCCAGTGCGACGCTGAGTGTTGCCCACGGATGATTAAGGACTTTCGCCAGGACGTGACCGTAGGCGGCAATGATGCGCTCAAACAGTCGCTCAGACGCGCGGGAGAAGCGGTTCTGCTTACGCAGAGACTCATGGCTGAGCATGCGGGCGCACATCATTGGCGTCAGCGTCAACGAGACTATCGCGGATATCAGAATCGCTACCGCCAAAGTCACTGCGAACTCGCGGAACAGGCGGCCCACAATATCGCCCATAAACAGCAAAGGGATCAGCACGGCAATCAACGAGAAGGTCAGGGAGATAATGGTAAAACCGATCTCTCCTGCGCCTTTCAGCGCTGCGGCCAGCGGTTTTTCCCCTTTTTCGATGTAGCGCGAGATGTTCTCGATTACCACGATGGCATCATCGACCACAAAACCGGTCGCGATGGTTAGCGCCATGAGTGTCAGGTTATTGATCGAGAAATCGAGGAACACCATGACGGCGAAGGTCCCGACCAGCGAAAGTGGAACGGCAACGGCGGGAATAATGGTTGCCGGAACGTTACGCAGGAACAGGTAGATAATCATGACGACCAGCGCAATCGCCAGCACGAGCTCAAACTGTGTATCGGAAACGGAGGCCCGGATGTTGGTGGTGCGGTCAGAAAGCACTTTCACGCTGACCGACTTCGGCAGGCTTTCGATAAGCTGCGGCAGCATGGTTCGAATGCTGTCCGCAGTTTCAATGATGTTCGCACCTGGCTGGCGCTGAACGTTCATCACGATGGCCTGCTGTTTGTTGGCCCATGCGCCAAGCCAGCTGTTTTCTGCCCCTTGCTCAACGGTGGCAATATCACCCAGACGGATGGGCGCGCCATTCTGGTAGGCCACAATCAGTTGACGGTATTCATCGGCGGATTGCATCTGATCGTTTGCCGAAAGCGTGACGGCACGCGTCGGGCCATCAAGCGAGCCTTTCGCCGAGTTCACGTTGGCATTGCTGATGGCTGTACGGATGGTTTCACTGGTTAAGCCCAGTGAAGCAATCGCCTGAGCATTGAGCTTCACTCGAACAGCGGGACGTTGCCCGCCCGCCAGCGTAACCAGGCCGACGCCAGACACCTGAGAAATCTTCTGCGCCACACGCGTTTCAACCATGTCCTCAACCTGTGTCATCGGAATGGCCGATGAGGTAACGGACAGGGTCATGATGGGCGGGTCCGCCGGGTTGACTTTGCTGTAGACCGGTGGGTTTGGCAGATCGGAAGGCAGCAGATTCGTGGCCGCATTGATTGCTGCCTGGACTTCTTGTTCGGCCACATCCAGCGATAGCGTAAGCTGGAATTGTAGCGTGACGACGGATGCGCCGCCGGAACTCTGTGAAGACATCTGCTTCAGGCCCGACATCTGACCAAACTGGCGTTCCAGTGGGGCGGTAATGGCGGAGGTGACGACATCCGGACTCGCACCCGGATAGAGGGTGATGACCTGAATCGTCGGATAGTCCACTTCTGGCAGCGCCGAAACGGGTAAAAAGCGGTAGCCAATCATCCCGGCGAGCAGGATAGCCACCATCAACAAGGTCGTGGCGACAGGGCGCATGATAAACAGGCGTGATGGCCCACCTGTAGAGCTCGGTGGTAACACCTGCATCAGGAGTTTGCTCCCTGTTTAGCATGCTGGCGTTTTGCGGGTTGCTCACCCGGCGCCGTACTGCTGTGCGCTTCAACCACCTCGACTTTGGCGCCTTCAGTCAGGCGGTCAATGCCGTCGGTGACGACGCGATCGCCTGCGGAAAGTCCTGCGCTTATCACAACAGTCTGGCTGTCCTGAATTCCAGTTTTGACCAGATGTTTGCTGACCTTATTGTCGCTGTTCAGCGCCCAGACGAAGTTACCTTCATTGCCCATTTGCAGGGCGGCGGTAGGGATCACCACGGCATTTTCTTCGGTCGCAACCAGCATCCGGGCGTTGACAAACTGGTTCGGGAATAACGCATCGTCCTGGTTGTTAAAACGAGCCTTCAGCTTGATTGTGCCGGTGGTCGCATCAATCTGGTTATCAAGACTGAGCAGTTTGCCTTCGCTCAGTTTTTGCTTGTTGGTCCGATCCCAGGCTTCGACAACCAGGGCTTGTCCGGTTTTTTGCGCCTGCACGACGGTGGCGATATCACTCTCTGGCAGGGTAAAGACTAAGTCGATAGGGTGGGTCTGGGTTATGACAACAATACCTGTGGTGTCACCGCTGGAGATTTGGTTACCGATATCGACCTGTTTCAGACCCACACGCCCGTCAATTGGGGCGGTAATTCTGCTCCAGTCGAGTTGTAACTGTGCGCTGGCAACGGATGCTTCATCGGCTTTGATCGTGCCCAGCGTCTCGCTGACCAGTGATTGTTGGGTATCCAGCTCCTGACGTGAGACGAGATTAGTTTTAACCAGTTGTTGATAGCGGGCTAAATCACGTTGTGCATTGGCAAGCGTGGCCTTGTCTTTTGCGAGCTGCCCCTGTGCCTGGGCAAGCGTGACTTTAAACTGGCTCGGGTCAATTTCTGCCAGTAAATCACCGGCTTTAACCTGCTGACCCTCCTGGAAGTGAATGGACATCAACTGACCGTCCACACGGCTACGTACCGTCACGGTATTCGCCGCTGTGATAGTTCCGAGGCCCGAGAGATAACGAGGAACGGCTTTATTAACTGCTGTCGCCGCCTGAACCGGAGCCAGAGGCCCATTACGCATACCGTGACGACCGCTACCGCCGCCAGTTGGGCGTTGTGATTGATTGCTGGCTCCTGTGGGGGCGGCTGAGTCCGAGGATTGACTGTGCCAGTACCAGGCGGCGGCAATGACCACCACAATGATGCCAGCGGCGATTGCCCAGCGGGATTTATTACGGCCTTTCATCGTTATACGTTCTCATCCTGAAACACTTCGGGGAATGATACTAGTTTAGTCAGGAGAGAGAGCAGAAAAATGGAGGAAATATGGAACACTGTCTGGAATTGTCTGAATGGGGCTAAAAGCAAAACGGCAACGTCAGTTGCCGTTTTTAGTGTGTTCTCAGTCTCCCCGAGGGAGCGCGCTGGGGCAAGCATGCCAGCGGCACAAAAGCAGTATTAGCTGAACATGACCTGTGCCCAGCGAGCCAACCCGGCCGTAACCGATCCAAAGTCATCGCCACCGGCAATGGGAATGCCCGGCAGTTGTTCTGACAGCGCTTTTTTGATCAGCGGAGAACGGGCGCTACCCCCGGTAAGATAAATTACATCCGGCTTCTCTTTACCGTTTTCCAGCGCCAACTGGACCTGCTCCAGAATGCGTTGTAGCGGTTGCGCCAGCGCGATTTCCAAACCGTGCCGGGAAATCTCGGTCGCCAGATCATCACCAATAAACGGCAAAGATACTGCGTGTTCTGGGCGATCTGAGAGGGCAATCTTACTCTCTTCTGCGCTACGTACGACGCGATAGCTCAGACGCTGACGCCAGACTTTATGCAGTAAAGCGACTTTGTCGCTCTCCTGGGCGTCGCGGACGAGATCGTTCAGGAAGCGACCATTGGCAGTGCTGTAAAAATCACTTTGTGCCGGTACGTCGTTGATGGCGATAGCATTCCACCACGGTAAAATAGGTAACGCGATGCCTTTTTCGGTTTGGCCGCCCATGCCGAGCAGTGGCATCAGGCTTTTGAATGCCAGGGCGATATCCAGATCGTTACCGCCTACGCGGCAACCGCTGTGCCCCAGCAGGCTATTTTCACGGTCACGACGATTGTGCCATTGCGGGCCCATCAGCAGCAGCGAGCAGTCTGTCGTACCACCACCGATATCGACCACCAGAACGCGTTTCTCTTCCGTCAGCGTGGCTTCAAAATCCAGCCCTGCCGCAACTGGCTCATACTGGAACACCACATCGCGGAAACCAGCACGATGAGCAGCACGCTCAAGGATCCCCTGAGCTTGCTGGTTTGCCTCATCGCCGCCTAAACCCTGAAAGTTAATTGGGCGTCCAATGACGGCCTGGGTGATGGTCTCTGAAACCTGCGTTTGTGCCTGATTGCGGATGTGCAGCATCATGGCGCACACCAGATCTTCAAACATGGCAACCTGTTGTGGCTTCAGGCCGCTAGCGCCCAGAAATGATTTGGGTGATTTTACAAAGTAGACTTCTTCTGGGTCGTCAATGTAATGCCCAAGAGAGGAGAGGCCAAATTGTACGCTGGATGGCGTAACGTCGATATCTTCATCGCGGTTAAAACTGACTGCGCGGCGCAACAACGCCTGCGTTTCCGCCGCAGTAGCGGGAACCTGATGGTGGCGGAACAGCCATTCGCTGACCGCCTCACGGGTTGGCGCGCAGAGCATCGATGGCAGCAGCGTGCTCTCTTTTTCCATTTTCAGGAGTTGCGGCTGTCCGTTTTGCATGATGGCAACTGAACAGTTAGCCGTACCGTAGTCAAATCCAATAAACACTTACAAGTCCCCATGCCAGTGAGAAGGGGCGAGACTTTAGCGAAATGTACGGTCTGCGACAACAGGAATATGAAAGCAAGGCGAAACAAGCGTATTCAGTTTATGCTGAGGGCGAACACAAAAGGAGCAATGATGTACACCCTGAACTGGCAACCCCCTTATGACTGGCAATGGATGTTGGGTTTTCTTGGCGCGCGTGCGGTTACGGGCGTAGAAACGGTCACTGACGCGTACTACGAACGTAGTTTCGCCTGTGATGGTCATCAGGGCGTGTTCCGCGTCACACCGGATGTTGATACCTGTACGCTTGTGGTGACCCTCAGCGAGGGTCTGATCCCGGTAGCGTCGACGTCCCTTGCCCGAATTGCGCGCTTATTTGATCTTGACTGCGACCCTCAGCAAATATCAGTGGCTCTGGGTAAACTGGGAGAGGCGCGTCCTGGATTACGTTTGCCGGGGGCGATGGACGCTTACGAGCAAGGTGCGCGGGCGATTCTGGGTCAACTGGTGAGTGTGGCGATGGCGGCAAAACTCGCGTCATGCGTCGTGTCCCTGTACGGTGAACCGGTCATGCATTTTCCGGAGTATATCTGTTTTCCCACGCCTGAGACGTTAGCGGCTGCGGACTCACTGGCCCTGAAGGGGCTGGGCATGCCGATTAAACGGGCGGAGTCTTTGATTCATCTTGCGCAGTCCGTTGTCGACGGAACCTTTCCGCTTTTCCCGCCGGCGGATATTGAAGGTGGAATGAAAGCATTGCAGCAGCGCCCGGGTATTGGACGCTGGACGGCTAATTACCTTGCCTTGCGCGGCTGGCAGGCAAAAGATGTGTTTTTGCCGGATGATTATTTGATTAAGCAGCGTTTCGCGGGCATGACGCCAGCCCAAATCCGCCGGTATGCCCAACGCTGGCAGCCTTGGCGTTCATACGCTCTGCTACACATCTGGTATACCGACGGCTGGACGCCTTTAATTGATGGCGAAATAGCTGGTGTTAAGCAGTAATTCGAGTGGTTGCGGTTCGGCAATGGTGTCGCCATAGATGAAATCGATGCCAATGCCAGATAATGTGTCCATCATCATCGGCTGATTACTCGGCCCGGCAATGGTCTTCATGCCCAGTCGCTGAGCGTGTCCCTGGATGATCGTGACCGTCATTTCATCCATCAGATTACCGTGGACGTTGGTGACGACCTCCGCATCCAGCATCAGATAATCGGCCATATGGGCGCTTAACTGGTTGAGGATGTTCATATCGCGCCCGACCTGACTGAGCACCACGCGGCAGCCAGCATGGCGCAGTTTCTGCAAGCCCTGATGTACGTTTTCGTCTGGATTATTCAGGACCTCAATCGAGATGACTAAATGCAGCAGACGTCCTGGCAGGGCGCCTTTCTCGAGCATGTCGAGCAGTTCATCGACCAGAGTGACACTCGATAACCCGGCTTCAGAGAGCGGCAGCGCCACACCCATTCCCTTGCTGGCAACCTGAGTGGCGTAAGCGCGGAAGAACTCACTGAAAATACGTCTGTCGAGTGCATGCAGCAGTTCAGATTCTGCCAGCCCGGAACGAAAAGCCTGCTCCTCCTGCACCTCACCCTGACTGGTCCACAGACGCAGTGAGATAAGCCAGAAATTACAGCTTTCAGGAATGCGCGGAGAGGCAACGCTGCGGGCAATCATCAGCAGGTGATTGTCTTTGATCATGTGCCACTGCTCATCCAGTGACATCATGCTGCGGGTACTGTGGATCCTTTCCTGCTGGGGTTCGTAAACGGTGACAATGCCGCGTCCATTATTTTTAGAGGCATAGCAGGCGATATCTGCCTGCGACATGACTTCGGCTGCCTGGTAATTATTCTCGTCAATCAGCGTGATACCCGCACTGGCGCCGATACGGTGCAGACGGCCTTCCCACATAAAATGATAATTGTTGATGGAATGAATCAGGCGACCCGCAATATAGCGTGCGCTTTCGACATTACAGTCAGGTAAAAGCAGCCCAAATTCGTCACCCCCCAGGCGAGCAAGTACATCGCTTGAACGTAGCATTGTTAGCATTAACGACGAAAGTTCGCGGAGCAGGGCATCACCTGCGGCGTGTCCTGCGGTGTCGTTGACGGCTTTGAAACGATCCAAATCGATAAACACCAGAGCATGGCGCTGGCGTGTCTCTTGCACCGTTTGCAGCAGGCGTTTTAGATGGTTTTCAAAACTCACGCGGTTTGCAAGATGGGTGAGGGCATCATGAGACGCGCTGTAGCTTAACTGGCGCAGCATTTTGCGCGATTCGGTGACATCCTGAATTACCAGCACGGAACCGATGTTTTGCCCATCAAGCGTACTGAGAGGCGTAATGCTGTAATGAATATCATAACTGCCACCACTACGGCAGTTAAGAACAACATCCTGTTCGATGTCAGAGCGAGACATATCGCCACTGTGAATGTTTTCCATCAGTGGGCCATTGTCACCAAAGGTAATATGTAACACCTTCAGGATGGGCTGCCCCATGGCTTCCGTTTGCACCCAGCCGCTCATTTTCTCCGCGACCGGGTTCATAAAGGTGACGTTCATGTCGATGTCTGTACACAGCACCGCCTCGCCGATGGAGTCGAGGGTAATGTGCAGCCGCTCTTTTTCCTGGAACAGCGCCTCGTTAAGCTGTTTAACCTCGGTCATGTCCATGTTAATGCCAAGGAGACGTTCAACTTCTCCCTGTTTGTTCAGAACCCGGTTTGCCAGGGAGCGAATATGGCGTACACCCTCTTTCACGCGAATACGGAACTCAAGCTTAAACGGTAGCCTCGCCATCAGCGAGTCACGGATCACCTTTTCGGCATGATCGCGATCTTCCGGCAGCATGGCTTCATGCCAGAGCTGCCATGTGGGTTTGATGTGCGGCGGAATTTCGTACAGCTCGAACATCCGTTTGTCCCAACTGATGATATCGGGCTCAAGGTCCCACTCCCAGATCCCAATACCACCGGCTTCGTTGGCAAGCGTAATACGCTCCATCAGACGCTTATTGACCCATTCGGTTTGTTTCAGGTCATTAATGTCTTCAATCTGGGCGATAAAATAGAGCGGTGTCCCGTCAGCGTGGCGGACTACTGATACGGCGAGAAGCGCCCAAACCACTTCTCCGCTGCGGTTGTAGTAACGCTTCTCCAGGGTGTAGGTGTTGATATCACCGTTAACTAACTGCTCCAGTTGCTCAAGGTCGGAGTTTAAATCCTCCGGCCAGGTGAGTTGCTGGAAGGTGAGAGATTGCAGTTCCGCCTGGCTGTAGCCGAGGAAATTACACAGCGCCTTGTTTGCCTGCAGCCATTGTCCCTCGATCCCCACCAGTGCCATGCCAATGGCGGAATACTCCATGGCATTACGAAAACGTTCTTCGCTCTCGGTGATATGCTTTCGTTCGGCCCTAAACGCATACATCACCATGGTCATGACGTTGGCGGGCAATAGCATCATCAGGAAAGGTAGCCAGGGGGCATTGAGCATTGCACCGGAGTTTTGGGTTGCCATTGGGATGGGGTTTTGCGCCATCATCAGGGAAACCATCATCACGGTGACTAAAAACACCAGAAAGGCTTCCATGCGAGGCAGGCGTACCGCGCTCCACATAAGCAAGACGATCACACAGGTAAACGGCCAGGGTAGCCAGGTAATTGCAACCCAACAAAGGGCAAGTGTTACTGCCATTGTCAGGAGGGTTTCCAGCAGTAACTGCGGGTTTCGATGACGCAGCAGGTAGTGTGGTTTAAACAGAAGGCCTAAGGGGACCAGTGCCAATGCGCCGATGGATTCCGAAAGCACCCAGACCAGAAAATTGCGAAGGGGTTCGGCTGTGGGAACCAGAAAATGAACCAGTATCCCCCCGATCAACGGAGGAATCAGAGCACTACCGAGAGCCAGCCGGATCCAGTCATTAAGATTCTGGAGCGGATTATACCAGGGAAGCAGTTTTCGTAGCATCACTGCGCCAATACAGGCCTCGACAACATTAATCAGGGTATAGACGAAACTGATCGCGTCCCAGGAAAAAAGCAGCCATGAGGCAGAAATATTACCTAAGGTGCAGGCCAGTGCGATACCGGGCCACATCTTTCCGGCGTGGCGATAAAACGCCACCATCATAATAGAGGTGGGGAACCATAAAGGCGCCAGGAGCGTTCCAAAGCGGGTCAGCTCCAGCGAGAATAAGGTAAAGATGAAGGTGACCAGGCCCAGACAGACAAGTCGCAGTAAAGGATGTGGGGTGGTAATCAAAACCCGCTGGTATTGTTTATTCATTACCGCTTTATCCAGGGTCGCCAGGCCGTCGGGAGCCAGGTCCGGACGAGTGAATTTACGAATTTGGTTTATGCTAGTACAAACAATTTACAATTCATATGCCGACTGCTGATAATTTGACATCATAGACTTATTAAATAGTTACTCTGCAAAAAATTCATGTTAAACGCTGAAAAAGTGGGCATTTAAATTTACCTAAGGGAAGGAAAAAACGCTTTTGATGCTCTCTCGCATTACCTGCGCATTCGACTGGTATCACGCCCCCGAAATCCCTATAATTGCCGCGTTTGACGCTACGGCGTCGTCCTTCCTTAACATCCAGGTTAATCAGGTCGCTAAATTTATGACTGATAAGTCTCATCAGTGCGTCATTATCGGCATTGCCGGCGCATCGGCTTCAGGTAAAAGTCTTATTGCCAGTACGCTTTATCGCGAACTGCGTGAACAAGTTGGTGATGAGCACATCGGTGTCATTCCCGAAGATAGCTATTACAAAGATCAATCGCATCTTTCGATGGAAGAGCGTGTTAAAACCAATTATGACCATCCGAATGCAATGGACCACAGCCTGTTGTTCCAGCATTTAGAAGCGCTCAAAAGCGGCAAAGCGGTCGAATTGCCTGTCTATAGCTATGTAGAACATACCCGCACAACAGAAACGGTCCGTATTGAGCCGAAAAAGGTCATTATTCTTGAGGGCATTCTGCTTCTTACCGACGCGCGACTGCGTGAATCGATGAACTTCTCCATTTTCGTCGATACGCCGCTGGATATCTGCCTGATGCGTCGCATCAAACGTGATGTCAACGAGCGCGGTCGTTCGATGGATTCCGTGATGGCCCAGTATCAAAAAACCGTCCGCCCAATGTTCCTGCAATTTATTGAACCGTCCAAACAATACGCCGATATTATCGTGCCTCGCGGAGGTAAAAACCGCATCGCCATTGATATCTTAAAAGCGAAAATCAGTCAGTTTTTTGAATAAATCGCGCGAATTGTGTACCGTTCAGAGATAACCTGGTTTGCCCTGAAGCTCTTCCGGCTTCAGGGATTGCTGCACGAAAGGAGAAAGTGCCATGCGTCTTTGTGATCAAGATATAGAAGCCTGGCTGGATGAGGGCCGTCTGTCGATTACGCCTCGTCCACCCGTTGAACGTATCAACGGCGTCACTGTTGATGTGCGTCTGGGGAATAAATTCCGTACTTTCAGCGGTCATACCGCACCATTTATCGATCTGAGTGGCCCGAAGGATGAGGTCAGTGCCGCGCTCGATCGCGTGATGAGTGATGAAATTGTCATCGCCGAGGGCGAAGCTTTCTATCTTCATCCCGGCGAGTTGGCACTGGCGGTAACGTTTGAATCAGTAACGTTGCCTGCGGATCTGGTCGGCTGGCTTGATGGCCGTTCGTCGCTTGCCCGTCTAGGCTTAATGGTCCATGTAACGGCTCACCGTATCGATCCTGGCTGGTCAGGTAAAATCGTGCTGGAATTTTTCAACGCTGGTAAATTACCGCTGGCCTTGCGTCCAGGGATGATGATTGGCGCGCTGAGCTTCGAGCCTCTTTCTGGCCCGGCGGCACGTCCTTATAATCGTCGTCAGGATGCAAAATACCGCGACCAGCAAGGTGCAGTCGCCAGCCGTATTGATAAAGACTGAGTTTACCCTTTAGGGTCGGTTCACTGAGGATGCCATGAGAAGAGTTCTGACAACGCTGATGATTTTGCTGGTGGTGCTGGTTGCTGGCCTTTCGGCGTTGGTTCTGCTGGTTAACCCGAATGATTTCCGCGCTTATATGGTGCGCCAGGTTGAGGCACGAAGCGGATATCAACTGAAGCTTGACGGTGCATTGCGCTGGCATGTCTGGCCACAACTCAGCATTCTTTCTGGCCGTATGTCATTAACTGCACCAGGGGCGTCGGCTCCGCTTGTGGCAGCAGATAATATGCGACTGGATGTCGCTCTTATCCCGCTATTTTCACATCAGTTACAGGTGCAACAGGTGATGCTGAAAGGGGCGGTGATTCAGCTTACACCGCAAACGGAAGCTGTTCGTAAAGCAGGTTCGCCAGTTGCGCCGCGCGAAAATACCTTGCCTGATGAACCGTCAGATACCGGCTGGTCGTTTGATATTGGCAGCCTGAAGGTCGCCGACAGCGTGCTGGTATTCCAGCATGAGGATGACGAGCAGGTTACGGTACGCAATATCAATCTGAAGATGGAACAGGATGCTCATCATCGTGCCACGATTGATTTCTCAGGCCGGGTAAACCGCGATCAGCGAGACCTGACGTTATCACTGAACGCGAATGTGAACGCCTCTGATTATCCGCATCAGTTGACGGCCGATATTCAGCAGCTTAACTGGCAACTGACGGGCGCTGACCTTCCTGTTCAGGGCATTACTGGTGAAGGTACGTTG
Source organism: Enterobacter sp. RHBSTW-00994 (assembly GCF_013782625.1). Classification (NCBI taxonomy): domain Bacteria; kingdom Pseudomonadati; phylum Pseudomonadota; class Gammaproteobacteria; order Enterobacterales; family Enterobacteriaceae; genus Enterobacter; species Enterobacter sp. RHBSTW-00994. Next base: position 3,083,149 of record NZ_CP056199.1, on the reverse strand, counting down.
CAGGCCGTGTGGCGTGAAGAGCAAAAACAGCTGGAACTGGATAATCTTAATCTGCAGGCCAACGACAGTGCGCTGAAAGGGCAGGCGAGTGTCTCTCTTGCCGATAAGCCGAAATGGGTCTTCAACCTGCAGTTTGATAAACTGAACCTGGAAAATCTGCTGGCCGCTGAAACGGTCAGTACTCCTGACAGTGCACCTTCTCAGTCAGGCCAGGTTGCAGTGAAACAGACGCGTCCGGTTATTTCATCAAATATTGAAAAGCCTGAATATAATGGTTTGCGCGGTTTTACCGCCGATATTTTACTGAAGGCGAATAGCGTGCGCTGGCGCGGTATTGATTTTACCGATGTCAGTAGCCAGATGTTCAACCACAATGGCCTGTTAGTGATCTCCGAGCTAAGCGGAAAAATGGGGGCCGGACACGTATCGCTGCCAGGCACACTGGATGTACGCACGTCTGCCGCCAGTGCTGAATTCCAGCCTCGCCTCGACAATGTTGAAATTGGCACAATCCTGAACGCGTTTAATTACCCTATTTCGATGACAGGCCAACTGACATTAGCAGGGGATTTCTCAGGAACGAAGATCGATGCTGAAGCCTTCCGCCGTGACTGGCAAGGGCAGGCACACGTTGAACTGACAGACACTCGTATGGAAGGGCTTAACTTCCAGCAACTGGTTCAGCAGGCCGTTGAGCGTAGCAGCAATGTCACCGCGAAAGAGAATTACGATAATGCAACCCGTCTGGACACCTTTACCAGTGATTTAACGCTGGATAGCGGACAGCTTTCACTGGATGGCATGCAAGGATCGTCCTCATTGCTTTCATTGACCGGTGTTGGGTCGCTTGACCTGGTGAAAGAGACCGCTGATACCCGCTTTAACGTGCGCGTGCTGGCTGGCTGGGAAGGCGAAAGTAAGTTGGTTGATTTCCTGAAAGAGACGCCGATTCCGCTGAATGTTTATGGTAAGTGGCAGGCGCTGAATTATAGCCTTCAGGTGGATCAGATTCTGCGTAAACATTTGCAGGATGAAGCGAAACGTCGGCTGAACGACTGGGCGGATCGCAATAAAGATTCGCAGAGTGGGAAGGATGTGAAGAAGCTTCTCAACAAGTTGTAATGGATAGCCCTCTCCCAAAGGGAGAGGGCTAAAACTAGACCTCGTAATCCAGTTCATCCTCTTCATGCAGTGGTATAAGCTGCACTTTCTGGACCCGATGGCTCTCTACCTGTAGCGTTTTTAACAGATAATCCCCCACCTGTACCTCTTCCCCTGGCTTTGGAATACGTTGCAGATTTTCCATCAGTAAACCCGCGATGGTGTGGTATTCACGTTTTTCATCCAGTGGTAGTGGAACATACTGCACCAAATCTTCAAGCGGCATATGACCATTAGCCGTCCATGAGCCGTCCGCATTTTTCTGGATATCATGGCGTGCATCGATCTCATCAACTTCGTTAGGAAGATTGCCCGCGATGGTTTCCATCACATCACTGAGCGTGACCAGCCCCTCGACTGAACCAAATTCATCCACTACAAAGGCGAAGTGGGTGCGCGCATTACGGAACTGCTCCAGCGCAGAGAGCAATTGTAACGTCTCGGGGAACACCAGGGGCTGGCGAACCAGCGCACGGAGATCGAGTGGCTCACCGCGAAGTTGCTGTTGCAGCAGGTCAATAACATGGACTACGCCAAGTAGATCGTCATCCTCTTCCCCCCCTGTGACGACCACGCGGGTATGCTGGTTTTTATCCAACAATGCGCGGATTTGCGACTCCGGTGCATTCAAATCAATATGCTCAATATCATGGCGTGACGTCATGATGCTGCTGACAGAGCGCTGGTTGAGGTTGAGTACACGCTCAATCATCAGCCGTTCCTGCGGGTTGAATATCTGGTTGTCATCGTGATCGGCGAGAAGGGAGGCTGATTCAGCGTCCAGCTCCGCGTCTTCTTTTTGTCCGCTAAGCAGTCGCATTACTGTGTCTGCGGTGCGTTGGCGCAAGCTTTGGTTTGCGGACAAGAAACGGCGTCGGTTGAAAATGGCAAGCTGGTTAAGCGACTCGATGATGACGGAGAAACCAATGGCAGCGTAGAGGTATCCCTTCGGTATATGGAAACCAAAACCGTCTGCCACCAGGCTAAAGCCAATCATCAGCAGGAAGCTGAGACACAAAATAACGATAGTGGGATGGCTATTCACAAAGCGAGTGAGCGCTTTGCTGGCCATGACCATCAACGTAATGGCGATAATAACCGCTGCCATCATTACCGCCAGATGGTCAACCATACCGACAGCAGTGATCACTGAATCGAGAGAAAATACAGCATCCAGAACCACAATTTGTGCGACGACGGGCCAAAACTTCGCCCCCCGGCGCTGAGTCGGATTTTCGCTGTCTTTCCCTTCCAGCCGCTCGTTAAGCTCTACTGTTGCTTTAAACAGCAGGAACAATCCTCCGAACAGCATGATCAGATCACGGGCGCTGAAGCTCAGGCTATGAAAGGTGATCAGCGGCTTGGTGAGGGTAACCAGCCAGGAAATAGAGGCCAGCAACAGCAAACGCATCCCCATCGCCAGCAGTAAGCCCGTGACGCGTGCGCGGTCGCGCTGCGAGGGGGGTAATTTTTCGGCGAGGATGGCAATAAAGACAAGATTATCAATACCGAGGACTAATTCGATAACGACCAGCGTAACCAGCCCGGCCCAGATTGATGGATCGGCAATCCATTCCATAGTAATAGCAATACCTTCTGTCATATGACCAATGTCACACTTCGATCATGGATAAAGCTGGCGAAAATTGCAATAACAGCATGAGATTTCTCTCAATAATGGTGGAAATAATATCGCTAGCGGAGAATAGATTTAATTCAATAAGGAGAATCTTTTTTTATTAAATATGCGTTAATTAAGAAATATCGCACTAAAAGTATTACCTGGCACAGATGTCAATATAAAGAAATTCTTAAAGTAGTGTGTGTGTTTCTAAACAAATTCTTAAAAAACCATATTCGCAACCCGCTTGCCTTGCCTGCTTTGGGGTTAGCTGTTACAACATTAATAGTATAAAACGTTAAATCTTCCATTACTAACCATCGTGCCGCTTTCGCGTTGTCATGTAATTTCGGCTGGGTGTTATGAATGCTTTCTCTATTTCAATAAAAACCAGCTTCACATGATTTCCTGTCATAACTAATTGTTTAGTCAGTACATTGGTAGCTGCAAGCCAAGGGCGGTAGCGTGCCTGAGTGTGTATTAATTGGTCTTGATTATTCTGTCAACAGCGAATGATTAAATAATGTTTTTTTAGGAGTGATGCCAGTTATATTTTTATTTGTTTAGCTGCATTCTTAATGCTGTTTTGATTCGCACGTATTTAAATTGCACGGGATAATTACTCTGCCAAAGTGATAAATAATCAATGATGAAATCCAAACTGAAGTTGATGCCATTATTGGTGTCTGTGATCTTGATGAGTGGTTGCACGGTTTTTCCCGGCAGCAATATGTCCACCATGGGCAAGGATGTGATCAAGCAGCAGGACGCTGATTTTGACCTTGATCGAATGGTGAATGTTTATCCACTGACCCCTCGCCTTGTGGAGCAGTTACGCCCACGACCAAACGTGGCACAACCAAATACTTCTCTGGACCAGGAGATTGCGTCTTATCAGTACCGCGTCGGGCCCGGTGATGTCATTAACGTCACAGTCTGGGATCACCCAGAATTGACTACACCAGCGGGGCAATATCGTAGCTCCAGTGATACCGGCAACTGGGTACAACCGGATGGCACAATGTTCTATCCCTACATCGGGAAAGTGCACGTCGTCGGGAAAACGCTGGCCGAAATTCGTAGTGATATTACCGGCCGCTTAGCGCAGTACATCGCTGACCCGCAGGTGGACGTTAATATCGCCGCGTTCCGTTCGCAAAAAGCCTACATCTCAGGTCAGGTCAACAAATCTGGTCAGCAGGCGATCAGCAACGTCCCACTGACGGTACTGGATGCTATCAATGCTGCAGGCGGTTTAACGGATGCTGCCGACTGGCGAAATGTTGTGCTGACCCACAACGGAAAAGAACAACGTATTTCGCTTCAGGCGTTGATGCAAAACGGCGATCTGAGCCAGAACCGACTGCTTTATCCTGGCGACATCCTGTATGTGCCACGCAATGATGATCTGAAAGTGTTCGTGATGGGCGAAGTGAAGAAACAGAGCACGCTCAAAATGGACTTCAGCGGTATGACGCTGACCGAAGCGCTGGGCAATGCAGAAGGTATCGATCTGACCTCCTCTAATGCCAGTGGGATCTTCGTTATCCGTCCGCTGAAAGGTGAGGGCAGTGCGAAAGGTAAAATTGCCAATATCTACCAGCTGGATATGTCGGATGCGACCTCGCTGGTTATGGCTACTGAGTTCCGCCTTCAGCCTTACGATGTGGTGTATGTGACGACCGCGCCTGTTGCTCGCTGGAATCGCCTGATCAACCAGTTGCTGCCAACCATCAGTGGCGTTCGCTACATGACGGATACGGCGCGCGACATTCACACCTGGTAATCCGCAATGTTTAACAAAATTCTGGTGGTATGCGTGGGGAACATTTGCCGTTCCCCTACGGCCGAGCGGCTGCTGAGAAGCTATCAACCCGCGATTACGGTCGACTCAGCTGGGCTTGGGGCACTTGTGGGTAAAGGGGCTGATGAGCGCGCGAAAAGTGTCGCAGCCTCACATGATGTTTCACTTGATGGACATTGTGCACGCCAGGTCTCCGGGCGTATGTGTCGAGAGTATGACCTGATCCTCGCGATGGAAAAACGCCACATTCACGCGCTGTGCGACATTGCGCCTGAAATGCGCGGCAAAGTGATGCTGTTTGGTCACTGGGATAATGAACGCGAAATTCCCGATCCGTATCGCAAGAGCCGTGAGGCATTTGAGGCGGTATACACCTTACTTGACCAGTCTGCCCGTCAGTGGGCGCAGGCACTGAACGTTCAGCAGGGATAACAATGACAGAAAAAACAAAACCTTCTGCCGCCCAGATTTCGGGCAGTGATGAAATTGATATTGGTCGTCTGGTCGGCACGATCATTGAAGCCAAATGGTGGGTGCTGGGGATAACGACGGTTTTTGCTGCAGCGGCAATCGTCTACACCCTGTTTGCTACACCTATCTACAGCGCCGATGCGCTGGTCCAGATTGAACAAAATACGGGGAATTCGCTGGTACAGGATATCGGCTCAGCGTTATCGAATAAGCCTCCGGCGTCGGATGCAGAAATTCAGTTGATTCAGTCCCGGATGGTGTTGGGTAAGACGGTTGACGATCTTGACCTCGATATTGCCGTAACGAAAGACACCTTCCCGATTTTTGGCGCGGGATGGGATCGGTTGACGGGACGCCATAATGACACGGTAAAAGTCACCACCTTTGTGCTGCCAAAAGGAACCGCGGAAGACACCTTCACGCTGACGGTTCTGGGGCCGAAGCATTATCAGCTGACCAGCGATGCGGGCTTTAGCGCCAGGGGAGAAGTGGGGCAGCTATTGAATAAAAATGGCGTCAGCATGATGGTGAGTGCTATCCAGGCTGAACAAGGTAGCGAGTTTACCGTCACCAAATTCTCAACGCTTGGGATGATTAACAATCTGCAAAATAACCTTACCGTCACGGAAAACGGTAAAGACACCGGCGTGTTGAGCCTCAGTTTTACCGGGGAGGATAAGGATAATATTCGTAACATCCTCAACAGTATCACCCGCAATTATCTTGAGCAGAACGTCGCCCGTAAATCGGAAGAAGCGGCGAAAAGTCTGGCCTTCCTCGCCAGACAACTGCCAGAAGTGCGCGAGCGTCTTGATGTGGCTGAGAACAAACTCAACGCCTATCGCCAGACAAAGGACTCAGTTGATCTGCCGCTGGAAGCGAAGTCCGTCCTCGATTCTATGGTCAATATCGATGCCCAGTTAAATGAGCTGACCTTCAAAGAAGCGGAGATCTCCAAGCTTTACACTAAACGCCACCCGGCATATCGCACGCTGCTGGAAAAGCGCCAGGCGCTGGAAGATGAAAAGTCAAAGCTGAACAACCGTGTGACGGCGATGCCGGAAACGCAGCAAGAGATTGTGCGATTGACTCGTGATGTGGAGTCGGGTCAGCAGGTCTATATGCAACTGCTGAACAAGCAGCAAGAGCTGAAAATCACCGAGGCCAGTACGGTAGGTGATGTGCGTATCGTTGATTCTGCAATTACCCAGTCTGGGGTACTCAAACCCAAAAAAGCGCTGATCATTCTGGGTAGCATTATTCTTGGTCTGATGCTTTCGATTGTTGGCGTGCTTCTGCGCTCACTGTTTAACCGGGGGATTGAGAGCCCGCAGGTGCTGGAAGAAAACGGTATCAACGTTTATGCCAGTATTCCGCTGTCCGAATGGCAGAAGTCACGCGATAGCGTCAAAACGGTTAACGGGGTTAAACGCTACAAACAGAGTCAACTGCTGGCGATCGGGAATCCGACTGACCTGGCGATCGAAGCCGTGCGTAGTCTGCGTACCAGTCTGCATTTTGCCATGATGCAGGCCAAAAATAATGTGTTGATGCTCACCGGTGTCAGCCCATCCATTGGTAAGACCTTTGTCTGTGCCAACCTGGCGGCGGTTGTTAGCCAGACCAATAAACGTGTGTTGCTGATCGACTGCGATATGCGTAAGGGCTATACCCATGAGTTGCTCGGTACAGACAACACGAATGGTTTGTCTGAGCTTTTGCTCGGCAAAGGGGAGATAGGCCAGTACGCCAAACCCACCTCTATTCCCAACTTTGATCTCGTTCCTCGTGGGCAGATCCCGCCTAATCCGTCCGAACTACTGATGAGCGAGCGCTTTAGCCAACTGGTGACGTGGGCAAGTGAACACTATGACCTGGTATTGATCGATACTCCGCCGATCCTGGCCGTGACCGATGCCGCGATTGTTGGCCGTCATGCAGGGACGACGCTGATGGTTGCTCGTTACGCCGTAAACACGGTGAAAGAAGTGGAAACCAGTCTGAGCCGCTTTGAACAGAACGGTATCGAGGTGAAAGGGGTGATCCTGAACTCTATCTTCCGTCGTGCGGCCGGTTATGAGGACTACGGGTATTACGAATACAGATACAAGTCTGACAATCATTAATCGTGAGCTATCGGGGAAGAACATGACCATACAACGCCCTTTGATTTCTATTTATATGCCGACATGGAACCGTCAGCAGCTGGCGATCCGCGCGATTAAATCAGTCCTGCGTCAGGACTACGACCACTGGGAGTTGATCATCGTCGATGACTGTTCGTCATCTTATGAACAACTGCAAACTTTCGTGGCTGAACTTAACGACCCACGAGTGGTGTACACCCACAACGCCATCAACTCCGGGGCATGTGCGGTACGTAATCAGGCGATATTGCAGGCGAAAGGGCACTATTTGACCGGGATCGACGACGACGACGAGTGGACGCCAAATCGTTTGTCCACTTTCCTGTCACAGAAGCAGCAACTGGTTACGCACGCGTTCTTGTATGCCAATGATTATGTCTGTCAGGGCGAGGTCTATTCTCAACCCGCCAGTTTGCCGCTGTACCCGAAATCACCCTATTCTCGTCGTCTGTTTTATAAACGAAATATCATTGGTAATCAGGTGTTTACATGGTCATGGCGCTTTAAAGAGTGCCTGTTTGATACCTCGCTTGCCGCAGCGCAGGATTATGACATTTTTCTGCGGATGGTCGTTGAGTATGGCGAGCCGTGGAAAATGGAAGAGGCTACGCAGATCCTGCATATCAATCATGGTGAGATGCAAATTACCTCATCGCCGAAGAAGTTCTCGGGTTATTTCCACTTTTACCGTAAGCACAAGGCGAAGTTTGACCGTGCCAGCCGGAAGTATCAGCTTTTTACTCTTTATCAGATCCGCAACAAACGGATGAACTGGCGCACCTTGTTGACACTCTTTTCAGTACGCAATACCAAGCGCCTGGCCGATGGACTTCGGGGGAAATGATGTTTCTGGAAGATTGTCGCGCGAACAGCTGGAGTTTACGTCCTTGCTGCATGGTCCTGGCATATCGTGTGGCGCATTTTTGCTCGGTCTGGCGTAAAAAAAATGTGCTCAATAACCTCTGGGCAGCACCGGTGCTGGTGCTGTACCGCATCGTTACCGAATGTATTTTTGGCTATGAAATTCAGGCGGCCGCCACTATTGGGCGTCGTTTCACTGTGCACCACGGCTACGCAGTCGTGATCAATAAGTTCGTGGTAGCGGGAGATGATTTCACAATCCGCCATGCTGTCACCATTGGCAACCGAGGGCCAGAAAGTCTGGCCTGTCCGGTCATTGGCAACAACGTTGAACTGGGGGCGAATGTGGTCATCATTGGTGATATCACCGTGGGCAATAACGTCACCATTGGCGCTGGCAGCGTAGTACTGGACAACATTCCTGATAATGCGCTGGTGGTGGGAGAGAAAGCCCGCGTGAAGGTGATCAAATGAATATTCTGCAATTTAACGTTCGCCTGGCGGAAGGCGGAGCGGCAGGTGTGGCGCTGGATCTCCATCAGCGTGCGCTGCAAAAAGGGTTACAGTCGCGCTTTGTTTATGGCTACGGGAAAGGCGGGAAAAAAAGCGTCAGCCACAATAGCTATCCGCAGGTGGTAAAGCAAACGCCACGCGTGACGTCCATTGCCAACATTGCGCTGTTTCGCCTGTTTAACCGTGATCTGTTTGGCAACCTTAATAACCTGTACCGCATGGTGACGCGTTCTTCTGAACCCGTGGTACTGCATTTTCACGTGTTGCATAGCTACTGGTTAAATCTGGATGAGGTTGTGGCATTTTGCGAGAAAGTAAAAGCACATAAGCCAGATACCACCTTTGTCTGGACGTTACACGATCACTGGAGTGTGACCGGGCGTTGTGCATTTACCGACGGCTGCGAAGGCTGGAAAAACGACTGTCAGAAATGTCCCACGTTGGCGAACTACCCGCCGGTAAACGTTGACCGCGCACACCAGTTGGTGGCCGGTAAACGCCAGTTATTTCGCGACATGCTTGCACTTGGTTGCACGTTTATCTCTCCCAGCCAACATGTGGCCGAGGCATTTAACAGCCTGTACGGTGCGGGGCATTGCAAGATCATCAATAACGGAATTGATGTAGCGACAGAAGAGATCCTGGCCGAATTGACCCCGGTTGCTGAAACAACGGGCAAACCGAAAATTGCGGTGGTCGCCCACGATCTCCGTTATGACGGAAAAACCAACCAGCAGCTGGTACGGGACATGATGGCGCTGGGTGATAAGGTGGAACTGCACACTTTCGGTAAGTTCTCTCCTTTTGAAGGCGAGAATGTGGTGAATCACGGCTTTGAAACCGACAAACGCAAACTGATGAGCGCGCTGAACGGCATGGATGCGCTGGTGTTCAGCTCCCGTGTTGACAACTATCCACTGATTCTATGTGAGGCGTTGTCCATTGGTGTCCCGGTGATTGCAACTCACAGCGATGCCGCACGTGAAGTGCTGGAAAAATCAGGCGGCAAAACCTTCGGCGAAAACGAGGTGTTGCCATTGGTGCAATTGTCTAAGGCGGAAATTGCGCAGGCCGTATTCGGAACAAGCCTTGAAGCGTTCCGCACCCGTAGCCGTGAGGCGTACAGCGGAAAACAGATGCTGGAGGAATATGTCTCGTTCTATCAGAATCTGTAGTTATCTGCTGTTACCACTGATCTATCTGTTGGTGAACGTCAAGATTGCTCAACTGGGAGAAAGCTTCCCCATCACCATCGTGACTTTTTTGCCGGTTTTACTCTTGTTGTATGTCGATAAAATCAGTATTAACAAGCTAATGATCGCGCTCGGCGCAGGGGTGGGGCTGACGATGTTTAACTACATCTTTGGTCAATCGCTGGATGCCAGTAAATATGTCACCTCCACCATGCTGTTTGTTTATATCGTTATTATTATTGGGATGGTCTGGAGTATTCGGTTCAAAACAATATCACCGCACAATTATCGGAAAATCCTCAGGTTCTTTTATCTTGTCGTGGCACTCATTGTTGTGCTTGCAGCTCTGGAAATGGCACAGATTATTTTGACCGGCGGCAGTAGTCTGATGGAGATAATTTCGAAATATCTCATATACAGTAACAGCTATGTTCTGAATTTCATTAAGTTTGGCGGTAAACGCACCACTGCACTCTATTTTGAACCGGCATTCTTTGCTCTGGCATTAATCTCAATTTGGCTCAGCATCAAACAGTTTGGTATCAAAACGCCTAAGACCGATGCTATGATCCTTGCAGGGATTGTTCTGTCAGGTTCCTTCTCTGGGGTAATGACATTTATATTGTTTTATTTGCTGGAGTGGGCATTTCAGTATCTCAATAAGGATGCGATTAAGAAAAAGTTGCCGCTGGCGATCATTTCTCTCACAGTGTTCATGGTCGGTGTGGTATTTGCATTCCCGTATATTTCTGAGCGTCTCGGGGATTTAGGAACGCAAGGCTCATCATCTTATTATCGTATCATTGGGCCACTGGTGATGGTGGGGTATTCTTTAACCCACGTTGATGGCGTAGTAAGATTTGGCTCACTTTATGAATATGTAGCATCATTCGGAATCTTTAACGGTGCGGATGTCGGTAAAACCATAGACAATGGTCTGTATCTGTTAATTATTTATTTTTCATGGTTCGCTGTGTTGTTGACGTCATGGTATCTGTTCAAGGTTTTCAAAATGATGATCAACGCATTCGGTGATAATCAGAATTTTCGTGTGCAGCTCTATCTTTTTACACCCGTGTCGCTGTTTTTCACTGGGTCAATATTTAGCCCGGAATATGCATTCTTAATTGTTTGTCCGTTTATTCTGCGCAAGGCGCTTAATATTACGAACACATGACGAAATGAGGTGATTTATGTTTCTTAGCGTCATTACTGTCGCCTTTCGCAATTATGAAGGGGTAGTAAAAACCTGGCGCTCGCTGCGCAATCTGGCACGCGACCCGAGCCTCACGTTTGAATGGATAGTGGTTGATGGCGGCTCCGATGACGGGACGGCTGAATTCCTGAAAAAACTCAACGGTGAGTTTAACTTACGTTACATCAGTGAGAAGGACAAAGGTATCTACGATGCTATGAATAAAGGTATCGATATGGCGCAAGGGCGTTATGCGATTTTCCTGAATTCCGGTGATGTCTTCCATGATGAAGTGGCACTTTTTGTCCGCCAGCTTGTGCGCCAGAAAGATGATGCCATGTATATTGGCGATGCGTTGCTTGATTTTGGTGATGGTAATAAAGTGCAGCGCAGCGCAAAACCAGGCTGGTATATCTATCACAGTTTACCGGCCAGTCATCAGGCTATTTTCTTTCCGGTAGCAGGGCTGAAGAAACAGCCTTATGACTTGCAGTATAAAGTTTCTTCTGATTATGCACTGGCGGCTATGTTGTACAAATCAGGTTATCCATTCCGTCGAATTAAAGGCTTTGTTTCTGAGTTTTCGATGGGGGGCGTATCGACATCAAACAATCTCGAATTGTGCCAGGACGCAAAATCAGTACAGCGTAATATCTTGCGCGTACCTGGGTTTTGGGCGGAATTGTCTTATTTATTACGTCTGAAAACAACGGGCAAAACGAAAGCCTTATATAACAAAGTCTGAATATAAGGGAAGGTAATGCAAGATCTTAATGGCTTCTCCGTACCGAAAGGGTTTCGGGGCGGGAGTGGTATTAAAGTTCAGTTATGGTGGGCCGTTCAGGCAACGTTATTTGCCTGGTCGCCACAAATATTATACCGCTGGCGGGCATTTTTATTACGTTTGTTTGGCGCAAAAATAGGAAAAAACGTAGTCATCCGCCCGTCAGTGAAAATCACTTATCCATGGAAATTAACGCTGGGTGATTACGCCTGGGTTGGTGATGATGCAGTGTTATATACCCTTGGGGATATAACAATTGGCGCAAATTCCGTTGTGTCGCAGAAGTGCTATTTGTGCGCGGGCAGTCACGATTTTATGAGTCCATATTTTGATATTACCGCTGCACCAATCGTTATCGGCGAAAAATGTTGGCTGGCGACAGATGTGTTTGTCGCACCTGGTGTTTCTGTTGGCGATAGCACCGTAGTTGGTGCGCGTAGCAGTGTATTTAAATCGCTACCGGCAAATAAGATTTGCCGTGGCAACCCCGCAGTGGTGATACGCGAACGCGTTGAAACGAAGAGCCAATAGAACGGCTCTCATTAAATTCGATAAGTAGAGGAATATAAATATGTCTAAAGTCGCTCTCATCACAGGTGTTACCGGACAGGATGGTTCTTATCTGGCAGAACTTCTGCTGGAAAAAGGGTACGAGGTTCATGGCATTAAACGCCGTGCATCATCGTTCAATACCGAGCGCGTGGATCATATCTATCAGGATCCACACTCCGCGAACCCGAAATTCCATCTTCATTACGGCGACCTGACCGACTCCTCCAACCTGACCCGCATTCTGCAAGAAGTGCAGCCGGATGAGGTGTACAACCTGGGTGCAATGAGCCACGTCGCCGTGTCGTTCGAATCCCCTGAATACACCGCAGATGTAGATGCCATGGGCACATTGCGTCTGCTTGAGGCCATCCGCTTCCTGGGCCTTGAGAAGAAAACCCGTTTCTACCAGGCCTCCACATCGGAGTTGTATGGTTTAGTGCAGGAAATTCCACAGAAAGAAACCACCCCGTTTTATCCACGTTCACCCTACGCAGTCGCAAAGCTTTACGCCTACTGGATCACCGTTAACTACCGCGAATCCTACGGCATGTATGCGTGTAACGGTATTTTGTTCAACCATGAATCTCCCCGCCGTGGTGAAACCTTCGTGACCCGTAAGATCACTCGTGCAATCGCGAACATCGCGCAGGGGCTGGAGTCTTGTCTGCATCTCGGCAACATGGATTCCTTGCGTGACTGGGGCCATGCCAAAGATTACGTGAAAATGCAGTGGATGATGCTGCAACAGGACAAACCAGAAGACTTCGTGATTGCAACCGGTGTGCAGTATTCCGTGCGCCAGTTCGTTGAGATGGCGGCCGCGCAACTGGGTATCAAACTGCGTTTTGAAGGCAAGGGTGTGGAAGAGAAGGGCATTGTGGTGTCAGTGACAGGCCATGATGCTCCAGGTGTGAAACCGGGTGACGTGATTGTTCAGGTTGATCCGCGTTACTTCCGTCCTGCTGAAGTAGAGACCCTGCTTGGCGACCCAACCAAAGCACACGAAACCCTGGGCTGGAAGCCTGAAACCACTCTGCAGGAGATGGTCTCTGAGATGGTTGCTAAAGATCTCGAAGCCGCGAAGAAACACTCTCTGCTGAAATCCCATGGTTACGAGGTTGCGATCGCGCTGGAGTCCTGAGAATGACCAAACAACGTATTTTTGTCGCCGGTCATCGCGGCATGGTGGGGTCCGCCATTGTTCGCCAACTGGAACAACGCGGTGACGTTGAGGTGATTGTCCGTACGCGTGACGAGTTGAACCTGCTCGACAGCAAAACAGTACAGGAGTTCTTTGCACATTCGCGTATTGATCAGGTGTATCTGGCGGCGGCAAAAGTGGGCGGTATTGTGGCCAACAATACTTACCCGGCAGATTTCATCTACGAAAACATGATGATTGAGAGCAACATCATTCACGCAGCGCACCTGCACAACGTGAATAAACTGTTGTTCCTCGGTTCATCCTGCATCTATCCGAAATTGGCTAAACAGCCGATGGCGGAAAGTGAATTGCTGCAAGGGACGCTTGAAGCCACCAACGAGCCTTACGCGATCGCCAAGATTGCCGGTATCAAGCTGTGCGAGTCCTATAACCGGCAGTATGGCCGTGACTATCGTTCAGTGATGCCGACGAACCTGTACGGGCCGCACGATAACTTTCACCCGAGCAATTCGCACGTGATCCCGGCGTTGTTGCGCCGCTTCCATGAAGCGACGGCAGAAAATGCCCCGGATGTGGTGGTGTGGGGCAGTGGCACACCGATGCGTGAGTTCCTGCATGTGGACGACATGGCAGCAGCCAGTATCCACGTGATGGAGCTGGATCGTGAGGTGTGGCTGGAAAACACCGAACCGATGCTGTCCCACATTAACGTGGGAACAGGCGTGGATTGCACGATCCGCGAGCTGGCGCAAACCCTGGCAAAAGTGGTGGGTTACAAGGGCCGCGTGGTGTTTGATGCATCAAAACCGGACGGTACGCCACGTAAGTTGCTGGACGTAACGCGTCTGCATCAGTTGGGCTGGTATCACGAGGTTTCACTGGAACAGGGGCTGGCAAGCACCTATCAGTGGTTCCTCGAAAACCAGCACCGCTTCCGGGGGTAATCATGTTTTTAAGTCAGGAAGATTTTGCCACGGTAGTGCGCTCTACTCCGCTCATATCACTCGATCTGATTGTGGAAAATGAACGCGGCGAGTTCTTGCTGGGGAAACGAACCAATCGCCCTGCCCAGGGTTTTTGGTTTGTACCCGGTGGACGCGTGCAAAAGGATGAGCGGCTTGCCAGTGCCTTTGAACGTCTCTCGCTGGCGGAACTGGGGCTGCGTCTGCCAATGGCGGCAGCTCAGTTTTATGGGGTCTGGCAGCACTTCTACGACGACAACTTCTCCGGGACGGATTTCACGACACACTACGTGGTACTCGGTTTCCGCCTGAAAGTTCGCGAGGCTGAGTTGTCTCTGCCTGATTCTCAACATGATGATTACCGCTGGCTTGATCCAGAGGCGTTACTGGCAAGCGAAAATGTGCATGACAACAGCCGAGCGTATTTTCTTGCGGCGCAACAGGCTGAGGCACCAGGAATATGAAAATTTTGGTGTACGGCATTAACTATTCGCCAGAGTTGACCGGGATCGGAAAGTACACCGGCGAAATGGTCGAGTGGATGGCAAGTCAGGGTCATGAGGTGCGGGTCATTACCGCACCACCGTATTACCCGGAATGGAAGGTGGGCGAGCGTTATTCAAGCTGGCGTTATCGCCGTGAACAGGGGGTGGCTACCGTCTGGCGTTGTCCCCTGTATGTTCCTGAACAGCCTTCGACGCTAAAGCGTTTGATTCATTTGGGCAGTTTTGCGCTGAGCAGTTTCTTCCCGCTAATGGCCCAGCGTCGCTGGAAGCCGGATCGCATTATCGGCATCGTGCCAACGCTGTTTTGTACCCCTGGTATGCGGTTGCTTGGCAAGCTCTCTGGCGCACGCACGTTGTTGCATATTCAGGATTATGAAGTGGACGCGATGCTGGGCCTGGGAATGGCCGGTAAAAGCAACGGTGGAAAAGTGGCAAAACTCGCCAGTGCCTTTGAGCGAAGTGGCCTGCTTAACGTTGATTATGTTTCGACCATCTCACGCTCCATGATGAACAAAGCGCAGGAAAAGGGCGTGGCGGCGGACAAAGTGATCTTTTTCCCGAACTGGTCGGAAGTGGCGCGTTTTCGGGATGTGGCAGAGCGTGATGTCCTGACGTTACGTACTCAACTCGGTTTGCCTGACGACCAAAAAATTATTCTTTACTCAGGCAACATCGGCGAAAAGCAGGGGCTGGAAAGCGTGATTGAAGCGGCTCATCAGCTTCAAAAACATCCATGGATGTTTGTGATTGTCGGACAAGGAGGCGGTAAAGCGCGCCTGGAAAAAATGGTCAGTGAGCGTGGTTTACCCAATGTGAAATTCTTCCCGCTCCAGTCTTATGACGCACTGCCCGCGTTGCTGAAGATGGGCGATTGTCACCTGGTGGTGCAAAAACGCGGGGCGGCGGATGCCGTTCTGCCTTCAAAACTGACCAACATCCTGGCTGTTGGTGGCAATGCGGTGATCACCGCAGAACCTGAAACTGAATTGGGTCAGTTGTGCAAAAGCTATCCCGGTATCGCCGTCTGCGTGGAGCCGGAATCCGTTCAGGCGCTGGTGACGGGGATCGAACAGGCACTCGTGATGCCAAAAGAGAACACGGTGGCACGTGAATATGCCGAACGCACGCTCGAAAAAGAGAACGTGCTTAGCCAATTTATTGCAGATATACGGGGATAAATCATGAGTCAAACCAAACTTTTTCCGGTCGTGATGGCTGGAGGCTCTGGTAGCCGGTTATGGCCGCTGTCCCGCGTGCTCTATCCAAAGCAGTTCCTCTGCCTGAAAGGGGATCTCACTATGCTGCAAACAACGGTGTCACGCCTTAATGGTGTGGCGTGCGAAAGCCCGGTGGTGATTTGTAATGAACAGCACCGCTTTATCGTTGCCGAGCAGTTGCGTCAGCTCAACAAGTTGACTGAAAACATTATTCTGGAACCTGCGGGCCGCAATACAGCTCCGGCGATAGCGCTGGCAGCGCTGGCGGCACTGCGTAGCAGTCCAGAGTGTGACCCTCTCATGCTGGTGCTGGCAGCAGACCACGTGATCCAGCAGGAAGATGCTTTCCGTGACGCTGTACGTGCAGCCATTCCCTACGCCGAAAGTGGCAAACTGGTGACGTTCGGTATTGTGCCGGATCTACCGGAAACGGGTTACGGCTATATCCGCCGTGGGGATGTCGCTGAGGCGCAGGCTGACAGCGTGGCGTTTAACGTGGCGCAATTTGTTGAAAAACCGAATCTGGACACCGCGCAGGCCTACGTTGCCAGTGGGGAGTATTACTGGAACAGCGGCATGTTCTTATTCCGCGCCGGGCGCTACCTCGAAGAGTTGCAAAAGTACCGCCCGGATATCCTCAATGCCTGTGAAAAGGCGATGGATGTGGTCGACCCGGATCTCGATTTTATCCGTGTAGACGAAGCTTCGTTCCTCGCCTGCCCGGAAGAGTCGATCGACTATGCGGTGATGGAGCGGACGGCTGACGCGGTGGTGGTTCCCATGGATGCGGGCTGGAGTGATGTCGGTTCCTGGTCCTCGCTCTGGGAGATCAGCGCCCACACGCCGGAAGGCAACGTTCATCATGGGGATGTGATCAGTCATAAAACGGAAAACAGCTATGTGTATGCCGAATCGGGGCTGGTGACCACGGTGGGTGTCAAGGATCTGGTGGTTGTCCAGACCAAAGACGCGGTGTTGATTGCCGATCGCAATGCTGTGCAGGATGTCAAAAAAGTCGTGGAGAAAATTAAGGCCGATGGCCGCCACGAACACCATATTCACCGCGAAGTTTACCGCCCGTGGGGTAAATACGATTCGATCGATGCAGGGGAACGCTATCAGGTGAAACGTATTACGGTGAAACCAGGTGAAGGACTGTCGGTGCAGATGCACCATCACCGGGCGGAACACTGGGTGGTTGTGGCGGGAACAGCCAAAGTGACCATCAATGATGACGTGAAACTGCTGGGTGAAAATGAATCAATCTACATTCCGCTGGGGGCAACACATTGCCTGGAAAACCCAGGGAAAATTCCTCTCGATCTGATCGAAGTACGTTCCGGCTCCTATCTGGAAGAGGACGATATCGTCCGCTTTGAGGATCGCTACGGGCGCGTGTAAGCACGACGTTACCGGGCAAAACATTTACTACCAATTAATAAGGCTCATTAAGAGCCCTGGCCGACTGTTGCCTGAAAAAGGGGTGATCATGGAAAAGTTAACCTGTTTTAAAGCCTACGATATTCGCGGCAAGCTGGGTGAAGAACTGAATGAAGATATTGCGTGGCGTATTGGCCGGGCATATGGCGAATATTTAAAGCCGAAAACGATTGTACTGGGCGGTGACGTGCGTTTGACCAGCGAATCGCTAAAACAGGCACTGGCGAAAGGGTTGCAGGATGCCGGTGTCGATGTGCTGGATATTGGACTTTCGGGTACAGAAGAGATCTATTTTGCCACTTTCCATCTGGGGGTAGATGGCGGTATTGAAGTGACAGCCAGCCATAATCCAATGAATTACAACGGGATGAAGCTGGTGCGTGAGGGAGCTCGACCTATCAGCGGAGATACTGGCTTACGTGATGTGCAGCGTCTTGCGGAAGCCAACGATTTCCCCCCGGTGGACCCTACAAAACGTGGCAGCTACCAGCAAATCGACCTTCGCGCTGCCTATCTCGACCATCTCCTGGGTTACATCAACGTGGCAAACCTCAAGCCATTGAAGCTGGTAATTAACTCCGGCAACGGTGCGGCAGGCCCGGTTGTAGATGCCCTGGAAGCTCGCTTTAAGGCGCTCAACGTGCCGGTGACGTTCGTCAAAGTCCATAACACCCCGGACGGTCATTTCCCCAATGGTATCCCTAATCCGCTGCTGCCAGAGTGTCGGGCGGATACCCGCAATGCGGTGATTGAACATGGCGCGGATATGGGGATCGCCTTTGACGGTGACTTTGACCGTTGCTTCCTGTTCGACGAAAAAGGTCAGTTTATCGAAGGTTACTACATCGTAGGCCTTCTGGCAGAAGCATTCCTGGAGAAAAACCCAGGCGCGAAGATCATCCATGATCCGCGTCTCTCCTGGAATACGGTTGATGTGGTCAGTGCCGCAGGGGGCAAACCGGTTATGTCCAAAACCGGTCACGCTTTTATTAAAGAGCGGATGCGTGAGGAAGATGCCATCTATGGCGGAGAGATGAGCGCACATCACTATTTTCGCGATTTTGCCTACTGCGATAGCGGCATGATCCCGTGGTTGCTGGTGACAGAGTTGCTGTGCCTGAAAGGGCAGACGTTGGGCGAGCTGGTTCGCGACCGTATGGCAGCGTTCCCGGCGAGTGGTGAAATCAACAGCACACTGGCATTGCCCGTCGAGGCGATTGCGCGCGTCGAGCAGCATTTTGCTATTCACGCTCTGGATATTGATCACACCGATGGGATCAGCATGTCGTTTCCTCAATGGCGATTCAATCTGCGCTCCTCGAATACGGAACCTGTGGTGCGTCTGAATGTGGAGTCACGGGGAGATGTCCCGCTGATGGAAGCGCGAACGCAGGACATTCTGGCGCTGTTGAATCAGTAAAACTTTCCCCCTCAACTTCTCTTCGGAAGGGAGAAGGTGAGGGGCTGGTTTTGAACGAAAGGAACAACGATGACAAATCTAAAAAAGCGCGAGCGAGCCAGAACGAATGCATCGTTAATCTCAATGGTGCAGCGTTTTTCTGACATTACCATCATGGTCGGCGGGCTGTGGGCGGTGTGCCGGATAAGCGGATTGCCATTTTTATACATGCATCTGCTGATGGCGTTGATTGCCCTGGTGGTGTTTCAAATGATCGGCGGGATGACCGATTTTTATCGTTCATGGCGCGGTGTAAAGATTACAACTGAACTGATGCTGCTGCTGCAAAACTGGACCTTAAGTCTGATATTCAGTGCCGGACTGGTGGCATTTAGCCATGATTTTGATAATCGTCTTGTCACTTATCTGTGCTGGTACGGGTTAACCAGTCTCGGCATGGTGGTGTGTCGCGTGTCTATCCGTTATTGCGCTGGTTGGTTACGTAACCAGGGGTATAACACCCGCTTTGTGGCAGTGGCCGGCGATCTGCCCGTTGGGGCGTTATTACTCAACAGTTTCCGCAAAGAGCCCTGGCTGGGCTTCGACGTTGTCGGGGTGTATCACGACGCACAACCCGGCGGTGTCTCACCGGATTGGGCAGGCAATACCGAACAGCTCATTGAGGATGCGAAAGCGGGCAAGATCCACAATGTCTACATTGCGATGCCGATGAGTGAAGAGAAGTGTATCCGTAACCTGATGCGCGAGCTGGCTGATACCACCTGCTCAGTAAGTCTTATCCCTGATGTCTTTACCTTCAATATCTTGCATTCGCGTATCGAAGAGGTGAATGGCGTACCGGTAGTACCGCTTTACGATACACCGCTCTCCGGCATCAACCGCGTGCTGAAACGCCTGGAAGATATCGTCCTCTCTTCCCTGATTTTGTTGCTGATCTCCCCCGTTCTGTGCGCGATCGCCCTTGCGGTGAAGATCACCTCGCCAGGTCCGGTGATCTTCCGCCAGACCCGTTACGGCATGGACGGAAAACCGATCATGGTGTGGAAGTTCCGCTCAATGAAAGTCATGGAAAACGACAGCGTCGTGACGCAGGCGACGCAAAACGATCCGCGAGTGACGCGTGTGGGTAACTTTTTGCGCCGTACTTCACTGGACGAATTACCGCAATTTATTAACGTCCTGACCGGCGGTATGTCGATTGTTGGGCCACGACCACATGCAGTGGCGCATAACGAGCAATACCGTTCACTGATTGAAGGTTACATGCTGCGCCACAAAGTGAAGCCGGGTATTACGGGCTGGGCGCAAATCAACGGTTGGCGTGGTGAAACCGATACTCTGGAAAAAATGGAGAAACGCATTGAGTTCGATCTGGAGTACATCCGTGAGTGGAGTGTCTGGTTCGATATCAAAATCGTTTTTCTGACCATCTTTAAAGGCTTTGTGAACAAAGCGGCGTATTAAGGAACGGTCATGAGCTTACGTGAAAAAACCATCAGTGGGGCAAAGTGGTCAGCCATGGCGACGCTGGTGATCATCGGACTGGGGCTGGTGCAGATGACCGTCCTGGCGCGGATTATCGATAATCATCAGTTCGGTCTGTTGACCATCTCACTGGTCATTATTGCCCTGGCCGATACGCTATCGGATTTTGGTATTGCGAACTCCATTATCCAGCGTAAAGAGATTAGCCACCTGGAACTGACCACGCTCTACTGGCTGAACGTGGCGCTGGGCATTACGGTATGTGTGTTGGTCTTTCTGTCGGCCAGCACTATTGCTGACGTGTTACATAACCCCGATCTCGCACCGTTAATACGTACACTCTCTTTTGCTTTTGTCGTGATCCCGCATGGGCAACAGTTTCGTGCGCTCATGCAAAAAGAGCTGGAGTTCAGCAAGATTGGTATGGTTGAAACCAGTGCTGTGGTGGCGGGATTTACCTTTACCGTCGTGAGCGCGCATTTCTGGCCGTGGGCGTTAACGGCGATTCTGGGGTATCTGGTGAATACCGTCGTGCGTACCGCACTGTTCGGCTACTTTGGTCGTAAGATTTACCGTCCTGGATTCCACTTTTCGCTGGCGTCGGTGTCATCTAACCTGCGTTTTGGGGCGTGGCTAACCGCAGATAGCATCATTAACTACATTAATACCAATCTGTCCACGCTGGTGCTGGCGCGCATTCTGGGGGCGAGCATCGCAGGCGGCTACAATCTTGCGTACAACGTCGCGGTTGTCCCGCCGATGAAACTCAACCCTATCATCACCCGCGTGCTTTTTCCTGCGTTCGCCAAAATACAGGACGATACCGAAAAGTTACGCGTCAACTTCTATAAGCTACTTTCCGTGGTGGGGATTATTAATTTCCCGGCTCTGCTGGGGCTGATGGTGGTCTCCAACAATTTTGTTCCGCTGGTTTTTGGTGAGAAGTGGAACGGCATCGTTCCGATCCTGCAGTTGCTATGTGTGGTGGGGTTATTGCGTTCGGTAGGGAATCCGATTGGTTCCCTGCTGATGGCAAAAGCCCGCGTGGATATCAGCTTTAAATTCAATGTATTCAAAACCTTCCTGTTTATCCCGGCCATTATTGTTGGCGGTCATCTGGCGGGTGCGATTGGCGTGACGCTGGGCTTTCTGCTGGTGCAGGTCATCAACACCGTATTGAGCTATTTCGTGATGATCAAACCGGTACTCGGTTCCAGCTACCGGCAGTACATCCTGAGTCTGTGGCTGCCGTTTTACCTGTCGTTGCCAACACTGGCAGTCAGTTATGGCCTGGGCATAGCGCTCAATGGTCATCTGCCGCTTGGCGTATTGCTAGCCGCGCAAATAGCCGCTGGCGCACTGGCATTTGGGGCGATGATTGTGCTTTCACGTAATGCCCTGGTGGTGGAGATGAAACGCCAGTTTTGCCGAAGTGAGAAGATGAAAACGCTGCTCCGGGCAGGTTGATTTAGGGCATTTTTTCTTGATTCCGGCCTTCAGAGAAGAAGGTCAGGGTGGAGAATTTCTTTAAGAGGTCATTATGAAATTATTGATTCTTGGTAATCACACATGCGGCAACCGTGGTGACAGTGCCATTCTGCGCGGTTTACTGGATGCGATTAACGCGCTGGCCCCTGAAACGGAAGTGGATGTGATGAGCCGTTATCCGGTGAGCTCATCCTGGCTTCTTAACCGTCCGGTGATGGGCGACCCGCTGTACAGCCAGATGAAACAGCACAACAACGCCGCAGGGGTGATGGGGCGCGTAAAGAAAGTGCTGCGTCGTCGCTATCAGCATCAGGTGCTTTTGTCCCGTGTGACAGATACCGGGAAGTTGCGCAATATTGCTATTGCTCAGGGGTTTACTGATTTTGTCCGTCTGTTGTCGGGCTACGACGCCATCATTCAGGTCGGCGGTTCATTTTTTGTCGATCTCTATGGCGTGCCTCAGTTCGAGCACGCACTCTGTACTTTTATGGCGAAAAAACCGCTGTTTATGATTGGGCATAGCGTGGGGCCTTTCCAGGACCCACAGTTCAACCAACTGGCAAATTATGTATTTGGTCACTGTGATGCGCTAATCCTGCGTGAATCCGTCAGCCTTGAATTGATGAAACGAAGTGAAATCGACACGTCAAAAGTGGAGCATGGGGTCGATACGGCCTGGCTGGTCGATCATCAGGCTGATCAATTTGAGGCCAGTTATGCCGTTCAGCACTGGTTGAATGTGGCGGAACAACAAAAAACCGTTGCCATTACTTTGCGCGAGCTTGCACCTTTTGATAAGCGTCTGGGAACCACGCAGGAAGCCTATGAAAAAGCCTTCGCCGACGTGGTTAACCGCGTACTGGACTGCGGTTATCAGGTTCTGGCGCTTTCCACCTGCACCGGTATTGACAGCTACAACAAGGACGATCGCATGGTGGCGCTGAACCTGCGTCAGTATGTGAACGACCCGTCACGTTATCATGTGGTGATGGACGAGCTGAATGACCTTGAGATGGGGAAACTGCTTTCAGCCTGTGATTTAACCGTTGGGACGCGCCTGCATTCTGCGATTATCTCAATGAATTTCGGTACACCTGCCATTGCCATCAACTACGAGCACAAATCGGCAGGCATCATGCAGCAACTGGGAATGCCAGAGATGGCGATTGATGTTCGCCATCTTCTGGATGGGTCACTCAGTGCCATGGTGGCGGACACGCTGGGGCAGTTACCGGTCATTAACGCGCGCCTGACGAAGGCGGTGAAAGCAGAGCGAGAAAATGGCCTCGGTATGGTGAAGTCTGTTCTTGAACGCATCGGGGAGGTGAAATGAAGGTTGGTTTCTTTTTGCTGAAATTCCCGCTGTCTTCGGAAACGTTTGTCCTGAATCAGATTACTGCGTTTATTGATATGGGATATGAGGTTGAGATCATCGCCCTGCAAAAAGGGGATACGCAAAATACCCATGCTGCGTGGAAACAATACGGCCTGGAGGCGAAAACTTGCTGGTTGCAGGATGAACCGCAGGGGCGGATGGGAAAGCTCCGCTATCGCGCCGGTAAAACGCTACAAGGCATGCATCGCGCCTCGACATGGCGTGCGTTAAACATCTCTCGCTATGGCGACGAGTCACGCAATTTGATCCTCTCCGCCATCTGTGGTCAGACCGCCCGGCCCTACCGTGCAGATGTATTTATTGCTCATTTTGGGCCAGCGGGTGTCACGGCGGCAAAATTACGTGAACTGGGCGTGATTGAAGGGAAAATCGCCACGATTTTTCATGGCATCGATATCTCCAGCCATGACGTGCTTAACCACTATACCGCAGAGTATCAGGCGCTTTTTCGTCGTGGCGATCTGATGCTGCCTATCAGTGAACTGTGGGCCGGACGTCTGAAGCAAATGGGCTGCCCTGGTGAGAAGATTACTGTTTCTCGTATGGGCGTAGATATGGATCGTTTTACTCTGCGACCGATAAAAGTGCCGGGTAAACCGCTGCAAATTATCTCGGTTGCCCGTCTGACGGAGAAAAAGGGGCTGCACGTAGCAATTGAAGCCTGCCGGCAATTGAAATCCCGGGGCGTCGATTTTAAGTATCGCATCCTGGGTATCGGCCCGTGGGAGCGTCGCCTGAAGACCCTTATCGAACACTATGAACTGGACGATTATGTCGAAATGCCAGGTTTCAAACCGAGCCATGAAGTCAAAGCAATGCTGGATGACGCTGACGTCTTTTTGCTGCCGTCGGTAACAGGGACGGATGGCGATATGGAAGGCATTCCGGTGGCGCTGATGGAAGCGATGGCTGTGGGGATCCCGGTGGTGTCGACGGTACATAGCGGGATCCCGGAACTGATTAGCCCCGGTTACTCCGGCTGGCTTGTGCCTGAGAATGATGCACTTGCGCTGGCCGAGTGCCTGGCCACCTTTAGCCATATTGAGCAACAAGAACTGATGCCCGTATTACACAACGCACGGCAGAAAGTCGAAACGGAGTTTAATCAACACCTGATTAATCGCCAGTTAGCCAGCCTGTTACACACGCTTTAACGCCGAGGTTGTATGTTGAAATCAATTACCCGACGCACTTTTGTCTCTGCTTTTTCTGTCCTGGCTGCGACACCGCTGCTTAACTCGCGCGTGGCGAAGGCTGCCACCGGGGGAACGGTGGATATCAGCCATTACAACCACAATGACTGGATTGCCGCTTTTAAACAGGCGTTTGCCGAAGGGAACACGGTTATCGTTCCTGCCGGACTTCATTGTGAAAATATCAATACAGGCATTTTTATTCCTGAGGGTAAAACGCTGCTGATTCGTGGGATGTTGACCGGAAATGGCCGCGGACGCTTTGTCTTGCAGGATGGCTGCAAAGTGCTTGGGGAAGGGGAGGGACGGACTGAGAACATCACTCTGGATGTGCGTGGGTCCGATTGCGTGATTCAGGGACTGGCAATGAGTGGGTTTGGTCCCGTCACCCAGATTTACATTGGCGGAAAAACAGCGCGGGTGATGCGCAACCTGCTTATTGACAAGATCACGGTGGCTCAGGCGAATTACGCGATTCTCCGCCAGGGATTTCATAACCAGATTGATGGCGCGCGGATCACCAATAGCCGTTTTAGTCACTTGCAAGGGGATGCCATTGAGTGGAATGTCGCGATTAATGACCACAATATTTTGATCTCGGACCATGTCATCGACAACATCAACTGCACCAACGGTAAGATCAACTGGGGGATAGGGATTGGGCTGGCAGGGAGCACTTATGATAATGACTACCCTGAACAGCAGGCTGTGAAGAACTTCGTGGTGGCGAATATTACGGGCAGTAATTGCCGTCAACTGGTGCATGTTGAGAACGGCAAACACTTTGTTATTCGCAATATAAAAGCACAAAATATTACCCCGGATTTCAGTAAGAAAGCGGGGATCGATAATGCCACTGTGGCCATTTATGGCTGTGATAATTTCGTTATTGATAATGTTGAAATGGTGAATAGCGCGGGTATGTTAATTGGTTACGGCGTAATCAAGGGGGATTATCTGTCGATACCGCAGAATTTCAGGCTCAATAGCATCCGGCTTGATAAT
The DNA here is from genome assembly GCF_013782625.1 of Enterobacter sp. RHBSTW-00994. NCBI lineage: Bacteria > Pseudomonadati > Pseudomonadota > Gammaproteobacteria > Enterobacterales > Enterobacteriaceae > Enterobacter > Enterobacter sp. RHBSTW-00994. Next base: position 3,057,570 of record NZ_CP056199.1, on the reverse strand, counting down.
CGAAAACTTGATTACAAATTACGCGGCATTCAAATCTCTTCCGGAAATGCAACATCATTCGTGGCGATCACGAATGTTGATATTCAGCGCGCAACGCTTGAGCTACATAATAAACCGCAACATCTTTTTATGCGTAATATCAGTGTGATGCAGGAATCGAAGAGTGGACCAGCTCTTAAGGTAAACTTCGATCTGCGTAAAGATGTTCGCGGCAAGTTTATGGCAAGAGAAGAGACATTGCTTTCACTGGCCAACATTACTGCGGTTAATGAGAAGGGGCAGAGCTCCGTCGATATTGACAGGGTTGATCAGCAGGTTGTGAATGCGGAAAAACTGAATTTTACGTTGCCGCGCAGATGATACGAGTTGACACACTTTGCGACGATTCCTGGTATCTGTTCACGTGTTATTCGGATTACAACTACTGCATTTTATGGGGCTGAGGGGTAACATCTGCCCGAGAATTACAGCAAATCTTGCTGGCGAAAACAGGCTAAAGGGCTATAATTCGTCAACCATTTTAAGGTGGAAGAAATAATGATTAATTTGAAAGCAGTCATTCCGGTAGCAGGTCTTGGCATGCATATGCTGCCAGCCACCAAAGCGATTCCTAAAGAGATGCTGCCGATCGTCGACAAGCCAATGATCCAATACATCGTTGACGAGATTGTTGCTGCAGGGATCAAAGAAATCGTTCTGGTCACCCATTCATCAAAGAATGCGGTTGAAAACCACTTCGACACCTCTTACGAACTCGAAGCGTTGCTTGAGCAACGTGTCAAACGTCAGCTCCTGGCCGAAGTGCAGTCTATCTGCCCACCAGGGGTGACCATAATGAATGTCCGCCAGGCCCAGCCTCTGGGTCTGGGTCATTCCATTTTGTGTGCCCGTCCGATTGTCGGTGATAATCCGTTCATTGTCGTCTTGCCGGATATTATCCTGGACAATGCATCTGCCGACCCGCTGCGCTACAACCTTGCCGCAATGGTGGCCCGTTTCAATGAAACTGGCCGTAGCCAGGTGCTGGCAAAACGCATGAATGGCGATCTGTCCGAGTACTCTGTTATTCAGACAAAAGAACCTCTGGACTCAGAAGGCCAGGTGAGCCGTATCGTTGAATTTATCGAAAAACCAGATCAGCCGCAGACGCTGGACTCTGATTTGATGGCTGTAGGGCGTTATGTCCTCAACGCTGACATCTGGGCAGAACTGGAAAAAACGGAACCCGGCGCTTGGGATCGTGTCCAGTTAACTGACGCAATCGCTGAGCTTGCGAAGAAACAGTCCGTTGATGCGATGCTGATGACTGGCGACAGTTACGATTGCGGCAAAAAAATGGGGTACATGCAGGCGTTTGTAAACTACGGACTGCGCAACCTGAAAGAAGGGGCTAAGTTCCGTAAAAGCATTGAGAAAATGCTTACAGAGTAAGACATCGAAAAGGCCGTTTAATCGTGGCAGTAAGAAGGTAGTTGAGAGTGATTCTGGGCTGTTCAGAGCTTAGTCATTTATTCTCGCTACCTTTTTTTTTATATTAAAATCAATAGTTAAAATTAGTAGTTCTCTCTTCTAACTCCTTAATTGGCAGTAAGATTTTTCCTTGTCTTCAAGGACGTTTAAGGGGAGAATATCGGATTAGCTTTTTGTGCCAATCCTTATAAAATTGCACTCCAGTTTCAACTGAGGTGCAGATAACGTTGTTCTTTTTTTCAGTATACTGGTAGCTGTAGAGCCAGGGGCGGTAGCGTGTTTATAATTTCTGCTCGCTGCTGTGCGTCTCTACGGAATGAAGGTTGAATTTAAACATTGCGACGCAATACGGAATAGTCTTGTGAAAATACTCGTCACTGGTGGTGCAGGTTTTATTGGATCTGCAGTAGTTCGTTATATCATTAATAATACTAAAGATTCTGTAGTGAACGTAGATAAGTTGACCTACGCAGGTAACCTTGAATCGTTGGTAGACATTGAAAATGATCCGCGTTACGCATTTGAGCGAGCAGATATCTGTGATGGTAATGCCATGGCGCGTATTTTCACTGAGCATCAACCCGATGCGGTTATGCATCTGGCGGCCGAAAGCCATGTTGATCGCTCCATTACTGGTCCTGCTGCATTTATC